>JAUHZT010000032.1 GCA_030425905.1 Gammaproteobacteria bacterium
CGGTGCGGTCATGGCTGTTCCGGGCCACGATGCGCGCGACTGGGAATTTGCGACGAAACACAAACTGCCGATCAAGCAGGTGATTGCGCCGGCCGACGGCAGTGACATTGACGTGCAGGAAGCCGCCTACCTGGAGCACGGCATCCTGGTTAATTCGGGCAAGTACGATGGTCTCGATTTTGATGCGGCGTTCAATTCGATCGCCGATTATTTTGAGGAAAGCGGTCGCGGTCGTCGCACGGTGAATTATCGCCTGCGCGACTGGGGCGTATCGCGACAGCGTTACTGGGGTGCACCTATCCCCATCATCTACTGCGACGACTGCGACGCGGTACCGGTTCCGGAAGACCAGTTACCGGTCGTGTTGCCCGAGGATGTTGAGTTTACGGGCGTTGGTTCGCCGCTGCGCGACATGCCCGAGTTCTTTGAAACAAGCTGCCCGAATTGCGGCAAGCCCGCGCGCCGTGAGACAGACACGTTTGACACTTTCGTTGAGTCGTCGTGGTATTTCGCGCGCTACGCCTGCCCCGATGCAAGCGACAAAATGCTCGACGAACGAGCGGCTTACTGGATGCCCGTTGACCAGTACACAGGCGGTATCGAACACGCGATTCTGCACCTGCTGTATTCACGTTTCTTCCAGCGCGTAATGCGCGACGAAGGACTCGTTGAATCCTCGGAGCCGTTCACCAACCTGCTGACCCAGGGCATGGTGCTCAAAGACGGCGCGAAGATGTCCAAGGCCAAGGGCAACACGGTAGATCCGCAAGCGCTCATTGACAGTTACGGCGCCGATACCGTGCGCCTGTTTATGATGTTCGCGGCGCCGCCCGAGCAGGCGCTTGAGTGGTCCGACGATGGCGTGCAGGGGAGCTTCCGGTTTCTGAAGCGATTCTGGAATGCTGTGCATGCACACGCGGCCGCTGGCGAAGCGCCGGCTGTAGAGCCGACCAAGCTGAATGACGAACAGAAAGAATTGCGCCGCAAGACGCATCTTGCGATAGAGAAAATATCCGATGATATCGGCCGACGGCATTCTTTCAATACAGCGGTCGCGGCAGCGATGGAGCTTCTGAACGCAGTTGGCAAGTTCGATGATTCGTCTGAGACTGGACGTGCCGTTGAGCGCGAAGCCCTGAGTGCTGTGGTGCTCATGCTCTCGCCGATGGTGCCGCATATCTGTGATGCGCTCTGGAAAGTGTTGGGTAATAGCACGCCGATTGTTGACGAGACATGGCCGGCTTTTGACCCCGATGCGCTTGTTCAGGATCAGCTTGAGCTCGTGGTGCAGGTTAACGGCAAACTGCGCGGCAAGATTTCGGTGGCGGCTGATGCCAGCAAGGAGCAGATTATTGAGCTGTCGCTGGCAGACGCAAACGTGCAACGGTTTATCGACGGCAAGACGATTCGTAAAACGATTGTCGTGCCCGGGCGACTGGTGAATATCGTTGTTTAGAGCCACGCTGATACTGTTTGCCGCGAGCCTCACCGCTTGCGGTCTGCACTTGCAGGGTCGGCTTGAATTGCCGGCGGTCATGCAACAGACCTATATCCAGACGGACGACACGCACAGTGTTTTTTATCTGAAGCTGCGGCGTGAGTTGCTGGCGTCTGGTATCAACCTGGTTGATGAAGAAGATCGGGCCACCGCTACGCTGGTTATCTATCTCGATGATACGGACCAGCGCGTATTGTCAGTGTCTGCGCGCAACGTGCCGACCGAGTACGAAGTGTATTACTCGATTCGCTACAGTGTGCTGAGCGGCGAAGACATCCTGCTCGATGTGCAGGATCTCACCCTGACGCGCGACTACACCTACGATGCGACGCTGGTGCTTGGCAAGGAAAAAGAAGAACAGTTGCTGCGCGATGCTATCGCTAAAGATCTCGTGCGGATCGTGCTGGAACAGATTTCTGCACACTAGACCGTGTTCACGGTTGACGACATCCAAACCGAATACCTGGCGGGACTGCTGGAGCGCTATGGTTTGCGCTTGCAGGTAGTGCCTGCGGGCGCGGCGATCGAAGGCAGTTTCTGGGGTGAGCCGGAAGCAGGCATTGTTGGCCGTTGCGTGAATGTGCGCGGTGATACCCCCGTCCATTCCCTGTTGCACGAGACGGCCCATCTGATCTGCATGGACGACAGGCGGCGTAGTGTTGTGCACCGCGACGCGGGCGGCGATGACCTGGAAGAAGCAGCTGTGTGTTACCTGCAAGTCGTACTGGCCGATGAGTTGCCTGGCGTAGGTGCCCAGCGGCTTATGCAGGACATGGATGCCTGGGGATACAGTTTCAGGCTCGGGAGCACGGCGCGCTGGTTTGCCGAAGATGCCGGCGATGCGCGCGGTTGGTTGCTCGATCAGCAGTTACTTAAAGCCGATGACAAGCCCACGTTCCGCTTGCGCCGGGTCTGAGTAAAATAACTTGCTAATCATAAGCTTATAATCTCGCCAGTGCGCAGTGTATAGTCGCTTATGGCCTGGATTCGCTACTCGCTTTATTTCCTGTTTCTGACGTTGGTGCTATGGGCGCTGACCTGGCTGGAGGTTACCTACCCGGGCAGCTTGCAGCTACAGGTTTTTGTCAACCCGGCAGACATTCGCGGTACCAGCGAATACTCGGTGCTGGAAATGATTCAGCCCTTGATCATCGCTGTGTGCGGTCTCCTGATGGGCTGGGTAGCGTTGCGTTATCCCTCGCAACGGCCACTGGCATTCCCCTTCGGCGGCCTGGCAATAGCGTTTTTTATCCGTGAGCTCGACTACTTTCTCGATCGCTACATAGCCGATAATTTTTGGCAGGTGCTACTGGGTATCACGGCCGCACTCGTCATTGCGTACACGGTTCGTCACCGTAAGCGCCTCCAGGTTACGCTTGCACGCATCTGGCCATCGCCCGGCCTGATGCTGATGTTCGCGGGTGCATTTGTGTTGTTCTCGTTTGTAAGGCTCGTCGGGCACGAACCACTCTGGCAAGCGATTATGGGCGACGGCTACATGCGCGTCGTCAAACTCGCGCTGGAGGAGTTCATCGAGTTGCTGGGCTATTTCTTCTGGCTCATGGGCAGCATCGAGTACGCGCTGCAGGTACGTGCAACCGCCGCGCGCGACCCACAACCCGCCGCGGTCCGTCGCCGCCAGACACGGCTGGGGCGGCGGAGTTAGTAGCCTGTTTTGTTTATCTCACCGCCGCAAATGTGGCAACGTGTGTCCGTGTTGGCCAAGACCTGTTCGCGCTCAGATTTAGTCAGCGCCTTTCTTACAGGCCGAGTTCCTCGTCCAGTTGTGACTCTTCTTTTTGCAGGCGCGTTTTTGCAGGCGCGGCTAGACGTGCGCCCGCTTCAGACAATCGTTGGATTTGGCGCGTCGCCGTACACCTCAACCGGGTCGAAGACTTTTTCCTTGTCGGTCCAGACCAAGTCGACGTGACCGTCTTTCTGCTTGTTCGAGAACTCGGCGCCGGTCGGCACGCGGCGATAAAAACAGCTTCGGTAACCGACATGGCAACTCGCGCCGCCTTCCACGTCCACGCGCAACCAGATGCAATCCTGATCATCGTCCACCAGTAATTCGCGGACCCGCTGTACGAAGCCGCTGGTCGCGCCCTTATGCCACAGGACCTGCCGACTGCGGCTGTAGTAGTGCGCTTCGCCTGTTTCGATCGTGAGCTGCAGCGCCTGGGCATTCATATAGCCTTGCATCAGGAGCTCGCCGCTCGTGGCATCGGTTGTCACAACCGTAATCAGACCACGGTCATCGAACTTTGGCGCGAGGTCGCTGCCTTCTTCCACTTGCTCGATGGTCTGGCGGGCTACAAATTTGACGTTTGCGTCGGACATCTTGAAAAACTCTGACAGATTGAGGCTGGCGGGGCAGATTACCAGCGGTCCGATGCTTTCGCTACCCGGCAATATTGCTATGATTGCCCCTTTTTCCAGCAGCCAAACCGGTTTCCGGTGATACTTAAGCCATGACGATTCAATTGCACGACACGTTGCGCGGTAGCAAGGTTCCTTTCGAACCCCTCAATGAGGGGCGTGTAACGATGTACCTGTGCGGCCCGACGGTCTACAACTACGCTCACATCGGCAATGCGCGCCCGGCTGTCGTCTTCGACGTGCTCGCGCGCCTCTTGCGGCGGCACTATGACCTGACCTTCGCGAGAAATTTCACCGATGTTGACGACAAGATCAATGCCGCGGCGATCGAGTCTGGCAAGCCCATCGGCGAGATCACCGAGCGGTTCAAGCGCGCTTACAATGAAGACATGGGCGCGCTGGGCGTCTTGCCGCCCGATATCGAACCCTGTGCCACCGATCATATCGGTGAAATGATCAGCATGATCTCGGCGCTGATCGAGAAGGGCCATGCCTATGAAGCAGAAGGCCATGTGCTGTTCGATGTTGATTCAAACCCTGATTACGGGACGCTCTCGAAACGTGACTTGCGCGAGATGATCGCGGGTGCGCGCATCGAAGTGGCGCCGTACAAGAAGGCCGCGCACGACTTTGTGCTCTGGAAACCCTCGACCCCCGAACTGCCCGGCTGGGACTCACCTTGGGGCCGCGGCCGGCCAGGCTGGCACATCGAGTGTTCGGCAATGGCCGAGAAACACCTCGGCAACACCATTGATATTCATGCCGGCGGCCAGGACCTTGTCTTCCCGCACCATGAAAACGAGATGGCGCAGTCGACCTCTGCCCACGATGGCCAGGCGTTTGCGCGTTACTGGCTGCACAACGGTTTCCTGAGCCTCGACCACGAGAAAATGTCAAAGTCGCTGGGCAACGTGCTGCTTGTGCACGATCTGATCAAACAGATACCCGGCGAAGTCATTCGTCTTGCTTTGCTGTCGGCGCATTACCGGCAGCCGCTGGACTGGTCGGATGAAACGATCGAGTCCGCCAGCCGAATGCTGGATCGCCTGTACGGTGCCATCCGCGGCGTAACGGTTAGCGACGCCGCCCTGCGTGCGGCGGAACCGCCAGCGGGCCTGCTCGCGGCACTCGAGGATGATCTCAATACGCCCAAGGCAATGGCCGAGTTTTTCTCGCTGGCGCGTTCGCTCAACAAGACGACAGACGCCGCGACGCGTGAGCAGCTCGCGGCGGCCATGCTGGCAAGCGGCCAGTTGATGGGGCTTTTGCAGCAGGACCCTGAAGACTGGTTTGCTGGCGACGTTGAAGGCGAGCTCGGTTCCGAAGAAATAGAGGCGTTGATCGAGAAGCGTCGCGCAGCAAAGGCCGACAAGGATTTCACGACGGCCGACGCTATTCGCGACCAGTTACTTGCGGCGGGTGTTCGCATTGAGGACGGTCCTGACGGCACGAGCTGGCGTCGGGCCTGACGCTGCGACGACGATGCAAGCATGAGTAATGAAGTCGAAACTGCGCAGCAGGAGATGATCGAGGAGTTCCAGTTTTTCGATGACTGGATGGATCGCTACCAGTACCTGATCGACCTGGGCCGGCGACTGCCCGAGTTTCCTGAAGAGCTGCGCACCGAGGAAAACAGGATCCGCGGTTGCCAGTCTCAGGTCTGGTTTGTCGCCGAGCAACACGGCGATCGCCTTGAGTTTCAGGCGATCAGTGATGCGGCGATCGTCTCGGGCCTGATCGCAATGCTGTTGCGCATTTACAGCGGCAAGAAGCCGCAGGATATTCTCGACACACCGCCGGATTTTGTGGCGGCACTCAAGCTCGAAAACCATCTCAGCGCTACGCGCAGCACCGGTCTGCATTCGATGCTGCAAGCCATACGGCGATTTGCGGCTGAGGCAGTGGAAGCAGGTTGATGCGCTGGCTGGGCCGTCTATTAGCCTGGCCGCTGCTCTTGCTCGTGCAAATTTATCGCTATGCGATTTCGCCGTGGTTGGGCGCCAATTGCCGTTTTCAACCGAGTTGCTCCGAGTACGCCGTGACCGCCTTGCGCCAGTACGGTGCGTTTCGCGGTAGCGCGCTGGCCGTGAAGCGTATCGCGCGCTGTCATCCCTGGGGTGGCTCCGGCTACGATCCCGTGCCGCCAGAGGGTAACGGCGACCATGAGCCCCGCTGAGTTCCTGCGCGAACTGACGCTGCCGGCGCGGTCGCTGCCGGTTGTCTTCACGCTGGTGGCATTTCTCTTGTTGCTTGCTTCCCTGACGCTCATCAGCTCGCTGAGTCCCGTTGCGGGCCTTGGTCTGGCGCTGGTCTTCGCGCTCTTCCTGTTGCCCGGGCTCATGCGGTTCCTGATGCAGGTCACCGAAGACCGTGCGCGCGGACGCAGCATTGAGCCACCCACCGCGGAACAGTTCATGTTGCTATCCAGCATCTGGCCGCTGCTGCCGTTCGCGCTCGGTGTTGGCGCCGCAGTGGTCTGTGCTTATCTTCGCCAGCGGTTCGGTGAGGCGCCTGCTGCGGCCGTCGCCATCTTGTTCGCGTTTGCATTACCGGGCTCCGTGGGTGTGCTCGCGATAACGCACTCTGCCGTGCAAAGTATCAACCCGCTGGCCATCGCGCGTTACATTTCAGCCACCGGTTTGTCGTATCTCTACGCCGTGTTCACGCTTACTGCACTTGCGCTCTTGTGCATGCCGCTGTCAGGGGTGGGCACCAGTACCCGTGCGATTCTCGGTGGCTACCTCCTGTTTGCGCTGTTTGCGGTCATCGGCCGTATCGCGCTCGACGACGACCTTGTGAATGAGGTCGATATACCGGAACCGGAAACCCCGGGCGAAGCGCAGCAGACGGCGAGCATCTTGGCCGAGCGGACCGGAGTTCTCAATCACGCCTATGGACTGGCGAGCCGTGGTAACCGGGACGGCGCCTTGCGCTTTGTCACGCAGGAACTCGGCGCCGACCCGCAGGCCGACGAGGCCTGGGTCTGGTTTTTCGCGCAGATGCTGCGCTGGGAAAACCCGGCTACGGCGCTGTATTTTGCACAGCACTACCTTGCGCGCCTGCTGGCGGCTGGCGAGACAGTAAAAGCGGTCAAGCTGATGCTCCGGTGCCGGATGGAAAATGACGCATTTCGACCCTTCACCGACGATCTGCCCGCCGCGATTGAGGCCGCGCGCCTGTGTGCCAACGACGAGCTGGCCCAGGCGCTGGAAACGGGCCTGTAAGGCGCTTGTAAATCCTCCTTGGTCGTGGTGTTATCGCTCTGGAAGTCTTATGGATAAACGTCTGCTGCACATATTGCGTTGCCCTGTCACGCACAAAGGTCTGTCACTCGCGCGCCGCGAGACGATCGGAAGGATCAATGCGGCTATCGAAAACGGCAAAATCAGTAACCGCGCCGGTACGGTTCTTGATGCAGTACTCGACGAAGCACTGGTGACAGACGACCAGAAAATCCTCTACCCGATCGCTAACGGCATTCCGGTTCTACTGGAAGGCGAGTCGATCCGCCTGGACCAGCTCGAATGACGGAGACGCCTTGAAACTTCAGGCCAATCAGCTCACTCCGCATCTGAAGAACAATCTGGCACCCTGTTACCTGGTTTCCGGCGACGAGCACTTACTCGTTGACGAGGCGCTGGACCAGGTGCGCCATGCTGCCCGGGCGAAGGGGTTTACGGCTCGCGAGTTGCACGTTGCGACCACCGGGTTTGACTGGGGACAGCTCACGGCTTCCGGTTCGAACCTGTCGCTGTTCGCGGAGCAACGCATCGTGGAGCTGCGATTGCCAACCGGGAAGCCAGGCAGGGCCGGCGGTCAGGCGATTGTCGATTTTGTGGAACGGCTTGACCCTGAGCTTCTGCTGCTGGTCAGTACGCCAAAGCTTGACCGTGGCGGCGCCGCGTCGAAATGGGTCAAGGTTCTGGAATCGGCGGGCGTGAACATTACGATCTGGCCGGTTGGCCCGCGCGAGTTGCCCGGCTGGATAGCCGAGCGCATGCGCAAGGCAGGTTTGCAGCCGGAGCGCAGCGCAATCACGATGATCGCGGACCGGGTCGAAGGCAACCTGCTGGCAGCCAGCCAGGAAATTGAGAAATTGCGCCTGTTACTGGGCGAAGGCCCGGTCAGCGGCGACGATGTCAGTAAGGCCGTTGCCAATAGCAGCCGCTACGACGTCTACAAACTTGCAGACGCGGCACTGGCAGGTGATGCCAGGCGATCCATCAAAGTCCTCGCGGGATTGCGCGCCGAAGGCGTCGAGCCGGTAATTGTCGTCTGGGCGCTGACGCGTGAGCTGCGGACGCTGTGCAAACTTGCCAGCCTTATCCAGCAGAACGTGGAGCTCGGCAGTGCGATGCAGAAAGCGGGCGTCTGGCGCAATCGGCAGAACCTGGTGCGTAGCGCGGTCAGTCGTCATCAGTATGCCGACTTGTTGCAGTTTCTGAAGTCCACGGGCCGCGCCGACGCAGCGGCAAAAGGGCAGGCGACCGGCGACCCCTGGCAACTGGTCGCGGCAATCGTCATGCAGCTGTCACTCGGGAAGACCAAGTCCCGACCGGTTGCCGCGTGAGGCCTATCGGCGTTTTTGGCGGGACGTTTGATCCTGTGCACTACGGCCATCTGCGCACAGCGTTTGAGATGCTGCAGGCGCTGCGCTTTGCCGAAGTGCGTTTTATTCCCTGTGGTGACCCACCGCACCGGGGCAAGACCTATGCCGATGCGCGCCAGCGATTTGAGATGGTGCGGGTCGCGCTCGAAGGGCAGCCCGGTTTTATTGTCGATGACCGCGAGCTGCAGCGCGACGGTCCGTCCTATTCAGTTGATACACTGCATACCTTGCGCACCGAGTTTCCGGACCGCGCGCTCGGCTTGATTCTGGGTATGGACGCGTTCCTTGGCCTGCCACGCTGGCATCGCTGGGAAGAAATTCTGGAGCTGGCGCACATAGTAGTGGCTCACCGGCCCGGCTGGCGGGCGCCCGATATTGGCCCACTCGGCGAACTTTTAGGCCGCTGTGGCACTCACAGGGTAGAAGACCTGCACGAATCGACGCATGGCAAGATTCATATTCATGCGGTCACACAGCTCGAAATTTCGTCGACAGAGATTCGTGAGCTGGTTGAGGCAGGTCGCGATCCACGCTTCCTGATGCCCGACGCCGTGCGCCGCGTAATCGCAACGACACGCTGCTACGGCACACTTGATGACCGCTTCCTGTGACAGCAATACCAGATAAAGTTTTGTACCCACAAAAAAGGAAAACCTATTGATATGACAAGAGCACCTGATGAATGAATAGCGAACAGCTTAGCGATTTAATTGTTGCAGCACTGGAGGACGTCAAGGCACAGAATATCGTCAGACTTGATGTGCGTGACATGACCACCGTTACAGACTTCATGATTGTCGCGAGCGGCACTTCCAATCGGCACGTGAAAGCACTCGTGGACAATGTTGCCGAGAAGGCCCGAGAGGCCGGCCGCAAACCGATCGGCATCGAGGGCGAGGAAGGCGGCGAATGGGTGTTGCTGGATCTCGAAGACGCCCTGGTGCACGTGATGCTGCCGAAGGTACGGGAATTCTATAACCTGGAGAAGCTCTGGTCGTTTGGCGGTAAGTCGAGCAGCGCCGCGGCCGACCATTGATCTAGCGGATTCTTATGCATATTCGACTGCTAGCTGTCGGTGACCGGCAACCGGTTTGGGTCGACGATGCTGTCGAATCCTATACCGCACGATTTCCGCGCGAGTGGCGCTTTCGACTGGATCTGCTGACTACTGCGAAGCGCTCGCGCAAAGAGTCAGCCAAGCGCGCGATAGAAACCGAGGGTGAGCACCTGCTCAGTAAAATTGACGGCGGCGAGCAGGTCGTCTTGCTCGATGAGCGCGGCACTCAACTTTCCAGCAAGTCGCTGGCCCAACAACTTGTTCAGTGGCAGACCGACGGCCGGGACCTGTGTTTTGTTATCGGCGGTCCCGACGGTGTTTCATCGGCAGTGCGCTCACGAGCCGATTTTGTCTGGTCGCTGACCCGTCTGACTTTGCCGCACGGCCTCGCGCGTGTGCTTTACGCCGAACAAATGTACCGCGCGTGGTCGCTGGGCGCGGGCCATCCTTACCACCGAACCTGAGACGGAGTAACCGGGTCTTGTCGACCGATCCTGACAAAGAGCTGCTGTTGATTCTGGCGTCATCGTCGCCACGCCGCCGCGCTATTCTTGAGTCGCTGGGCGCGAGCTTTTCGGTGATGTCTGCGGACGTGGATGAGAGCCCGTTGCCCAATGAGTCGCCGGTTGAGATGGTGCAGCGGCTGGCAGTCGCCAAAGCAAAGGCCGTCGCCCGGCAATGTGCGGACCATGCGCTGGTGCTGGGAGCCGACACGGCCGTGGTTCTCGGGAACGAAGTGTTCGGCAAGCCGGAGGACGAGGGTGACGGGCTGCGCATGTTGTCGGCACTCTCAGGGCGTGCGCACAAGGTGTATACGGGCGTGGCACTCGTCGCCGACGGGCGCGTTTCGACCACTGTATCGAGTACCGAAGTGCAATTTCGGGAAATTCGTCCGGACGAGGCGCGCCGCTACTGGCACAGTGGGGAACCCCGCGGCAAAGCTGGCGCTTACGCGATCCAGGGTAGTGGCGGCCTGTTTGTCGAGTCTATTATGGGGAGTTATTCGGGTGTGGTTGGGTTGCCCGTCTTCGAAACCGCGGCACTGCTGGGTGCTGCCGGATTCCAGTTATTGCCAGAGCCTGCGAGTGGTGCATGAACGACGAGTTGAGCAAAGAAGAAATCCTGGTCAATGTCACGCCGAGTGAGGTGCGTGCTGCGCTGCTCGAAAATGGCGTGCTGCAGGAGGTGTTCGTCGAACGGGCGGCGCGGCGTGGCCTGATCAGCAACATTTACAAAGGGCGAGTGTCGCGCGTACTGCCGGGCATGCAGGCCGCCTTTATCGATATCGGCCTTGACCGGACCGCCTTCCTGCATGCATCGGACATCGAGCGCGGGCGCAGCAAAGACAACGGCGACGACGAGTTGCCGAATATTCGGGATCTGCTGCGCGAAGGCGGCGACTTGCTCGTGCAGGTGGTCAAGGACCCCCTCTGCAACAAGGGCGCACGCCTGACGACTTACGTCACGTTGCCGTCCCGGCACCTGGTGTTGTTGCCGAAGAGTTCCGGCGTCGGTATATCGGCGCGCATTGAAGACGATGAGGAGCGGGATCGCCTGCGCACGATGGTTGAGGAGTTGCTCGCTGAACACGGGCTTGAGTGCGGGGCCATTGTGCGAACGGTTGCGGAGGGTGCCGAACGTGAGGCGCTGGATGCCGACCTCAAGTACCTCACGCGGCTGTGGCAGGTCATTCAGCAGCGATACAGCAAAGAGCCTGTAAAAAGTCTGGTGCACGAAGACCTGTCCCTGCCGTTGCGTGTGCTGCGCGATCTGGTGACCAGTGACGTCGAACAGATCCTCGTTGACAGCAAGGAGGACTTCGCGGCAATGACCGAATTTGCAGCAACGTTCCTGCCCGAGGTCGAGCCGCGACTGGTGCGCTACAAGCGGCGTCGGCCAATCTTCGATCTGCACGGCATCGAGGAAGAGATCCAGAAAGCGCTGGATCGGAAAATAGACTTGAAATCAGGTGGTTATGTTATTTTTGACCAGACCGAAGCGATGACGACCGTGGATGTGAACACGGGCGGCTATGTCGGCCACCGGAACCTTGAAGACACGATTTATCGCACCAACCTCGAAGCGGCAGTGACCATTGCGCGTCAGCTGCGCCTTCGCAACCTCGGCGGCATTATCATCATCGACTTCATTGATATGGACGAAGCCGAACACCGGGACAGCGTGATTCGTGTGCTTGAAGAATCGATGAGCAAGGACCATGCGCGTCACCAGGTCACGCCGTTGTCGCCGCTTGGCCTGGTTGAAATGACGCGCAAACGCACGCGCGAAAGTTTGCAGCACATACTGTGCGAGGATTGCCCCGCCTGTGCCGGTCGCGGATTCGTGATGACCGCGGAGACAGTTTGCTTTGAAGTGTTCCGTGAGATTATCCGGCAGGCACGGCAATTTGATTTCGACGAAGCACTGGTGCTGGCCCATCAGGATGTTATCGAGTTGCTGCTCGACGAACAGGCAGCCGGTCTGGCCGATGTTGAGGAACAGACCGGTAAATCGATTCGTTTGCAAACTGAAGCCCTGTACCTGCAGGACCAGTTCGATGTCGTTCTTGTTTAGGCGTTGACCGGCGACTATGAAAGGACTCTTTAGACGACTGCTGAAGTTTGCGGCATACACGGCCGCCACGATCGTGATCTTGCTCGCGATTGCAGTGGGTCTGTTCCGCCTGTTTCTGCCGCGCCTCCCGGAATACCAGGACGAGATCAAAGCCTGGGCAAGTTCGGCTATCGGGCAGCGCGTCGAGTTTGCCGGTATGGACGCTCGCTGGGGTCTGAAGGGGCCAGAATTAAGATTTTACGATGCGGAACTGTTTCGCCCGACCAGCGACGCGCGCGCTGTTGCGGCGGGCGAGGTAGGCATTGGCGTTTCACTGACCCGCTTGCTGCTGGACCGCACGTTCGTAGTTGACTCGGTCACCGTGCGCGACACGAGTGTCGAGTTGCAGGAGCTGGCGGACGGTAGCTGGCTCGTCCAGGGGCAGGCAGTCAGCGAATTGGTCCCCGACCGTCCAGCAGGCAGCGAATTCGGGACGATAGAACTGATTGGCCTGGATATCGAGCTCAGGGTGTTGCGCCGGGACGCCGAGCAAGCCCTGTTGTTCGACGTGCCGCGAGTAGTGGTCGAACGCGACCCGGAGCGATCAGCGGTTGATCTGGCGGTAAATCTGCCGGATGGGCTGGGCGAGTCGGTGCGCGTGTTTGCCACGCAACTGGTTGCCACCGACACGCGCCAGGAGCCGTGGAACATTTCGATAGAGTCCGATGACTTGCGGCTTGCGGGGTGGTCGGCACTGTATCGGGACGAGGCGCGGCAAATCGCATCGGGCAGCGGAGCTGTCGACCTGTCGATTGCGCTCCTCGGTACCCGGGTGCAAAGCGTTTCAGCCGTGCTGGATGTCAGCGGCGTCGTCCTCAATGACGGGCCTCTGTTCGATCTGAGCGGGCGCGTAGCGTTTAACAGTGATGACAGTGGCTGGCTTGCCGCCGCCGACGACCTGCGCCTCAATACCGCCCGCGGCACCTGGCCGCTGACGTCGTTGCGCCTCGAAACCAGCACCGATGAAGAAGGCCAGGTCGTCATGTTCGATGCGCGCGCATCGTATCTGAACCTCGCGGATGTCGATGTGCTGACGCCATGGCTTGGCGCAGACCACCAGGCACTGATCGCCGAACGGCAGCCCGACGGCGCGATTCGGAATCTTGTAGCAACGGTCTCTGATCTGGACTCGGATGCCGTCAATTTCGCTGTCACGGCGGAGCTGGAGCGTGCAGGGTGGGCCGCGTTTGGGCAAGTACCGGGTGTGCGAGGCTTTACCGGCAGCGTGCGCGCAGATCCGGAAGGCGGGCTCGTATCGATCGACGCGCAGAATCTCGAACTTGACCTCGCAAGCTGGATGACGCGACCGGTTGATGCCGACGTGGCATCGGGAACAATTATCTGGCGGCGTAGTAATACACGAACAACCATTCTTTCGGACAACATCGAATTTCGCAACGCGGTGCTGGACAGCCAGAACAGCATCGAGATTATTCTGGAAGCGGATAGTTCGCCGGTAGTGGATTTCTCCAGTAGCTGGAGTATCAACGATATAGCCGTCGCGAAACGCTATATCCCGGAACGGCTCATGACGCCGAAGTTGTATGCATGGTTTCAGAATGCATTTGTTGCAGGACGGATTCCAAGCGGTACCACGCGCCTTACCGGGCCGCTGGCAAGCTTTCCGTTTGATAATGGCGAGGGGCGATTGCTGATTGAAGCGCGCGCCGAAGACGTGAGTCTGAAGTACCTGCCTACCTTCCCGGTGTCGGTGGCCAGCGAAATTGATATTGTGCTGGACAACACGCACTTGTACACGAGACGCAACCGCGCTACGAGTCTCGGCAATACCAGCGTTAATTCGATAGTCGAAATAAAAGACTTGCGTGTGCCAGTGCTGGAGATCAAGGCTTTGTCGACCGGTACACTGGCCACGATTCAGGACTTCGCCGAAGAAAGTCCGGTCGGTGCAATCTTTGGTGGCAATCTTGAGCGCGTTACCGTAGACGGTGATGCGACACTGGACCTTGATCTCACGGTGCCGATACGCAACTGGCGCGACTTCGAATTCACCGCGAAGATCCAGAGCAGTAACGGCAGCATGTCGATCGCGGGACTCGGCGCACCGTTTACCGAGTTGTCCGGCACAGTCACCGTGGAAAAAAATAACATCAGCAGCGAGGCGCTGGGCGGACGATTTCTTGGCGGCGACATTGCCATCGAACTCACGAACGCCAGCGACGATACGCCGCAGTACCGGATCGTCGCCAATGCCACGGGCACGGCCGATGCCGATGCGCTGATCAACGAACTTGGCCTGCCACTCACCGGGCGCCTGGCGGGCGCAACCGCGTATCGCGCACAGCTCCTGTTTCCGCGCGGTGGCCAGGAAACACCGGCACCGTTATCGGTTCGTGTCGAATCGTCGCTGGCGGGGCTCTCAGTCGCGCTGCCGGCACCTTTTGACAAGCCGTCCGAGACACTCCGGCAACTGCAGGGCGAGTTGCTCTTCATTCCCGGCGGCGAACAAATCGAAAGCCGCGGGCGAATTGATGATGAGCTCCGGTGGGATATCGGTTTTGTGAAGCTCAACGATGCCTGGGATTTTGACCGCGGAGTCTTGAGCCTGGGCGGTGCCGATCCCGTCGAGCCGGATGTTCGCGGCTTGCATATTCAGGGGCAGACGCCGCTGGTGCGGGTCGAAGACTGGCTCGCACTGTCGCGCGGAGACGGTGCCCAGCTCGGTGCTGGCGAGCGCATTCGCTCGGTGGACATTGTGGTTGGCGACCTCTACTTCCTCGGGCAACACCTCATTGATCATCGCGTACAGGTTGACCGCAGTGCGCGTGACTGGCTCGTGCAACTCGACGGAGAGTACCTTGCGGGGTCTGCATTTGTTCCCTACGACTTTTCGGCGGCAAGCACGCTGGTACTCGATATGGAGCACCTCATATTGCCGGGTGAGAAATCCGGCTCGGATGCGGCGTCCGGCGTGCCGCGCCAGCTCGATCCGCGTACCTTGCCCGCCATTTCCCTGCGGACCAATGAATTCGGGCTGGGCGACCGTCGCTTTGGAGCCGTGGAGGCGGAATTCGTCCACAGCCGCGCGGGGCTCGTGGCGGAATCAATTGTCGCAAACGATGACACATTCAATATCCAGGCGGCGGCGCGCTGGGAGTTCGATCCGCTGGATTCGTACGGTTCGCGCAGTTACGTGACGGCGACGCTGACGAGCACAGATGTCGTCGCGACCATGGCGCGCCTTGGTTATGAGCCGGGCATTATCAGTGACGAGCTGCACATGACCTTCGACATGAACTGGTCCGGCGGCCCGCGTGCCGATTTTCTCGACACGCTGGACGGTGCAGTCCAGGTTCGGCTCGGCAGCGGCCAGCTCGATGAAGTCGAGCCCGGCGCAGGGCGCATGTTTGGCCTGATGAGTATCGTCGCGCTGCCACGGCGATTGTCGCTGGATTTTCGTGACGTGTTCCAGAAGGGCTTTGGCTTTGACCGGATCAGCGGCAGTTTTAACCTGGACGATGGCACGGCTTACACCTGTGACCTGTCGCTCGAGGGACCGGCCGCCGATATCGGCATAATCGGGCAGGCGGACCTCGTTGCAGGCAGCTATGCGCAGACTGCCGTTGTCAGTCCGAACGTTGGCAGTACACTGCCGGTGGTCGGCGCCATTGCGGCGGGGCCGCAAGTCGCGGCGGCGATGTTCCTGTTCTCGCAGATTTTCAAGAAACCGCTCAAGGATATCGGCCAGGTCTACTACTCGATGAGTGGGCCCTGGGACAGCCCGGTCATTGAGTCGGCCGATGCGGAGGCCTTTGCCGAAAGCGGCCGGCTTGCAAACTGCCTGAGCACAGAGGAGTAGAAAAACGGTGAGTCGGGTTGCTGCAGTCCAGATGAACACAGGTGCCGATGTGGCGGCCAATCTCGCACTCGCGGGTGAGTTGATCGAGAAGGCGGCAGGAGACGGCTGCGAACTTGCGGTTTTGCCGGAGAATTTTGCGTTGATGGCGGCACGGGCGCGCGACAAGCTGCAGCACGGGGAAGTGCCCGGAGACGGACCGATTCAGTCATTCCTTAGCGAGACTGCTGCACGTTTGGGTATCTGGATAGTCGGCGGCAGCATTCCGCTCCTGTCACCGGACGAGAACCGCGTGTTTGGAGCCTGCGTGACGGTCGACAGTGACGGCAGAACGCAGGCAATCTATCGCAAGATTCACCTGTTTGATGTGCACCTGTCTGACTCGGGGGAAAGTTACCGCGAGTCTTACTCGATGTACCCGGGCGAGGAACTCGTCAGCGTGGATACGCCGGCCGGGCGTATCGGTCTTACCATCTGCTATGACTTGCGATTCCCGGAGCTGTTTCGATCGCTGGTCGACAAAGGGGCCACGCTGTTCACGGTGCCGGCGGCATTTACGGCGGTGACCGGCATGGCGCATTGGCATGTCCTGCTACGCGCCCGCGCGATCGAGAATCTCGCGTACGTGATCGCCCCGGGACAGACAGGAACCCACGCGGACGGACGCGCAACCTACGGCCATTCGCTGATTGTCGATCCCTGGGGTAAAGTGCTCGCTGAACAGCCGGAAGGGAACGGCATCGCTGTGGCCGATATCGACCTTGAAACCGTCACGCGGCTGCGCAAGGAATTCCCTGCGCTTTCGAACCGCAGACTTTGATTCCCGTCCAGGCCCACCACGAGACTAAACGGAATATACCTTGAGTGAATTAACGAAGACCGGCCGACCAGGCCAGGATGCTGACAGTCAGATTGAGTCGGTCATGAGCCGCATGCTGGAGCCGGCCGGCCTGGGTGAGCGACAGCTCAACTCGACGCTCGGCAGCATCATGAAGGGCGGGGTTGATTATGCGGACCTGTATTTCCAGGTAAGCCGCCAGGAAAGCTGGACGCTCGAAGACCACATTATCCGCGAAGGCAGTTTCAGCGTTGACCAGGGCGTTGGTGTGCGTGCCGTCAGCGGCGAGAAAACCGGTTTTGCCTATTCCGACGAACTGGTATTCCCGGCGTTACAACAGGCCGCAAGTGCGGCGCGCGCCATTGCTCGCCAGGGGCAGAATCTTAAGCTCCCGGCCTGGCAGCGCAAGTCGTCGAAGTCGCTGTACTCGGCCGATGATCCGACCACCAGCATCAGCGATACGCAAAAGACAGCGATGCTGACACGACTCGAACAGGCAACCCGCGACCTCGACCCGCGTGTCTCGCAGGTCATCATCAGCATGTCGAGCAGCCAGGACCTGGTGCTGATCGCCGCCTCGGATGGCACGCTGGCCGCTGATATACGGCCGCTGGTACGCCTGAATGTCAGTGTCATTCTCGAACAGAACGGCCGCCGTGAACAGGGCTACTCGGGTGGCGGCGCGCGTGCCGATCTCAACTACTTCCTGGATGGCGAATTGCCGCTGCAATATGCAAAGGAAGCGGTACGCCAGGCGATTGTGCAACTCGACGCAATCCCGGCGCCCGCCGGCAGCATGCCGGTTGTGCTCGGCGCAGGCTGGCCCGGTATCCTGTTGCATGAGGCCGTGGGGCACGGTCTGGAAGGCGACTTCAATCGCAAGGGAACGTCCGCATTTTCCGGCAAAGTGGGCAAGCAGGTTGCATCGACGCTGTGCACCATTGTCGATGACGGGACGATACCGAACCGTCGTGGCTCGCTCGCGGTAGACGATGAAGGCACGCCCGGAAAATACAACGTGCTGGTCGAAAACGGCATCTTGCGCGGCTACATGCAGGACAAGCTGAATGCGCGTTTGATGGGCGTGGCACCGACCGGCAATGGCCGCCGTGAATCGTTCGCGCACGTGCCGATGCCGCGCATGACCAACACCTACATGCTTGCGGGCAATCATGAGCGTGATGAAATCATCCAGTCGGTCGAACGCGGCCTGTACGCGCCAAATTTCGGTGGCGGACAGGTCGATATAACGTCGGGTAAGTTCGTGTTCTCGGCCAGCGAGGCCTATCTCATCGAGAAAGGCAAGATCACAACGCCCGTGAAAGGCGCCATGCTCATTGGTGACGGCCCGGAGGCGCTGACGAAGATTTCGATGGTCGGCAAAGACCTTGAACTCGATACGGGTGTCGGTACCTGCGGCAAGGAAGGGCAATCGGTGCCGGTCGGGGTAGGGCAGCCAACGCTGAAGATTGACGAGTTAACGGTTGGCGGTACCGCCGGCGCTTAACATAAAAACGTATCCTCGCGATTTTACCCTTTCAGTCTGAGAAGTACCTCACGCCGTTGAACAAAGGCTTCGGCTAAAGTGCGGCTGTCACCTGAACGGAAGCAGAGCATGGCATACGAAAGCACCATTACCGAACACGACATGGATCAGTCAGCACAACAGTTTGTGCAGGCGCAGTGCGGTGATAACTACGATATAGAGACGGATCTGGCCGTTGACGGGCTGTCAGAGTCGATCCTGTCGCGCCTGATGGGCCTGTTCGGGCGCAGCTAGGCGCGCGGGTTCTGCGGCGTTCGCGCCGGCACCCGCAAAAGCGCGCTCCCGGCGCGCCTGACCCCACCCCTGTTAGCGTTTTTAGCCGTTTGCGGGCGGCCGTGGCGGCCTGTCACTGGACTCGCAGCCGCTTGCTGTGGAAAATAGGTCGTCCCGAGGCTTTGTAGAACTAAAAAAATGTGGGTCTCGAAACCTATTTACGAGAGTTTGCCGTATTTTTACCTGCTCGTTGGCGTGCTGACGCTGGCGTCGTCCATGTACGTGAATCACTGGTACTGGCCAACGATTTGTTTTGTACTGGGTCTGTTTTGCCTGGTAGCCGGCCTGGTCGTGCTGCTGAAGCGTCGTGACTCACGGATGAATGAGCGACACGGGCGCCCGACTACCTGAACGATTGAGGTCTTAACGACCCGTGGCGGATGCCTCGTCGTCTTCTTCCTCGTCCTCATCCTCGTCTTCGTCGAACTCGTCATCAAGCGCCACCTGGTCGCGCAGGTCCCGGTACACGAGCTGGTGCACGCCGAGTGAGACGACGTCGCCGTCTTCGAGTTTGTATTTTTTCACCTGCTTCTCGTCGACAAAGACGCCGTTCGTACTGTTCAGGTCTTCTATAACGCAACCGTCCTCATCGCTGACCAGTTGCGCGTGATGGCGACTGACAAACTTGCTCTTGATGTAGATCTCGTTGTCCGGAGAGCGGCCAATGATTACGCGCCCCGCAGGAAAGGAGTGCACGGACTCGGTTTCGCCATTGGCACGAATCTCTATGCGCGTGATATGCGATTCGCTGCCTGGGGCTGGCGGAATATTGCGTACAGGGCCGAAGATGCCTGTATTGTTTTCGTGTTCCTTCCAGTCGAGTTCCTGAACCGCGGACATGATGTCTGCGGCATCGACATTGCCCTTGCCGTCGGCAAACGCACACAAGAGGGCCGTATCGCACAATGTATTGACCAGTCGCGGTACACCACCCGTATAGCGGTGGATGACATCGAAACAATTGTCAGTAAACAGTTGTGCATAGCGGTTGCCAGCGACCGCCAGGCGGTGACTGATGTATTCACGCAGCTCCTGCTTGTCCAGCGGGCCCAGGTGGAAACGCAGGCGAATACGCTGTACGAGCTGTTTCAGGCTGGGTGACTCAAGTGTCTCTTTGAGCTCCGGTTGACCCGCCAGAATAATACGCAGCACCTTTTCCTTGTGCGTTTCTATTCCGGACAGCATGCGCACTTCTTCGAGCACTTTCTTCGACAGGTTTTGTGCCTCGTCGACGATCAGCACCACTTTCTTGCCGTTGGAGTACTGTTCGATAAGGAACATGTTGAGCATGTCGAGCAATTCGACCTTGCGCTTGTTGAAGGGCTTGAACCCGAACTCCGTCAGCACTGACTGCAAGAATTGTGTGGCCGTGAGTTGCGTCTGTGACACTACGGCATAGACAATCTCGTCGTCGAGTTCCGCGAGAAAGGACTGCAGCAGCGTTGTCTTGCCCGAGCCGATCTCGCCCGTGATTACTACGAATCCGTCGGCAAGCCAGATGGTCGACTCCATGTAAGCCTTGGCGCGCGCGTGCTGCTTGCTCCAATACACAAAGTCGGGGTCTGGCGTCAGCCGAAACGGCTGTTCTTTCAGATTGAAGTGATCGAGGTAGGACATAAGGCCTTGTCTAACATCGCAATTTCATGCGACCGGGTCATTCTGGATAGCTAAGCGGGCAGTTTACCTGCTTTTGCCGGCCGCGGGCTATGTTGAAGGTCCCCGTTACTCAGGGGGACTGCGTCACATTTTGCAAAACGCGGGCTACAAGCTGATCGCGTTCATGCTCCGATTCCGCAACGACGGTGACGTGCCCCAGCTTGCGCCCGGCGCGCGCGGTTTTTCCATAATCGTGCAACACCATGCGCTTGTCATCGAGCGCCATGACGGCGTCCGGTACAGATCCTATCAGGTTCACCATGCCGGCAGGCCGCGGACAATCCGCGCGCTCGGGCGATGCTCCGCAAATGCTGAGAATGTGGTTGCGAAACTGGCTGCTGGTCGACCCTTCAATGGTCCAGTGCCCGGAATTGTGTACGCGCGGTGCAAACTCGTTCGCCAGCAACCCGCCGTTGGCGACGAATAGCTCGAGAGCGAGAACCCCGACGTAGTTGAGTTCCTCGAGCAACCGCTGCATATAGGTCTCGGCGAGCGCCATGCTGCCTGCGGAATCCGGTGCCGGCGCGAGCGAGCTGCGCAGTATGCCATCCACATGCTGGTTCTGGGTCAGGGGCCAGCTCACGCGCTCCCCGGCTTGTGAGCGGGCACCGATAATCGACAACTCGCGCTCAAACTCGACCCAGCTTTCCGCGATCAGCGCCTTGTCGCCAAGTTCGTCCCAGGCGGCAGCCAGGTCGTCGGCAGATCGCGCAACAAACTGGCCCTTGCCGTCGTACCCGAAGCGTCGGGTCTTGATTACGATCGGCCAGCCGAGTTCGCGCGCTGCCGTGTCGAGATCGGCACGCGAATCCACCACGCAATAAGGCGGCAGCGGAATACCGAGCTTCTCGAACAGGCGCTTTTCGCTAAGGCGATCCTGCGCCAGCTCGAGGGCATCCGGAGGTGGAAAAACGGCAATTGCTGCGGCCACTTTGCGCAAGGCATCGACCGGCACATTCTCAAACTCGTAAGTCAGTACGTCGCAGTCGGCCGCCAGTTGAGCAATAGCGCCGACATCGTCAAATGCCGCACGCGTGACGGGCCCGACAGTTGCTGCGGGTGGCGCGTCTGCAGGGTCGAGAAAGCGACACTCGTGGCCCAGTTCGCGCGCGGCCACGCCAAGCATCTGGCCGAGCTGGCCGGCGCCGATAATTCCGATTCGCATTCTAGGCTTTCCGGATCAGTGCGCGCGTCATTGCCGCGGGTCAGTGTCGGCAAGTACGCGGTCGGTTTGTTCCTGCCGGAACTGATCGAGAGCGGCAGCGATCCCGGCATCGTTATTCGCCAGTATGGCCGCAGCCATAAGTGCCGCATTGATCGCGCCCGCGCGACCGATGGCCAGCGTGCCGACGGGTATGCCGGCCGGCATTTGCACAATCGACAGCAAGGAGTCCTTGCCGCTCAGCGCCTTGGAGCGAATGGGTACGCCGAGAACGGGTACCCGCGTTTTGGCCGCCGCCATGCCGGGCAGGTGCGCTGCGCCTCCGGCGCCCGCAATGATGACCTTGAGGCCTCGTTCAACCGCGCTGCCTGCATACTCGTAGAGCAAATCCGGCGTGCGGTGCGCCGAAACGACCTGCACGTCGTAGCCGATACCGAGTGAGTCGAGCGTATCGCAACAGTGTTTCATCGTGTCCCAGTCGGAACGCGACCCCATGATGATGCCAATCTGATTAGTCATTACGAAATTCTAACCATCCGCCGCGCGGGCCACCAGCGCGGCGTGAATCTGGCGAAATATCTGTCGTCGCAGCGCGCGCTCTGTGGTGTCGTTGTAGCTGTGATCGAGTTCGTCGAGCAAACCCTGCAGCGCCGGGACCGGTTTGCCGATATCCGTCTCGAATGCACGCAGTGCTTCACTCCCGTCGTTGACCAGGCGGTCGCGCCAGCGCTCTGCGGTAGCAAATACGCGTTTTTCCCGACGATCTTCCGCGCGTAGCTGATCAAGGAGCTGCCGGATCGGCGCCGGGTCCACTTCGCGCATCAGCTTGCCGATATACTGTCTTTGCCGGCGCCGGGCCTCGTGTGATTTCATGCGCCGGTAGTCTGCGATCGCTTGCAGCAGCGTTTCATCGAGGTCCAGCTCGCCGATCAGCTCGTCGGGCAAGTCGATAAGTTGCTCCCCGAGCGATTGAAGCGCGAGTTGCACACGCTTTTGTTCGCTTTTACTGGGTTTTGAATCTGTCACCGGCTAAGCTACCTCGCGCTAGGAACCGGAGCGAAAATAACATGCGGAATTGCCAAAAACGATGAGCCAGGTAGCCAACAAACAAATTCTGGAACCGGGCGCACTCGAAGAGCTGATCAAGTTGGCGCTCGATGAGGCCAGGTTACAGGGCGTGGATCAGGCGGAGGCTGCTGCCAGCCACGATGCCGGCCTGTCAGTGACAGCGCGCCGGGGCGACGTCGAGAATCTCGAGTACACCAATGACCGAGGCGTCTGGGTGACAGTCTATCGAGATTCGCGCAAAGGCAGTGCGAGCACCTCTGACTTTTCCCCGGCTGCGATTCGCGAGGCCGTCACCAAGGCCTGTTCATTCGCCAACTTCACAGCGGCGGATCCTTACGCTGGCCTCGCCGATGCGGACCTCATGTGCAAGGACGCCCCGGATCTCGACCTTGATCATCCCTGGGACATAGACGCGGAACGCGCAATTGAACTCGCCGTGGCCTGTGAAGCGGCTGGACTTGAACTCGACAAACGCATTCACAATACCGAGGGCGCGACGGTATCGAGTAACCGGGGCGCGCGAGCCTACGGCAATAGCCATGGTTTTGTCGGCGGATACACGAAGACCAGCCACAGCCTCACCTGCGTGCTGCTCGGCGAGCAGGACGGCGTAATGCAACGTGACTACTACTACACGGCTGCTCGTGATGCGTCAGAACTCGAAGCGGCACGTAAGGTTGGCATTGAAGCCGGTCGACGCACGCTTGGCCGGCTAGGTGCGCGCAAGCTCAAGACAACGCGTGCGCCCGTGCTGTTCACGGCGGAACTTGCGCGCGGTTTCGTCGGCCATGCGATCGGTGCCATCGCGGGTGGCGCGCAATATCGCAAGTCGTCATTCCTGCTCGATGCGGTTGACGAAAAAATATTTCCTGATTTCTTCCGCATCGAGGAGCGTCCGCACATTAAGAAGGCGATGGCCAGTGCGGCTTACGACGCCGAAGGTGTGGCAACGTATGACCGCGATATTGTCACCGACGGTGTGCTTCGGTCCTATGTGCTGAGCAGCTATTCGGCGCGCCGCCTGGGTCTTGAGACCACCGGCAACGCCGGCGGCACGCAGAATCTGCTGGTTGCGAGCAACGCGGGGGACCAGGCGTCGTTGCTGCGCGAAATGGGCACCGGGCTGCTGGTCGAAGAGCTGATCGGGCAGGGCGTCAATACCGTCACCGGCGATTACTCGCGGGGTGTCGTCGGTCACTGGGTGGAAAACGGTGAGATCGCCTACCCGGTGCACGAGATAACCATTGCCGGCAATCTGCGCGAGCTGTATCCACGCATTGAACGGGTGGGCAGCGACCAGGATTGTCGCGGCGGGATTCGCTGTGGATCGATACTTGTTGGCGAGATGACAATTGCCGGTGCCTAGACGCCGGCATTGTCCAGGAGGTCCGAAAGAGTCTTTTCACCCAGCGTAGTTGCAACAGCCGCATCCACCTCAGCACCGAGTAAATCAACTGCCGGGCTCCAGCGCGGCACGCGGTGTGAGCCTGTCTCGCCCTGAATACGCACCACGGCCAGGATGTCGTTGAGCGAAATACGGGTTGTCTCACGCCCCGGCTGTAATTGCTCAGTCTCTGAAATCGTCAGCAAACCCGCCTGCTGCAAACCCTTGAGGATTGGTGCCAGCGTTAGCGAAGGAATCCGCAGTGCGCCCGCGAGCCGTCGTACCGTCAGGCCTTTGCCGGGCGAACGAAACTCCTTGCCGACGAGAAACATGATGTTGAGTGCAAGTCGTTCGCGCATTGAGCAGGACAGGCGCGGTTCGCGGCGGCCGAGGCGCAGGTATGCCGGGTTCTGGTAGTAAAACGCAAGCTGCGCACCGATCAGTAAAATCAGCCAGTTCAGGTACAGCCAGATCAGCGTAATGATAGCGATCGCAAAGGTCGCATAAACCAGGTACTTGCTGGTCGAGTCGACCACGAAAGCGGCAAACGCTGAACTTGTCAGTGCCCATAATGCGCCACCTGCGAGACCGCCGACGAGGGCGGCGCTCAGGTTGACGCTCGTGTTGGGCATAAACATGTACAAAAAAGTGAACACGGCCGTGACCAGCAGGTAGGGGATGAGCTTGCTGCCTGCGATCAGCAGTGGGCCGACAATATTGTTGTTGATCAGGTATTGCACGAAGGCATCGTTCTGCAGCGAGGTAAGCATGCCAAGTGCGATAACAATCAGGACCGGGCCAATCAGCAGTACGAGGCTGTACTCGGTGAAGCGGCGCGCAAAACTGCGTGACTCCGTTACGTACCAGACGTAGTTAAAGCTCTCTTCAATTTTTTGCACCATCGATATCGCGGTGTACAGGAAGAAGGAGAGACCAATGCCGCCGAGTACGCCGCCGTTGACCTTGTCGACCATATCCATGAGCCGGGCGGTAATCTGTACGCCGTTTTCGCCCAACGGTTCCAGCACGCCCGAGAGTCGCACTTCCAGTTGTTCTGCAACGCCGAGGCCCTTGAGTACCGAAAAGCTGAACGCCAGCAACGGCACTACCGAAAGCAGCGTTGTGTACACGAGGCTCATTGCGCGCAACGTCAGTTGCCCGGACATGATGTCGCGCAGCACGGCGTACAGGTAGCGAAGGACGGTGGCGAGCACGCGGCCCGGCAGTCCGTACTGCGCCAGCAAGTCGCCCCAGATAAACAGCTCGAGTCTTTGGCGAAGGTTTTCGATCATCCGCGCATTGTACATGCCTGCGTCAAGCTGGCGTGTGGATACAGGTCTGATAATTGACGCACAATGGGGCTATGAACACAGACGCCTACGCGCAGCGAATTGTCTGCATGACCGAAGAAACCACCGAGACTCTTTATGCACTCGGAGAGGAGGCACGCATAGTCGGCATCTCCGGATTCACTGTGCGACCGCCCCGCGCGCGCAAGGAAAAGCCGAAAGTATCGGCGTTCACGAGCGCGAAGATTGATCGCATTCTTGCGCTTGAGCCCGATCTGGTACTCGGGTTTTCTGACTTGCAGGCGGATATAGCGGCTGAGCTGATTCGTGCGGGCGTCGCCGTGCATGTATTCAACCACCGTTCGGTTGCCGGTATTTTCGGCATGATAAGGACACTGGGCGGACTGATCGGGCAGCAGGACCGCGCGGCGGCCTATGCGAGAGAACTGGCTGACGGTCTTGATGCTGTTCGCGAATCAGCGGCGACCGGACGTCGGCCGCGTGTCTATTTCGAAGAGTGGGACGAGCCACAAATCAGCGGTATTCGCTGGGTCTCCGAACTGATCGAGATTGCGGGCGGTGATGATTGCTTCCCGGAGCTTGCCCGGGAGTCGCTGGCGAAGAAGCGGATCATCGCGGATCCCGAGGAAGTTGTTCGACGCGCACCCGACATCATCATCGGTTCCTGGTGCGGCAAGAAGTTTCGCCCGGAGCGTGTTGCGTCGCGCCCGGGCTGGAATGCCGTGCCAGCCGTCGCGACCGGCAATGTGCTGGAAGTGAAATCGCCGCTGATCCTGCAGCCGGGCCCCGCCGCGCTGACCGACGGTGTTGCGGCACTCAGGGCTGCCATCGTGGACTGGCAGCAACAGCAGGTAGCCGGGGCTAGCTAGTCTTCAGTCATGCGCGCAAGCGCTTCGCGATACTTGGCAGCCGTCTGCGCCAATACATCGGCCGGCAATGCAGGCCCTGGCGCGATCTTGTCCCAGTCGAGAGTGTCGAGATAATCGCGTACAAATTGCTTGTCAAAGCTGGGTGGGCTAATGCCGGGCCGATAGCCATCGACCGGCCAGAAGCGTGAGGAGTCGGGCGTGAGCACTTCGTCGATCAGGTGCAACCGACCTTTGGCATCGAGTCCAAACTCAAACTTGGTGTCCGCAATAATAATTCCGCGGTGTAGCGCGTAGTCCGCTGCGCGTTCGTAAATGCGAATCGATACGTCGCGTACCTGGCCGGCAAGCGGTTCGCCAATGAGATCAACGACATCGTCGTAACTGATGTTCTCGTCATGTTCACCGGCAGCCGCTTTGCTGGCGGGTGTGAACAAGCTGGCCGGTAAACGCGATGCCTGCTCGAGTCCGGCGGGTAGCTGGTGTCCGCTGGTGGATCCGCTTGCCTGGTAATCGCGCCAGCCGGAACCAATCAGGTAACCACGCACGACAGCTTCGATGGGTAGCGGTGTGAGCCGCTTTACGACGAGGGCGCGCGAACGCAGTCGCTCGCGTTGTTGCGCATCCTTGATGACATCGTCAACGGTCAGGTCTGTAAGCTGATTCGGCAAGAGGTCCTTCATCATTGCAAACCAGAACAGTGAGAGACGCGTCAGAACCTCACCCTTGCCAGGGATCGGGTCCGGCAGAATCACGTCATAAGCAGACAGCCGATCAGTGGTCACAATCAACAGGTGGTCATCGTCGACTGCGTAGATGTCGCGGACTTTGCCGCGCGCGAGTAGCTCCAGTTCGTCCAGATCGGACTCAAACAGTTCGTCGCTGTCAGTCATTATGCTGAATTCTCGTACGCCGGCCGGCTCCCGGGCGGATGATCGCTGTTCGCGGAATCGGAGGCAAGCCTGCCGCATAGGAATACAGGTCGGCAAGGGTTAGGATTGCGCTTTCATGCGTTGGTCAGGACGAGCGTTTGTACTGGGGAAAAATTATCGGCACGCTGGCGGGACTCGCCACAAGCAAACCCTTGCTGGCGTTGCTGGGCCTGTTCCTTGGGCACCAGTTTGACCGAGGCTTTGCGAGCCGCGCCCAGGCCGGCGGCAAGCCGGAAGAAAACGTCATCGGCCTGAACGATGGTTTCATACAGGCGCTTTTTCAGTGCATGGGGCACCTCGCCAAGATTGACGGGCGAGTAAGCGAAGATGAAATTCGGGCAACCCGTGCTGTCATGCATCGCATCGGCCTCGGGCCGGCGCAGGTGCAGCAGGCGATTGCCTGGTTCAATGCGGGTAAAGAGCCCGGCTTTGCGCTGCAGCAGGTATTGCAGGGACTCCGTCGTGACAGCGCCAAGAGCGACGATGCAAGGCGCGTTTTCGTGCGGTTGGTGCTTGAGGTCTCGCTGGCAAAATCGCGCTTGCACAAGCCGGAACGCGCCGCGATCTGGACGATTTGTACAGCGCTCGGCATAGGCCGGGTGGAACTCGCGCAGATGGAAGCCATGATTCGGGCGCAGAAAAGTTTTCGCCGCTCACCGGCGGGGGATGTCGACACCGCACGCGTCAAGGCAGCGTACGAAACGCTCGGCGTGTCCCAGACCGCGAGCAATGCCGAGATTAAAAAGGCCTATCGACGTCTAATGAACCGGAATCATCCGGACAAAATCGCAGCCAGTAAACCCGAACCTGCCGTCCTCGCGGAAGCTGAACGGCGCACCCGGGAGGTGCTGAATGCCTACGAGCTTCTCAAGGTTCGGCGTTCGATACGCTGAGCGCGGGCTGACGCATACCATGATGCTGTTGTACATTTGCTATCCACAAACCAGGACGACTACGTGACCCCGTTAATTGCACCCTCAATACTCTCGGCCGATTTCGCACGGCTTGGCGAAGAAGTTCAGGCGGTTCTCGACGCCGGCGCCGATGTCGTGCATTTCGACGTTATGGATAATCACTTCGTGCCAAACCTGACAATCGGCCCGATGATCTGCGAGGCACTGCGCAACTACGGCATAGATGCGCCCATCGACGTCCACCTGATGGTGGAGCCCGTCGATCGGATCATTCCCGATTTCGCAGCCGCAGGGGCGAGCTACATAAGCTTTCACCCGGAGGCCAGCCGGCACGTGGACCGTTCGCTCGGGTTGATTCGTGACTCAGGGGCGAAAGCGGGCCTCGTTTTTAATCCAGCCACGCCATTGAACTGGCTGGAGCACGTCATGGACAAGGTCGACCTGATCCTGATCATGTCGGTCAACCCGGGGTTCGGCGGGCAGGCGTTTATCCCCGCTGCGCTCG
>JAUHZT010000166.1 GCA_030425905.1 Gammaproteobacteria bacterium
GTTGTTGCTCAGCGATATGAATATGCATCGGCGACGATGCCGCTTTCGCTGCCGCGGCAATCTGCTGCAACGACTCCGCACTGACCGCCCTTATACTGTGCGCACCAATACCAGGCAGCAAACGATCGCCAACATGCGCGCGCACGCGCTCAAAGTGTTGCAGGAAGGTGTCGATATCGAGTGCGAACAGGGTTTGCGCACCTTCAGGCCCGGGCCTGTCAAAGCCGGCGCGTTCATACAGTACCGGCACGTAGGTCAGACGAATACCGCTCGCCTGTGCCGCATCGCGCAGCGCCATGAACATCGAATCAGCCTGCCCGGCACCGGGCTCCGTATGCAAATAATGGAATTCCGCAACCGAGGTATAGCCACTGGCGAGCATCTCTGTGTATGCCTGCCGGGCGATCGCCCTGAGCCGTCCCGAATCCATGGCCGCAGCGAATTCGTACATGCGTTCGCGCCAGCTCCAGAAATTGTCCTGGCCGGCAGGTGAGCGCTCCTCTGCCCAGCCCGCCAGCGCACGCTGAAACGCATGACTGTGGCTGTTGCACAGACCCGGAATCAGGCAGTCGATGCGCACATCCGCGGGCTCGGCGCGCACGCCCGGCTGAATACTCGAAATACGCCCGGCATCGATCCCCAGCCGGACATTGTCCGCCCAGCCGCCCGGCAACAAGGTTTTTTTCGCATGAATCGAGTCCATTGAAGTCCTGTGGGGCTGTGTAGGCGAGGCGGCAAGTTGTATATACAGGTTAGACGAGCGGCCTGACTATTGCAATCGGCGGCGTGTGCCGCTTAAGTTGCGCGATGGCCGACTGGGACCTCCTGCTGACGAACGCAAATATCGCCACGATGCGAGACGGCGCTGTGGACTACGGCGTGATTGAAGAGGCTGCCGTGGCGATCGCGGACGGCCGGATTGCGTGGTTTGGCCCGATGCGCGAATTACCGCGAAAGTCGGTCGAAGAGAACCGCTCGCTCGCCGGCCGCTGGATTACGCCGGCGCTGATCGACTGCCACACACACCTTATTTTCGGTGGCGATCGTGCCAGCGAATACGAACGCCGGCTCACGGGCGTCAGTTACGAAGAGATAGCCGCCGAAGGTGGCGGCATCCTGTCCACGGTGCGCGCAACGCGCGAAGCGGAAATTGACAGCCTGTTTGAAGACGGTCTGCAACGGCTCAGGCAACTGGCCGCCAGTGGCGTGGCAACGGTCGAAATCAAATCGGGTTACGGTCTGGACGTGGCCACGGAACTCAAGATGCTGGGTGTCGCGCGCGACCTCGGTCAGGCCTCCGCGGTGTCGGTGCAGACAAGCTTGCTCGCGGCACACACCGTACCGCCTGAATACACGGGCAAACCCGACCAGTACATTGATCTGATCATCAACGAAATGCTGCCCGAGGTAGTTGAGCGGGAACTCGCTGACGCGGTCGATGCGTATTGCGAGGCTTTCGCCTTCGACGCGCCGCAAATTGCGAAACTGTTTCGTGCAGCCAGCAAAGCCGGCCTGCGCGTGAAGCTGCACGCGGATCAGTTAAGCGATGGCGGCGGTGCCGAACTCGCCGCACATTTCAAAGCCCTCTCCGCTGACCATCTCGAGTACAGCAACGAAACCGGCATTCGCGCACTCGCAAACGCGGGCAGCACGGCCGTATTGTTGCCGGGCGCGTTTCTTACGCTCAGGGAAACGCAACTACCGCCGCTCGCCGCGCTGCGCAAACACGGCGTCCCGATTGCGCTTGCGACAGATTGCAACCCCGGCACATCTCCGCTTTGCTCAATGCCCGAGGCCATGGCGCTGGCCAGTCGCCTGTTCTCCATGACACCTGAAGAATGCCTCGCCGGCGCAACCCGGGAAGCTGCCCGAGCACTGGGACTACTGCCAAGTCGCGGCACCATCGAACGCGGCAAACGTGCGGATCTCGCAATCTGGAATATCAATCACCCGCGTGACCTTAGTTACTGGATGGGTCGAAACCCCTTGCAGGAATTGCTGATAGAGGGCATCAGCAACCACTGACGGCTTTACTCAACTGCATCGGCGCATTATTCTGCACCGCTGGTCATCGTCTGATGACAACCGCGTTAACCTGTACGGAACCCCTCTGAACCAGCACCTGATAAATAAGCCCGGCTTCGTCATTACGCTTGGCCTGCTGACGGGCGTTGCTGCCCTGACCGTCGACATCAGCCTGCCCGCAATCCCGGCAATGGTCGCCGCGCTCACGACCAGCCTGTCGCACGGGCAACAGATTGTCGGCATTTTCATGGCCGGCATGGCGCTCGGGCAAATCCCTGCGGGTCTGCTGTCTGACCGGCTCGGCCGTATGCCGGTGCTGTATGTCGGTATGGTGATTTTCGCGCTCGCCGCGACACTCGCCGCGTTTGCGACGTCAATTGAAGTGATGCTCGTGGCGCGCTTTATCCAGGGGTTCGGGGCCGCGGCTTCGATCGTTTTATCGCGCGCCGTGGTACGGGACGTGGCATCCGGTCAGGATGCCGCCCGCCTGATGTCGCTGATGACCATGATCTTCACAGCCGCGCCCGTGATCGCACCGAGCATTGGCGCTTTCCTGACCATGCACTGGGGCTGGCGGACGCCGTTTATTGTTATCGCCGTTGTTGCCTTCCTGATGCTGGCGGCCATCCGCAGCAATCTTGCCGAAACACACGTCGCCAACAAAGATGGCCACCCGATGCGCCAGCTTGCTAACAGTTTCAGCGAATTCTTCTCGCATCGGCAAAGTATTTTCGGCTTGCTGCTGGTGATTCTGCCGCCGGCCGGTTACATGTCGATTATCGCGGTGTCCGCAGCACTTGTCGTCGAGATTTACGGGTTTACGGTGCAGCAGTACGGTTTGATATTTGCCTGTGCCGGTCTGTCCATTCTCGCCGGCTCTGCCTTGAATCGATTACTGGTGGCGCGCTTTGACCAGCTCGCACTGATCCGCACCGGCATTGTCCTCATGAGTATTGCCGCCTGCCAGCTACTGGTAATCGCCTGGCTGGATGCCGCGCCTTTCTGGTGGCTGTGGCTCTGCGTTTGCCAGTTCATGTTCACGATCGCGATTCTCGTCGCGAACGCGACGGTTCTAGCGCTCGACCCGTTGCCCAGGATTGCCGGCGTTGCCTCGTCGATCATTGGTACATTGCAGAACCTGGTCGGTGCGGCGGGCGCGCTCGGTGGCGCATTAATCTACAACGGCAGTGTGCGCAATTCGGTAATTATCATGGCCGGCATCGGTTCGGCCGTGACCATTGTATTCCTGCTCCGCTTCTGGATTGCACCGGGTCCGCTGGTACACCATCCCGATGAACTCGCGCGCGACTAGCGCCTGGCGGCTCTACACAATGGCGCTGCAATGGCAGCTACGGCAAGTCGGTCAGGACTTGCTGCAGGTCTTTGCGCGTTTGTGTCGGTGTGAGCTTTGGGTAACCGTACCAGATGAGGCCGACAACAAATTCATGCGCAAAATCGATACCCAGAATATCGGCGAAGCGCGGGTCGCGCGTGATGGCGCCCGTCGTCCACTTTGAGCCGACGCCTGCCTTCCACAAGTACAGTGTGAAATTCTGAATTGCAGCACAGCATGCCGCATAGTCCTCGGTCTGGCGCAGGCTGTCGTCGGACGTCTGGCAGGTAACCACCAGCCAGCCCGGCTTTTCACGCCAGCGTTGCTTCTTGAAGTCACCCGCTTCTGGTCCTTTCTTTGCCGTCACAATGTCACAACAAAGATCCAGCGTTTGTGCAACGGTTTCGGGACCCAGACGATAAAAGCGCCAGGGCTCTGTGACATGATGGTTCGGAGCCCAGGTCGCTGTTTCAAGCGCTTCGGCAACCAGCTTCTCGGGCACAGGCGTGTGCAGGTAGAGATCGATGGTACGTCGTGCCATCAGGACTTCGGCGAACCGCCGCAGTGCTTCCGTTTCGTAACTGGGTGCGTCGTCGCGAGCCATATACAGTATCTAACTTCGCTCGATAATCATGGCAATGCCCTGCCCGACGCCGATACACATTGTGCACAGCGCGTAGCGGCCGCCGGTACGACGCAACTCGCAGGCCGCCGTGGTTACAAGACGGGCGCCGGACATGCCAAGCGGATGACCCAGGGCGATGGCGCCACCGTTCGGATTGACGTGTTCTGCATCGGCGTCGAGCCCCAGCTCGCCCAGGCAGGCCAGCCCCTGCGCAGCGAACGCTTCATTGAGCTCGATGACATCCATCTGTCCGATCTCAAGGCCGGCATTCGCCAGCGCCTTGCGACTGGCGGGCACGGGGCCAACCCCCATGATGCGTGGTTCCACGCCTGCTACGGCCCAGCTAACCACGCGCGCAAGGGGTGCGACGCCCGGCGCCGAAGCCAACGCCGCGGAACCCAACAATAATGCGCAGGCGCCGTCATTGATACCCGAGGCGTTGCCTGCCGTCACGGTACCGTCGCCGCGCACGATGGGTTTGAGCTTCTGCAGCGCTGCCAGGGCTGAGTCAGGGCGGGGGTGCTCGTCGGCTGTGACCTGCAACGGTTCACCGCGACGTTGCGGAACCGAAACGGGTGTCAGTTCATCAGCAAACTTCCCGGCGGCAACCGCTGCTGCGCATCGGTGCTGACTGCGCAAAGCGAATTCATCCTGCGCCACGCGTGAGATTCGAAAATCCGCCGCCACGTTCTCGGCCGTTTCGGCCATGGAGTCGACGCCGTACAGATGTTCCAGTACCGGGTTAACGAAACGCCAGCCAATGGTTGTGTCATACAGCTCGGCGCGGCGTCCGAACGCGGTTGTTTGCTTGGGCTGCACGAACGGCGCGCGCGACATCGACTCGACACCGCCGGCAATACCCGTATCGATGCGCCCGCTTGCGATCGAATCGGCAATATTGCCTATCGCGTTCATGCCGGAACCGCACAAGCGATTAACCGTCGCTGCAGGCACTGTAACCGGCAATCCCGCCAGCAAAGCCGACATACGGCCAACGTTGCGATTGTCCTCGCCCGCCTGGTTCGCGCAGCCGTAAACCAGGTCCTCGATCAGCGCCGGGTCGACCGACGCATTGCGTTGCAGAAGTGCGCGCAGCGGCACGGCACCAAGATCGTCGGCGCGCACTCCCGACAGCGCACCACCGTAGCGACCTATCGGCGTGCGGATCGCGTCATAGATAAAAACGTCACGAACACTCACAGACTGACTGCTCGCGACCTAGTCGAGCCCAAGTTCAAAACCGACCTCAAGCTCCTGCCGCGAATACGCGCGGAACGCGATCATGGTCTCGGTCGCGACAATGCCTTCCAGATGCCGCATTTTGTCGCTGATGACATCGGCCAGCTCTTCGTTCTTTGATACACGCACCACCGCCACGAGGTCGTAACGGCCCGCGACTGAGAACACCTCATGAACGCCGTGCATGTCTGCGATTTGATTGGCGAGATCCGGAATGCGGTTCGTTTCTGCGTTTATCAATACTATTGCTGTAACCATGCCTGCCTCCGCGCAGCGTTGCTGCTCACCGGACGAGCGTACCATCACCGGCAACCCGGCTGCACGGTTATGGGGCTTCCAGCAACCTAGTCGGCAACCATCGACTTCGCCACCGCGAGGATCTCGGCCGCTGGCACACGTACCTTGAAATCGGGAATTGCGCGCGAGAACACGACGCTCCCGTCCCGGCCTATCGCAAATACCGCCGGCACCGGCAACACGCCGAGCGTGTCCAGTGCAGAGTCTGAAATATCACGGCCCGATGCACGCAGACGCTGCGGGTAGTCAGGGTCCGCCCGGAATGCGATGCCGAGCGCCACCGCGGCGTTCGCACTGGCATCGGAGAAAATCCGGTAGTCGAGATCAGCGATGTCGGTTTGCGTTTCGGGCTTGAGGCTTTCATACAGCACCTCGGGCCGATCGCCGCTCAGAAACAATACGTCTATACCCAGCGCATTGATTTCAGGAAGGACATGCCGAAGCTCCGACAGATGCAGGTTGCAGTACGGGCACCAGCCGCCGCGAAAAGTGATGATAATGGCAGGACGTTCGA
>JAUHZT010000167.1 GCA_030425905.1 Gammaproteobacteria bacterium
GAGCCCGTGCCGGCGCCACAACTCAATGCGGACCAGGCGGCAGCCGTCGCGACAATGCGTGCCGGTGAAGGCTTCGCCGCCTACGTGCTGGATGGCGTGACCGGCAGCGGCAAGACCGAGGTGTACCTGCACCTGATCGCTGACATTCTGCACTCAGGCGGGCAAGTGCTGGTACTGGTTCCCGAGATCGGCCTCACGCCACAGCTCGTCAACCGTTTTCGGGCCCGGCTCGGGGTTGAGCCGGCGTTGCTGCACTCGGGGCTCAATAATACCGAGCGGCTGGCGTCCTGGCGCCGCGCGGCGCGAGGCCAGGCCCAACTGGTGCTTGGGACACGTTCGGCGGTGTTTACGCCGTTACCGAATCTTGCGCTTGTCATCGTGGATGAAGAACACGATCACTCATTAAAACAACAGGAAGGCCTGCGCTATTCAGCGCGCGACCTTGCCATCGTGCGTGCGAAGCAGGCGCAGATACCCGTGCTGCTGGGTTCAGCCACGCCGACGCTCGAAATGCTCAAGCACTGCATTGACGAAAACTACGTGCATATCAGGCTGCCCACCCGCGCCGGCGGTGCAAGCCCGCCCGCGTTGCACGTGGTCGATGTCAGCAATCACAAGTCGAATGCTGACGGCCTCGGCGACGTGCTCGCCAAAGCCATCGACCGGCATCTCACCGCCGGCGGCCAGGTGTTGCTGTTCCTGAACCGCCGCGGTTTTGCGCCAACACTTATTTGCCCGGGCTGTGGCGAGCTTGCCGAGTGCCGGCGTTGCGATTCGCGCATGACAGTACACGCACGCGAACATCGCCTGCGCTGTCATCATTGCGGCGCAAACCGTCCACTCGATGCCAACTGCAGCCGTTGCGGCTCGCAGATGCGGTCGCTCGGTGCGGGCACAGAACGGCTGGAAGACGCATTGATCGAGCGCTTTCCCGGGCGCGTGATCACGCGGATAGACAGCGACAGTACGCAGAGAAAAGGCGCCATGCACGAGGCGCTGGAGGCCGCGACGCTCGGTGAGGCGGATATCCTCGTCGGCACGCAGATGCTCTCCAAGGGCCACCATTTCCCGAAACTCACACTGGTTGGTGTGATCAACGCTGATCAGGGGCTGTTCGGCACCGACTTCCGTGCCGATGAACGAATGGCACAGACTATCGTGCAGGTGGCAGGACGGGCTGGCCGTGAACAGGTCCAGGGCGAAGTACTGATCCAGTCAGCCTTTCCCACGCACCCGTTCTGGGAGCGCTTGCTCAGCGCTGGTTACGAGGGCGTCGCCGCTGAAGCGCTGCGCGAACGCGAAGCGACTCACTGGCCACCGTATTGCCGCCTCGCGTTGATCCGCGCCAGCGCCCACCGGCGTGAGGATGTGCACGCTTTCCTGAATGTCGCGCGGCAGCAATCTGTCGCCCAGGCAGCCGACAGTGTCCGCATCCTCGGTCCTGTCGATGCCGTGATGGCACGCAAGGCCGGCCGTTACCGCGCGCAACTGCTGTTGCAAACCAATGACCGGCAGGCCTTGCACGCACTGCTGCGTACCCTGCGGCAATCGCTTGAAGCTGAGCCACTGGCGCGCAAGGTACGCTGGTCGGTCGACGTGGATCCTGTAGAACTCTTTTGATCGTTGGTGGAAGCAGTGGGGAAAATTTCACTGTAGAATCGCGGCTCGCTTGAAGAAGACCCGAATCCGAAATGAAAAGCCTTATTGCCCAAGTCCTTACCGATGCTATTGCATCGCTTCCCAGCCTCGCCGAACTGGCCGCCGATATCGCCAGCGCGAGCACCGTGGAGAGAACCCGCGATGTCGCGCATGGCGATTTCGCCAGCAACATAGCGCTGCGCCTGGCGAAACCCGCACGCCAGAAGCCGCGGGATATCGCACAGTCGATTATCGCGGCGCTGCCCGCCAACGACCTGATCGACAAGGTTGAAATTGCAGGCCCCGGCTTCATTAATTTCTACCTGAGCCCGGCCGCTTTTCATGCCGAGCTCGAGACCATTCTCGACCGTGGCGAGCACTACGGCCGACAAGCTGCGAAAGACGGGCCGAAGATTCTGCTGGAATTCATCTCGGCGAATCCCACCGGCCCTTTGCACGTGGGTCACGGTCGTCATGCCGCCTACGGTGCAACCGTGGGCAACCTGCTCGAAGCCGCCGGCTACCCGGTCAGCCGTGAATACTATGTAAATGATGCTGGCCGGCAGATGGATATCCTGGGTGCCAGTGTCTGGCTGCGGCTGCTGGAGAGCAAGGGCGTCACACTCTCGTTTCCAAAGGCCGGTTATCGCGGCGATTATATTCGCGACATCGCAAGCTCGATCGACACATCGACAGTCGGCGATGTTAGCGCTGCCGACCTAAGCGCAGGCCTGCCAGACGACGAGCCTGAAGGCGACAAGGAAGCGTATATCGAAGCGCTCATCGCACGTGCCAAGCAATTGCTGGGCGACGACGGTTTCGATCACATACGCCAACAGGCACTGGATTCGATTCTCGCAGACATCAAAGACGATCTCGCAGAGTTCGGCGTGGTGTTTGATCGCTGGTACTCCGAACAAAGCCTGAGCAAGACCGGCCGTATCGACGATGCGCTCGAGGTGCTCAGGAAACGCGACATGCTCTATGTCAAAGACGGTGCCACCTGGTTCCCGGCCACCCGTTTTGGCGACGAAAAAGACCGTGTGGTAGTTCGCGAGAACGGCGTCAAAACTTATTTCGCGTCCGATATCGCTTATCACTTCGACAAGCGCGAGCGGGGTTTCGATCACCTGCTGGATATTCTCGGTGCAGATCATCACGGCTACGTTGCGCGGGTACGGGCGGGTCTCGAGGCGATGGGCTATGCCGCGGACGACCTCGAAGTCGAACTCGTGCAGTTTGTTTCGCTCTACCGGGGCGGCGAGAAAATGCAGATGTCGACGCGCAGCGGCGAGTTCGACACCTTGCGCCAGCTTCGCGCCGAAGTTGGCAATGATGCGGCCCGCTTTTTTTACGTGTCGCGGTCCAATGATCAGCACCTGGATTTCGACCTCGACGTGGCCAAGTCACAGTCGAATGACAACCCGGTGTTTTACATCCAGTATGCGCATGCGCGTATAGCCAGCGTGTTCCGCCAGCTCGGTGAGAAGTCCCTCAAGTGGGACGAGGCAAACGGTCGCCGGCATCTTGCGAAACTCGAAGAAGCGCAGGAGAAGGCGCTGCTGACGTCGCTGAGCCGCTACCCGGAACTGATAGAGCTCGCAGCCAGCAACCGGGCGCCGCAACACCTGGTGCATTACCTGCGTGACCTCGCCAACGACTTTCACAGCTGGTACAACGCCCAGGTGTTTATCGTCGATGATGCGCATCTGCGCGACGCACGACTCGCCCTGTGCGCTGCAACCCGCACGGTTCTTGCTAACGGCCTGGCCATCCTTGGTGTCTCTGCGCCGGAGTCAATGTAGTGGCGCGGCGCAAGAAAAGGCGGTCCAGCCGCCGGCGCGCCGGCAGTGCATCGAAGTCTTCTTACCCGGGCTGGGCGTACGGCACCTTCGGCCTGGCCATCGGCCTGTCGGTTGCAGCGGCCGTCTGGTTCAGCGATCGCCGGCCAGACCCCGCACCGGCGCCACTCGCGCGGCAACCGGCGAGCCTCGAGCGAGCGCTCGACAATAACAACGAAACAGCTCGCAAACCCGCCTCCCCCGAGCCGGCGCCCGCCGAGGAGAAAAAGAGCCGCTTCGACTTTTATGAAATGCTGCCAAACTTCGAAGTCGTCGTGCCCGAGGAAGACACGAGCGTCAGTCGCGACGTAGAACCCAAGCCGGTGGTACAACCTGGCATCTACGTCCTGCAAGCCGGGTCATTTACGGCCTTTGCGGACGCAGACCGGCGCCGTGCAGAACTCGCATTGCAGGGCATAGAGTCCAGTATCCAGCGCGTGACTATCGACGACAAAACCTACCACCGGGTGCGGATCGGGCCGACCGAAGACCTCGATCAACTCAACCTGCTGCGCAGCAGACTGCGGGCGGCCAACATTGACGTCCTGAGGATCAGGCTTGGCGACTAGTCGCGTGCTGCTCGCCTTCGGCACAATGCTGCTGCTATCCGCAGCGCAGGGTGCCGAACAAGCAGCGCAGCAACGCATCAGCATTGCCGCGGTCGGCGATATGATGCTCGGCACGGACTACCCCCAGAATCGCCTGTCAGCCGACGACGGTGTCTCCTTTCTTGCGGCGGTCACACCGTGGCTCAGCGCGGCCGATATTGCATTTGGCAACCTGGAGGGCGTGCTTGCGGATGATGGCGAGCCCGGCAAAAAATGCAGCAACCCGGCGGCCTGTTACCGGTTTCGCATGCCCACGCGCTACGCCGCGCATTTCAAACGGGCCGGGTTTGATGTTCTGAGCCTCGCCAACAACCATGCCCGCGATTTTGGTGAAGAGGGACGCAGCACGACGATGCAAGTCCTGGCAGACGCCGGCATCCACTACTCCGGCCGGGTCGGAAACTTCGCCTCGTTTGAACACGAGGGATTGCAGATTGCGGTGCTCGCTTATGCCGTAACGAAAAATTCGAACATGATGCTCGATTACCTGTTTGCCGAACGCACGGTGGCGCACTATGCGAGCACGCACGATATTGTGATCGTGTCGTTTCACGGCGGCGCGGAAGGCACGCAATTCACGCACGTGACGTTCGCCGAAGAAGAGTATTTCGGTGAGCCGCGAGGCGACGTCGTGCGCTTTGCGCGAATGGTCGTGGACGCCGGCGCCGACCTGGTACTTGGCCACGGTCCGCACGTTGTGCGCGCCATGGAGCGTTACAAAGAGCGCCTGATCGCTTACAGCCTTGGCAACTTTGCAACCAATCTGGGCATCAGCGTCACCGGCATCAAGGGCGTCGCACCCATTTTGCTAAGCACGCTTGATGGCGAAGGCCGCTTTATCGAGGGTGAGATTATTTCAACTGTGCAGTTGCGCGGCAAAGGTCCCGCGCCTGACCCCGGCAAACGGGCGCTGAGCCTGCTGCGCACTTTAAGTATTGAGGACTTCGAAACGCCCGGACTCGAGTTTCGGAGCGACGGCAAACTTCTGCCTGTTGAACGGCCTGTGCCAGACGTGCGCACAGCCTTCGGACCGGACGATGACCCCGGCGAGAACGGCCCACAGGCCTGTAAGGAAAACTGGTTCTGGCTGGTTGAGTCCCTGGTCAAGCACGATGACGAAATTACACTCGGCGCCGAAATCGAAACGCCAGCGTGGCAACGGGCCGTCGAACAGCGCCTTGGCATCGAGAGCAGGTCGGAGCTTGGTTTACCCGCCTGGTGCGAGTTCATAGACCAGCAACTGCGACCCACAGACTAAGGGTCCGATTCCAGCCAGTTTCCCGAACCAGAACAATTATTATCAAGCGGAATTGACCGGAAATTCAGCCATGCAGATGTCACGCGCCGCCTGGGCAATGCTGATCACTTTATCCTGCCTTTGGGGTTCTTCGTATTTCATGACGGAGATCGCTCTTGAAGGTTTTCCCGTGCTCACCATCGTCGCATTGCGGGTGGCGATTGCCTCGGCGGTTCTGTGGCTCGTTGTGTGGTTCAATGGTGCACGAGCGCCGCGGGAATGGCGTGTCTGGGCGGCCTATTTGCTCATGGGCCTGCTGAACAGTGTCATCCCGTTTTCGCTGATTGTGTGGGGACAAACGGAGATTGGATCAAGCCTTGCGGCGATCCTCAATGCAACCACACCGATCTTTGCGGTGCTCATCGCTGCGCTGTTTCTGCGCGATGAACCGGCCACACCCGCGAAAATTGCGGGCGTCGTTATCGGCTTCCTCGGCGTTGTCGTCATGATTGGTCCGGATGCCGTGCGCGAACTGGGCAGTGCTGTTTTCGCGCAGCTCGCTGTCGTGCTGGCCGGTCTGTCCTACGCATGTGCCAGCGTCTTTGGCCGGC
>JAUHZT010000033.1 GCA_030425905.1 Gammaproteobacteria bacterium
GCAGGACGCCGGTTAGTCTACTTTGCCGGTAACGACGCTTCGAACACGGAGCGAAACCGGTTCACGATCAAGCAGAAAATATCGGCGGTGACTTCGGCGTCGTAGGCGGCCGAATGCGCCGATTCAGGATCAAAGTCGATACCCGCGGCTTTGGCTGCGCGTGACAGGACAGTCTGCCCGAATGCGACCCCGCACAAGGTTGCGGTATCGAAGCAACTGAACGGGTGAAACGGGTTGCGCTTGATGCCGGCCCTCGCAATGGCTTCGTTCAGGAAGCCGAGATCAAAATGCGCGTTGTGCCCGACCAGAACGGCGCGGGTGCAGTTGTTGTCCCGAATGGCACGCCGCACTTCACGGAAGGTGCGGCCCAGCGCATCGCTTTCGTCCAGTGCCGGTCGCAGAGGGTGATCAGGGTCGATGCCATTGACGGCAAGCGATGCCAGTTCGATATTGGCACCTTCGAATGCCTTGACGTGATGCCGAATAGTCTCTTTGCGAACCAGTTCGCCACTGTCATCGAAGCCGACGATCACGGCACCTATTTCCAGCAAGGCGTCAGTCTTGCAGTTGAAGCCACCGGTTTCGACGTCGACAACGACGGGCAGGAAGCCTCGAAAACGTTCGGCCATGCTTATTTCGCGATCCAGCGGCATGTCAGTCAACTCAGAGCGCCTGCTCAAGGATATTGTCGTCGAGCAGCAGGCTCATGGTGTAGCGCACTCCGAAGCCAGTCACCTTGCTGGGAATGTGTGCCAGACCGCCGTCGTTTTCACCCGAGCTCAGGTCGACGTGCACCCAGGGGGTGTCACCTTCGATAAATTCAGCCAGAAAGCTTGCTGCGATGATGTGATCACCCAACCCTTTGACAGTACATTGTTTGAGGTCCGCAACATCGCTCTTGAGTTCGTCAAGAAACTCGCTGCCGATCGGGAACGGCCAGACGCGCTCGCCGCAATGCTGCCCCGTCCTTTTCAGGCGCGGATGTAACGCGGCGCGGTTCGTGAAAATGCCGCTGTACCGCGTGGTGATCGCATCGACACACGAGCCGGTCAAGGTTGCATAGTCAATGATCAGCCGGGGCTTTTCGCGGCTTGCAAAAACCAGTGTGTCCGCCAGCGCCATCCGCCCCTCGGCGTCGGTATGAATGGTCTGGATGGTCTTGCCATTTGCGGCCGTAACGATGTCGCGTGACTTGTAAGCAGCGGGCCCGATGCGATTTTCGGTGATCGCCAGCCAGCAATCTACGGCGAGCGGCAATTCGAGATCGGCGATCGCCACCAGGGTTCCGAGTGCTACCGCACTGCCTTGCATATCGGCGTGCATGTCGAGCATTGAGCGGAAGGGTTTCAGGTTAGTGCCGCCCGTGTCGAACACGATACCCTTGCCAACCAGGCTGAGATCGGCGCGCGCCTTGCGGCTGCCGGGACGGTAGCGCAAGCGAACAATTGAAGCGCTGTCGTTTTCATTGCCCTGCGCTACAGCAAGGAACGCGCCGGCACCCTTTTTTTCCAGTTCCTTGCTACCGAATCGCTTGTATTCCCAGTTTCTGTCTTTAGCGATCGCCCTGACTATCTCGGCATAGTTGACGGCATCCAGTTTGTTGGGCGGCATCGTCGTGAGCCAGCGAGCGAGGTTATTGCCGTTGCTCTCCGCTTCAACACGCCGGGTATCGATTGCCTCGGCAAGGCCCAGCAGGCGCACCTTCCTAATGCCGCTGGGCGCAGCCTTGCTCTTGTAACTCGGCATTGCAAAGCCGGCGGCAAGCACAGCCGCGAGAATGTTTTCTACGATGCGCTGCTCATCGTCCTGCGCAAAGCCGATTACGCAAATAGCGAGGCAACCGCCTTTTTCCTGGGTTGCAGCTGCAACCAGTTTGCGTGCAAAACTTAATTGCTCAAAGCGGCTGTCGCTGGCGTCCAGTGTGCCGCCTACAACCAGTGTCTGGCGCTTGTTGGACAAGCGCGACTGAACCGCCGGAACAGCACCGTGGTCCCGTTTGCGTGCCGCTTCCATGAGTTTCGCGCCACCCGGAATTACGTTCCAGTGTGCGGCTTTCGGCCGTTGAGGAAGTATCAACAGTAACTGATCGACTGGATCGAGACGCTTCGCGGTCACCCGTCCTGTCATCTGTGTAATGCGAATGTTGCGGCTGTCACTGAGAAGTGCGTGCATGCTGGTGATTTTCCTGAATGAACTTGACCCTACAGGCGCAAACACGGAACATTGCCGTCCCAATGATGCGCACGGCCCGCGGTGAGCGAGCGGTGATCCTAGCAGGACACCTGACTTTAATCACGCGAAGCGCGATGATGGCCGGCGCTATTCCATGCTGACGGACGTTCTATGACAAATTTCAACCTGTATGACGATATCGACCCATTGGAAACCGGCGAGTGGCTGGAATCTATTGACTCGGTTTTGTCCCAGCACGGGCCCGAACGGGCGCATTTCCTGCTGAACAAGATGATCGACTATTCACGTCGCTCAGGAGCGTATCTGCCATACAGTCCGAACACGGCGTATCTGAATACAATTTCTACCGCGCGCCAGCCCGAATACCCGGGTGATCGCAGCATGGAGCGCCGTATCGAAGCCATCTTGCGCTGGAATGCGATGGCAATGGTTGTGCGTTCGAATCGGATCAGCACCGAGTACGGCGGCCACATATCCAGTTATGCCTCGTCGGCAACCTTGTATGAAGTGGGCTTCAATCACTTCTGGCGCGGCGCCAGCGACACGCACGGCGGCGACATGATTTTTACGCAGGGACATTCGGCGCCGGGCATGTACGCGCGTGCATTTCTTGAAGGACGCATGGATGAGGGCCTGTTGTCTCGCTTCCGCCAGGAAGTCGGCGGGGGTGGCCTGTCGTCGTATCCGCACCCGTGGCTGATGCCTGATTTCTGGCAGTTCCCAACGGTCTCCATGGGGCTGGGGCCGATGATGGCCATTTACCAGGCACGCTTCATGCGCTACATGGAAAATCGCGGCATGGCTGAGCCATCCGATCGCAAGGTTTGGGCATTCCTGGGTGACGGCGAAATGGATGAGCCGGAATCCATGGGTGCGATCACGATGCCCGTGCGTGAAGGTCTCGACAACCTCGTGTTTGTCGTCAATTGCAATTTGCAGCGACTCGATGGGCCGGTACGTGGCAATGGCAAGATCATTCAGGAACTGGAAGCTGCTTTTCAGGGAGCAGGCTGGAACGTCGTCAAGGTGATCTGGGGCTCGCGCTGGGACCCGCTAATTGCGAATGACCATAGCGGTGCGTTGCAACGTGTGATGGAAGAAACTGTCGACGGCGAATACCAGGTGTATAAGGCGCGGGATGGCGCTTACGTGCGCGAGAAGTTTTTCGGCAAGCATCCCGATGCGCTGGCGCTCGTGGCCAATATGTCCGACGAGGAAATCTGGCATTTGAACCGTGGCGGTCATGATCCGCTCAAGGTGCACGCAGCCTATGATGCGGCGATGAAGCACAAAGGGCAGCCAACCATCATCCTTGCGAAAACGGTCAAGGGTTACGGCATGGGTGCGGCAGGCGAAGGGCAGAACACCGCGCACCAGCAAAAGAAGATGGACATGGATTCGCTGCGTGGTTTCCGCGACCGTTTCAACATCCCGATTTCCGACAAGGAACTCGAGGATGTGCCGTTCTACAAGCCGGCCAAGGACAGCTCGGAGCTTGAATACCTGCACGAGCGTCGCAAAGCGCTGGGCGGTTATTTGCCGAAACGGCGCAGCAAATCGAAAGCGCTGCCCGTACCGCCGCTCGAAGCATTCAAGACACAACTCGATGGAACCGGTGAGCGCGAAGCGTCAACGACCATGGCGTTCGTGCGCATACTCAACACCCTGACGCGCGACAAGCAGATTGGCAAACACATAGTGCCGATTGTGCCGGATGAAGCGCGCACGTTTGGTATGGAAGGCATGTTCCGCCAGATAGGTATCTACGCGTCGCAAGGGCAGTTGTATGAGCCTGAAGATGCCGGCGAACTGATGTATTACCGCGAAGACAAGAAAGGCCAGATTATTGAAGAAGGCATCAACGAAGCCGGTGCCTTTTGTTCGTGGGCCGCGGCCGGTACGTCTTATTCAAATCACGACGTACCGATGGTGCCGTTCTACATTTATTATTCGATGTTCGGCTTCCAGCGTATCGGCGATTTCATTTGGGCGGGCGGCGATCAGCAGTCGCGCGGTTTCCTGATCGGTGCAACCGCCGGACGCACGACGCTGGCTGGCGAGGGCTTGCAACATCAGGATGGTCATAGCCTTGTTGCGGCTTCGACTGTACCGAACTGCGTTTCTTACGATCCGACTTATGCTTACGAGTTGGCTGTGATCATCCAGGACGGCTTGCGCAGGATGATTGGCGAGCAGGAAAACGTGTTCTACTACATCACCTGCATGAACGAGAACTACGTGCATCCGCAAATGCCGGCGGGTGTAGAGGATGGCATCCTCAAGGGCATGTACCTGCTGAAGGTTGGCGGGCAGGGCAAAATTCGGGCCCAGTTGATGGGCTCCGGCACGATCCTGCGTGAAGTGCTCGCGGCGGCCGAATTGCTGGAACAGGACTTTGATGTACCAAGCGATGTCTGGTCGGTAACGAGTTTCAACGAATTACGGCGCGATGCCCTGGAAGTGGAACGCTGGAACCAGTTGCACCCGGGTGAGCAGCCACGTAAATGCTACGTTGAAACCTGCCTGGCTGATCGGCCCGGCCCCTACATCGCGGCAACAGACTACATGAAAATTGTGCCGGACCAGATCCAGCGATGGGTGCCTGGTTCGTTCGTTTCGCTGGGAACCGATGGTTACGGCCGCAGTGATGCGCGCAAGGCCTTGCGCGAACATTTCGAAGTCGATCGCCGCTACATTGCCGTAACGGCGCTCAAGGCGCTCGCAGACGACGGCGTGCTGGACCAGGAAACTGTGGCCGGCGCGATAGAAAAATACGGCATTGATCCGGATCGCCCCGATCCTGTAACTCTATAAAAGACAGGCGAAACCGCGCATGGCAAAAAGTATAGATATCGTTGTACCTGATCTGGGCGATTTTTCGGACGTCGAGATTATCGAGATACTGGTGCAGAGCGGAGATTCGGTCGAACGGGAAGACGGCCTGATTACGCTCGAAACAGACAAGGCAGCGCTCGATGTACCGGCACCTGAGGATGGCGTTATCGATGAAATCTCGGTGCAGGTCGGCGGTACGGTGTCATCCGGCGACGTCATCGGCAAGATGACGGTACAAAGCGGCGATACAGTCGTTATGGCGCCGGCCCTGGCTGCGGCCCCGACCGGTGATACAACGGTGCTCGCTGATACAAGCAAGCCGCCGCGCAAGCCTGGCGGCGTCCAGACTTTGGTAGTGCCGGAACTGGGCGATTTTGACGACGTGGAAGTTATCGAAGTATTGATGAAAGCCGGCGACTCAGTGGCCGTCGAAGATGCCCTGATTACGCTGGAAACAGACAAGGCGGCAATGGATGTCCCTGCCGTTGTGGCCGGGACGATTAAAGAAGTGCTCGTCAATGTGGGCGACAAGGTATCGGCGGGCTCGTCAATTGCACTCATTGACGTCGCTGCGAGTGACGCATCGGATCAGGTAAGCAGCGAGACCGCAGGTGGCGCAACTGCACCGGCAGATACAGCGGCCGCAACGCAGACGGTCGCGGTCACGCCGCAGCGCGCAGAGCAGAAACCGCCCCCGGCACCGGCGGCGAAAGCAACATTGCCGCCGATCAACGAGGCGGGCTTTGCGAAAGCGCATGCCAGCCCTTCGGTGCGCAAGCTGGCGCGTGAACTCGGCGTGAATCTACCCGACGTCAAGGGCAGTGGCGCAAAAAACCGAATCCTGCACGACGACGTCAAAGCTTTCGTCAAGGCTATTCTCAGCGGCCAGAGTGCAGCACCGGGCAGCGCGCTACCAAAGACGCCAGTTGTCGACTTCGCGAAGTTCGGCGAGATCGATGTTCAGCCGCTGACACGAATCCAGAAGATATCGGGGCCGCGCTTGCAGGCAAGCTGGATCAATATCCCGCTGGTTACGCAGCACGATGTAGCGGATATCACCGACCTCGAAGCGAAACGCCAGGTGCTCAAGGGGCCAGCCAAGGAAAAAGGCATCGCTTTGACGCCGCTGGCTTTCATCATGAAGGCGGTCGTGTCGGCATTGCAGGAATTTCCGAAAGTTAATTCGTCGCTGTCGGAAGACGGCCAGAGCCTCGTGTACAAGAAGTATTGCCATCTCGGATTTGCGGCTGACACTGAGCAGGGCCTGATGGTTCCGGTTATTCGCGATGCTGACAAGAAAGACGTTTACGAACTGGCCAGTGAGCTGATGGAGCTCTCGGCCGCTGCCCGTGACGGCAAACTGAAGGCGCCGCAGATGCAGGGCGCGTCCTTCACGATTTCGAGTCTCGGCGGGATTGGCGGCACCGCATTCACACCGCTAGTGAATTCGCCTGAAGTCGGCATTCTCGGCGTCGCCCGTTCGACGATGCAGCCCGTCTGGGACGGTGAAAAGTTTGCGCCACGGTTAATGCTGCCCCTGTCGTTTTCATACGACCATCGGGTAATCGACGGCGCCATGGCCGTGCGATTTACAACGTATCTTGGCAAAGCGCTGGCGGATGTCGATGCGCTGCTACAGGCCATCCCATAATGGCCGGCACAATCGAACTCAAGGTTCCGGACCTGGGTGATTTCGCCGATGTCGAAGTCATTGAAGTGCTGGTAGCAGAAGGCGATGTCGTTGCCCAGGAAGATTCGCTGGTCACGCTGGAAACCGACAAGGCGGCGATGGACGTGCCAGCGTCAGCGGCGGGCCGCATTGTGTCGGTTAATGTTTCGCTCGGGGACAAACTGAATTCAGGTGATGTTGTTGCCACGGTGGAAGCCGGTGATGCAGCAGCCAGCGAACCTGGCACTGCCCAAGAAGACACCACATCGACGCGGGTCATGTCCCCGGCCGAAATTGAAGCGGCCACTGGCAGAGTGGCTGAGCAACAGGCCAGTGCCGGGTCGCTGGCTGACTCAGATGCAACGCACCGGGCTCAGCTCGTCGTTATCGGTGCCGGCCCTGGTGGCTACACGGCGGCTTTTCGCGCTGCGGACCTGGGCATGGATGTATTGCTCGTAGAGCGCTGGCCAATGCTCGGTGGTGTTTGCCTGAACGTTGGCTGTATTCCGTCGAAAGCCCTGCTGCATGCAGCGAAAGTTATTGACGAGGCGGCCGCCATGGGCGCGCACGGCGTCGAGTTCGCTGCGCCGAAAATCGATGCAGACAAGCTGCGTGGCTGGAAGCAACAGGTTGTTGACCGATTGGTAGGCGGGTTATCGACGTTGGCGAAGCAGCGCAAAGTGCGTGTCGTGCACGGCACCGCGCGTTTTGCGGCGCGTAATCAGTTGGTCCTCGACAACGGCGAGACCATTGCATTTGAGAAATGCATTATCGCTGCAGGTTCTGAACCCATGATGCTGCCCGGCTTGCCCGACGACCCGCGCATTGTCGATTCAACGGGTGCGCTGGAACTGGATCCGATTCCGCAGCGTATGCTGGTCGTCGGCGGCGGTATTATTGGTCTCGAAATGGCCTGCGTGTACGCAGCGCTAGGCGCTGATGTGAGTATTGTCGAACTGACCGACAGCCTGATGCCAGGCACAGACAAGGATTTGGTACGAACCTTCACGAAGTACGTCAAGGATCGTTATGAACGCATCATGCTTGGCACCAAGGTAACGGGGATGCGAGCGACGACACCCGGAATCGAAGTGTCGTTTGAAGGCAAGGACGCGCCTTCGGTCGGCGTTTACGACAAGGTGCTGGTTGCTATTGGTCGACGAGCAAACGGCGGCACGCTTGGTCTCGATAAAGCCGGCGTGAACGTCGATGATCGAGGTATCGTTGCAGTGGACAAGCAGATGCGCACGAATGTCGAGGGCATATTTGCAATTGGCGATCTTGCTGGCGGGCCAATGCTGGCGCATAAGGCGACACACGAGGCCAAGGTGGCTGCCGAAGTTGCTGCTGGTGAGAAGAGTTATTTTGACGCGCGTACCATTCCGTCGGTCGCTTACACCGATCCTGAAGTCGCGTGGGTTGGCTTAACGGAATTGGAAGCCAAAGCACAGGGCATTGCGTTTGAGAAAATTTCGATACCCTGGGCGGCCAGTGGTCGTGCTTTGTCGATAGGGCGTGCTGAAGGTTTCACGAAACTGCTGTTCGATAAAGACAGCGGGCGGATCCTTGGTGGAGCTATCGTCGGCCCGAACGCCGGTGATCTGCTGGCCGAGATTGGACTCGCGATCGAAATGGGTGCTGATGCAGAGGATGTTGGGCTGACCGTGCATGCACATCCCACTTTATCCGAGACGGTTGCTTTCGCAGCGGAAGGATTTGCGGGCACCTTGACCGATCTGTACATGCCAAAGAAGAAGCGCCGCTAGGCGCTTTCTTCAGGCTGCCGGGTCCAGCGGCGGCACCTAGAGTGCGGACTTGACGATCTTGCCGCCTTGCATGATCAGTGCGAGTGCCGAGTCCGGGTCATTGAGTACCGACAGATCCTGCAGTGGCTCACCATTGATCAGCAGCAGGTCCGCGACCCAGCCTGCACGTATCTCACCGAAGTTTCCGTAGCGATTGAGTTTGCCGGACATGCGAATTATTTCCGCCGCCTGTGAGGTCGCCTGGGCGAGCACCTCAGCCGGCGTCCAGTATTCACTGCGATACTCGAATTCCTTGGCAAGTAACGGATACTGACCCATGATGAAGTCGGTTGAGAAACCAGTGCGAATTCGGTACTTCTTGATCAGGTCAATCAACCTGTCCTGACCCTCAAGAACCAGCGCCGCCTTCTCGCGGTTGGTGTCCGACAAGCCTTCCATGTTGCCCAGGATGCGATAGATTGTCAGCTGCGTGCTGATTGCCACGTCGTTGTCTGCCATCAGTTTCGCCGTGGCATCGTCGATGAGCAGGCCATGCTCAATACAGCGGACGCCATTCTCGACAAGACGGGTAACTGCTTTACTTGTATACGCATGTGCGAGCACGTAAGTACCCCAGTCACCGGCGGCCTGCACGGCTGCCCGAATTTCGGCGGGCGAGGGTTGCAGGCTGTGGATCGGGTCGAATTCCGACATGACACCACCGCCGCCCATGATCTTGATCTGCGTCGCGCCGTTCTTAAGGTTTTCGCGTACCGCTACCAGTGTCTGGTCGACGCCATCGGCAAGTACAGCGTTGTCCCCGGGCATGTAAGGGCTGCCGCCACCCAGCGTTGGGTGTGCGCTGTTGCGACTGCGCCAGTCACCGTGGCCGGCCGTTTGCGAGACGATGGCGCCTGAGGGAAACACGCGTGGCCCGGCCAGCGAACCCGAGTTTATTGCACGTGCGAGATCTGGATGGGTTCCGCCCGCATCGCGAACGGTTGTAAAGCCGCTGTTGAGGAAGAACCGGGCGGCATCCACCGCGTACGCCCCGTACAGCGTGGCATGTTGGCCGTGCTGGTCGGCCGGAATGTGGCCAGTGAGGTGCGCATGCAGGTCAATGAAGCCAGGTGACAACACGCGATTGCCGCCGTCAATTCGCGTTCCACCGGCTGGCAACTCGAGGCGGCTGCGTGATACTTCAGCGATAATGCCATCGCGGACAAGAACGTGACCTGCCTGAAGTTTTGAGTTCACCCCGTCGAAGATACGGACGTTCTCAATGAGAAAGTCGTCAGCTTGTGCGAACCCGCCCATCATGATGAACGCCGCGACAACAAAAATACGAATCATGGCCTTGCCCCGCTTGAAAACTAACTACCGTGTAGCGGATTGTACGTCGAAAGGCGCAACTAAAGGGTAAATCTCGTCGAGCGGCACGGAGCGGCCATCATCCTGCACGATGCGACAGTGGAAACGCTGTAATTTGCTCGGGTTGGGGACGCCGCAGGAATGGGCGATGGTGCCAATTTCCTTGCGCATGGATTTTGAGTAACGCGCTACGCGTTCCGCTTTGTCTTCGGGAACAAGGCCGCGTTGCAGGCGCTTGTTGTGCGTTGTCACGCCGGTTGGGCACGTATTCTTGTTGCACTGCAAGGCCTGGATACAGCCAAGCGCGAACATGAAACCGCGTGCGGAACTGATAAGGTCGGCGCCCATGCACAAGGCGACTGCGGCATCGACAGGATTGATGAGCTTGCCGCTCGCGATTACCCTGACGCGATCCCGCAGCCCGTAGTAGCAGAGCTTGTCGACAACCAGTGGCAGACTTTCCTTGATCTGCAAACCGACATTGTCGATCAGGCTCATTGGTGCAGCGCCGGTACCGCCATCGCCGCTGTCAACAGTGATGAAATCGGGTGCACTTTCGGGACCTCGTTCATTGATCAGGGCGAACAGTTCGTCGAGCCAGCTCCAGGCGCCTATCACGGCCTTAAAGCCGACCGGCAGGCCCGTGACGTCGCGAATATGATTAAGCATATCCAGGAGATCTGCGGCGTTGTTGATCTCGGGGTGACGATTCGGACTGATCGAATCCTGGCCGGCGGGGATTCCGCGAATCGCGGCGATCTCTTCGGTTACCTTCGCGCCGGGGAGAATGCCGCCTTTGCCAGGTTTCGCCCCCTGGCTGAGTTTGAGTTCGATCATCCGCACCTGCTCGTGCCCGGCGATCACCTTGAGGCGCTCGTCGTTAAGTGCGCCGTGCGCATCGCGTACGCCGTACTTGGCTGTGCCTATCTGGAAAACGATGTCGCAATCGCCGGACAGGTGCCATTCGGCAAGCCCGCCTTCGCCCGTATTCAACCAGTTGCCCGCGAGCCGCGACCCTTTTGACAGCGCAAGTACGGCCGGCTTGGACAGGGCACCATAGCTCATCGCAGAAACGTTAAAAAATGACGGCGCATCGTAAGGTCGACGGGCAAACGGACCAATACGGATAGGGTCCGGCGCATGCATCTCTTCTTCAAGCATCGGGTAGGGACAATTGACGAAAATCGGCGTACCCGGCGGAGAGAGGTTCAATGTCGAGCCAAACGCCACTGTTTCGTCGACCCCCTTGGCAGCGCGATAAACCCAGGCGCGCTGGGCACGATTGAACGGCATTTCCTCGCGGTCCAACGCGAAAAAATACTGGCGGAAAAACTCACCGAGTTTTTCGAACAGTCCGCGAAAACGGCCGACGACAGGGTAGTTGCGACGCACGGCATGCTTTGTTTGCGATACGTCGATAACGAACATGATGACAATCGCCAGAATGCCGAGCCCAAGCAGGAAAACGAACAGTGTCGTCAGCCATTCGAGCACAAGCATCGTGAACTGGAAAGATTGATCCATTACGGCCCCCAGGTCCTGGCTACAGTCAGCCGACCGCGATTAGTTTTTTAGTTGTTTCACGAGTAGGTGATCAATGCTCAGTTTCCCGCCACCCAGGAATACCAATGGCCATAACATGGCAATGAACAGCAGTGGCACGCGGAAATTGCCATGGCCTTTGTTGGTGATGACGTAGCCTTGCCAGAGTTCAGCAAGAGAACTCCATTGCTCGGGCCAATGTACACCAGAAATTGCGACAATCGAAACGATAATCAGGCTGAATGCCCAGAAGCGTGTGAACAGACCGATTGCGAGCGCGAAACCACCGAGTATTTCCGCCCAGGTTGCCAGAAACCAGCTTAGTTCGACGGGCAGCACATTAAAAGGGAACAGGAAATTGTCCTGCACCTTGGCAAACCAGTTTTGTCCGTGCAGCTTTTTGAATCCTGCACTGCCGAATTCCCAGGCCATAAGAAGCCGGATAGGGAGCAGGGCAAGCCATGCGCCGGAATGATCGAGTGTGCCGGTAAGTCGGGTCCAGAAGTCTGTCAGCTTGTTCACTTTTTATTCTCCGCTATTTTGGGCGCTCGAATGCCGGTGAGTATCTCGAGTTTGTGTAACTCGCTGAGTGCGGCAGCGCCATGCAATAGAAAGCCGTCCACGTCCGGGTAGTTGATGTCTGCTGCAATGGTTTGCAACAGTTGGCGGCCTGTTTGTCCGCTCTTGTTCTCGTCAATCGCGTTGAGCAAGGCAGTTGTTACCGGGTTTAGCTCGAGAAACCCGACTTTGTCATCAGCGCTGCGGTAGACCGCCAGAAACACCGGTGACTCCAGCGGCTTCTCCGGCAGGTAAGTCGGCGAGATGCGATGCACCGGATAGTGGTATGCATAGACCCAGGCAAGAGGCGACTTTACCGGCACACCCGTCATCAAGTCGCCATTGGTATCGATGCCTGTCAGATCATTGATCTCTGTCGAGACTGACAGCGCGAGTTCAATGTATTCGTAGTGAGCGAGTTCCAATAGAAACGGGTAGTCGTCATCGCGGCCTTCGTACTCAGTTTGCAGAAAGCTCAGAAACTCCTCCGGCAACTCAAGAAAGTACGGTGTTGTTGACTGATGGTGGCGCATGAACTCGCGAATAAAATGCGCCCATTGTTTCTCGTTGTGCAGTTTACGCAGCACCGGGAAGAACGTTGCGAGCAGGTTGCGCAGGTTGTTAAAAAACAATTCGCGATAAAGCGCCATGCGCCGATCTTCAATACCTTCCGGCGCAGGTCGGTGCTCCGGGTCACGAATATGCGCGGCAAACGCATATTGCCGGTCCTGAAAATCGCGTCGGTCAGCCACTATGTGCGTACCTGCGCGGTACATTCCTGCTGTAGTGTGCGTATTTTCCGAACCTCGGCCAGCAGTTCTTCGACTGGCGGGAAATTGAAGTCGCGTTCGAGCAGTGTCGGCACCGGGCCAAATTGCGCATAGGCGCGCTGCAACAGATCCCAGGACTGGTTATCGACCGGGGTACCGTGCGTGTCGACGCGCAGGTCGGGTGCTTCGACATGATGACCGGCCAGGTGGAAATAGCGGATGCGTTCGCCGGGCATGCGGCGCAGAAACTCATGCGCGTCATATCCGTGGTTAATGCTGTTGACCACAATATTGTTAATGTCGAGCATCAGGTCGCAGTCCGCTTCTTCGAGTACCGCCAGCGTGAAGTCGAGTTCGCTCATGGACGTGTCACTAGGCGCATAGTAGGACACGTTCTCGAGGGCGATGCGCTGCTCGAGTATGTCCTGCACGCGCCGCACGCGGTTTGCTACATAGTGCACAGCATCCTCGGTAAACGGTATCGGCATGAGGTCGTACAGGTGCCCGTTGTCTCCGCAGTAGCTGAGGTGTTCGGAGTACATCAGAATGCCGTGCTCGGCCATAAAATTCTTGATATCGCGCACCAGGCTTTCATCGAGCGGCGCGGGTGATCCAATAGAGAGTGACAAGCCATGGATCAGAAACGGGTAGCGTTCGGTGAAAAAGCGCAATTGCTTGCCGAGGCGGCCACCGACGTTAATCCAGTTTTCCGGAGCAACTTCCATGAAGTCCACATCATCAGGCGGATGCTTCATCAGTTCGGTGGCCAGTGCTCGGCGTAGCCCGAGGCCAGCGCCGCTTACCGGGTATTGTTGACGGCTGTCAGTCATTGGATCACGTATACCAGATTACAGAAGCAGACCTCGTTGTGCGGCTATTTATTACACGTTGTGCCGTGACTAGCGACCCAGGCGACGCAGTCGCTCGAGATAGGCCTGTTCGTCGGGCGGCCGATTTTGCGATTGAGCTTCCCAGAGCGTCTCGGCCAAGCATTCGATCATCTCATGCTCTGCCGCGTGTGCATCACCGCGTTGCGCGGCGAGCTGCTCGAACACGGCACGGATGCCAGGCGGTCGATTGGTTGCGACCTGTTCGCGCAAGCCAAGATGTAGGCCCATATGAAGAAACGGGTTGGTCTTGCCTTGCTCGGGTGTGAATTCACGCTGCAGTTGATCTTCCCCAAGATCGGCCTGGTACTCCGGGTGCAAGGTGATGACATCGACAATCTGTGCTTCGAGCGCCGTGAGCGGCTTGCCAGCCTGGCTCTTTTGCCATGCATCGGCATACATCTTGCGCAGCTTGCCGCGATCATTGGAAAAAATCATGGAAGTTCCTTCTTCTTGTATTCGCACCATTCGACGATCGGGCATTCACCGCACAAAGGTTTACGTGCCTTGCAGATGTAGCGACCGTGCAGAATCAGCCAGTGATGCGCGTCTTTTTTGAACTCATCGGGCGTGAGTCTTAGCAGGCGTTTCTCGACTTCGAGCGGCGTCTTGCCCGGCGCAATGCCGGTGCGATTGGAAACGCGAAAAATATGCGTGTCCACGGCAATGGTGGGTTCGCCAAACGCCGTGTTGAGTATGACATTGGCGGTTTTCCGGCCGACTCCTGGCAGCGCTTCGAGTGCCGCACGATCTGTCGGTACCTCACCGCCGTGCTTTTCGATAAGGATGCGGCAGGTTTCGATAATGTTTTTTGCCTTGCTGTTGAACAGCCCGATCGTGCGTATGTACTGAGTGAGACCATCTACGCCCAGCGCGTATATTGATTCGGGCGTGTTGGCAACCGGGTACAGGCGATCAGTTGCCTTGTTGACCCCGACGTCGGTTGCCTGTGCAGAAAGAATAACGGCTATCAGCAACTCGAACGGTGAGTTGTAGTGAAGCTCGGTGTCCGGGTGCGGGTTTAGCTCGCGCAGGCGGCTGAAGATGGCGGTACGTTTTTCGCGGTTCATGTCTGTTTCTGCTTAGCGTATCAACGAGGCAAACGGCCACCGAGGCCGGCCGTACTGTTTTTCTTCACGCGGCGACGATCGATAACATTCTTGCCGGCAACCGCGAGCGCCAGTGCGAAGAACGCACCGGGAGGAAGAATTGCGAGCAACCAGCCACCATCAGCTAAGACCAGCCCCGGCATCGGCTCGCCGCCGAACAGCAAATCTAGCCCGGCGAACATTGTTCCATGTCCAATTAATTCGCGCACAAACCCGACCGCCGCCAAGAGCAGTGTAAAGCCGGCACCCATGCCGATCCCGTCCGCAAGGCTCGCGCCCACCGGGTGACGCGATGCGAACACTTCAGCGCGCGCGACGATGGCACAGTTGGTGACTATCAGCGGGATGAAAATGCCGAGCGAACGGTCCAGCGACGGAAACCAGGCTTTGAAAACCAGCTCGATGCAGGTGACCAGGCTGGCAATGATAAGGACGTAGATCGGAATACGGATCTCCGGCCGGATCCAGCGCCGGGTAGCGGATACGAGGACGTTCGATCCGCAGAGCACAAACAGCGTCGCAATGCCGAGACTGAGACCATTGACGAACGTCGACGTGACGGCGAGCAGTGGGCACAGCCCCAGTAACTGTACGAGTCCCGGGTTATCCCGCCACAAGCCGACCTTGATGCGCTCCATAAAGCGATTGTTGTTCATTCAGCAGCCTCGCTGGCCGGTGCCGTGAAGAGTTCTTCGCGGTGCGCGGCGAAGTACACAAGCGTTTCTCGAATAGCCTTGATCACGGCCCTGGGTGTGACAGAAGCGCCGGTGAGCTGATCGAACTGTCCACCGTCGCGTTGCAACGCCCAGCCGGACAGCGGCGGGTCGCCCAGCGAATGGCCGTCAAACTGATAGACCCAGTCGCTGCGGCGGGCTTCAATGCGGTCGCCGAGTCCGGGTGTTTCCCGGTGTTCGAGTATTTGCACACCGGTGATCTCGCCCGCGTAGCTGATACCGACCAGGATCCGGATCGGACCGGCATAGCCGTCGCGAGCGGTCACGGCAAACAACGCCGCGACAGGCTGCTGGTCCGCAAACACACGGTACACAATCGCCGTGTCCTGGCCGGGAAGCTCGTGGGGCGGGGGGATCAGCAACATCGACTCGCTGATGCGGCCTTCGAATTCCAGGCCCGCCAACGCTGGCGCCAGGCTCCTCTCAAGCATCAGTTGCTGATTCTCGGCAATGCGTTCGTGAGTCAGTTGCCAGGTGATGGCCACCAGCGCCGTGCAGACCGCCGCGATTGCTGCGAGCGTTATGCCACTCTTGACGACGCTGCTGCTCATGGGGCCTCTCCGTCATTGGCCGGTTCAAGAGGGTCCTCGTCGCCATCATAGTGTCCTACGATGTGTGGTTGGGTCAGGTAGTCGATGGCCGGTACAGCGACATTCATGATCAGCACAGCGAACGCTACACCGTCGGCGTAGGCGCCCCAGGTGCGGATAGCGTAGATAAGGAAACCGATGCCAAAGCCGTAGATCAGGCGCCCCTTCGGGCTCGTTGCGGCCGATACCGGGTCCGTGGCGATAAAGAACGCGCACAGGAGCGTTGCGCCACTGAACAGGTGAAAGCCTGGCCCGGGATGGCTGCCAGGTTCGACGAGGTACATGATGCCAGCCGGTAGCATCAGGCCGAGTCCGACGCCAACCGGAATCTGCCAGCGGATGATCTTGCGAATCAGCAGCCAGAAACCGCCAACGGCGATGAAATTGCCGATCCATTCCCAACCGCGACCGCCAAAGTCGCCCATGATCGGCAAGGTCTGGATCTCAGCGACGGTACGCGCATTCTTCAGGCCTGACTGCATGGCGTCCAGCGGTGTTGCACGGCTTACGGCGTCAAAAGTCAGGATGTCGGGCAAGCTGCCCGTGAGCGTGTAGCGCAGCGTTTCGAAGATGCTCAGGTACTGGTAGTCGATATCGCCCATGCGCGGTGCGACCCAAAGATTCAGGTGCATGGGAAACGCGACCAGGATGACGACGTAGCCGGCCATCGCCGGGTTGAAAATATTGAACCCCAGGCCGCCGTACAGGTGCTTCGCAACAACGACGGCGAACAGGGCGCCGGTGGCGGTCACCCACCAGGGCGTCAGTGACGGTAGCGCGAAAGCGAGCAGGGCGGCCGTGACGAGCGCGCTGTAGTCACTCAGCGCCAGCGCCGGCTCGCGACCACGTGCGCGCATCATCAGCGCCTCGCCACTTACGCAAAATGCGGCTGCGATGATGAAGTTGAAAATAAAGCCGGGGCCGAAGTACCAGACATGCGCGAGCGCTGCGGGAATCAGCGCTAGCAGGACTTGCAGCATGATCGACGAGACGCTGGCCGTCGGTGCGAGATAGGGTGCTTCGCGGCGCTCGAACTCCATCAGTCGCGATCCTTTTTCTTACGCCGCATGATCTCGGCGATGGCAGCGGGGCCCGCTTTGCGCGCCGCCTGTTTTTGCGCGGCGAGCTGCGCCTCGCGTTCCTGCTGTTCACGTGCAAGTCGTTCGCTACGCGCCTCGAAGCGTTTGCGGGCGCGCTCGGCACGGGCTTTTTCGTCGGCTAACTCGCGGAAGCGGGCTTTGGCTTTGCGAAAGTCAGCGGTCAGGGGGATGTGACTGGGGCAGACCAGGTCGCAGCACCCGCATTCAATACAGTCTGTAAGTCCATAAGATCGCAGGTGTTTTTCATCGTCAGCGCAGGCATACCAGAACAGTTGCTGGGGCAGAAGCTGCACCGGGCAAACGGCGGCGCAGTCGCCGCAGCGGATGCAGGGCTTTTCGGGTCCGGGCGACGGCGTGGCCGACAGGACAAGAATGCAGTTGCTTGCCTTGACGACGGGTACCCGGTCCGTGGTCACCGAGCGGCCGGTCATGGGGCCGCCGATAATCAGTTGTTTCGCAACATCGGTGTAACCGCCCGCGAAAGCCACCATGTCGGCTACCGTGGTGCCGATGCGTGCGCGCACGTTCATGGGTTGCCGTACACCGTCGCCAGTGATGGTCGTAATGCGAGAAATTAGCGGTTCGTGGTTGTTGATCCAGTTATGAATAGCGACGGCAGTGCCCACGTTTTGCACCAGGCAACCGATGTCACTGGGCAAGCCGCCGCTTGGAACTTCGCGGTTCGTTACGAGCTGCACAAGCTGGTCTTCACCACCGGACGGGTAAATGGTGGGTACCTGTTTGAGCACGAGTCGTTCGTCGCCTGCGGCTGTCATGGCATCGGCCAGCGCGTGCAGTGCCTCCGGTTTGTCGCTTTCGACCGCGATAAAGCACACGTCGAGCGAGAGTACGTGCAGCAGAATTTGCGCGCCGCTGATGACTTCGCATGCGTGCTCGCGCATCAGGACGTCATCGCAGCTGATATAGGGTTCGCACTCGACGCCGTTCAGGATCAGGTAGTCAAGTTGGCAGGTCTTCGCCTGCATCAGCTTCTGAGCGGTCGGGAATACGGCGCCACCGAGCCCGACGATACCGCCCTCAAGGATGCGCATGGCCAGTTCCTCGGGGCGCATGGCGGTATACGGAACATCGGCTTCGTCAACGTCCCGCGCCCGGTCCTCACCGTCGGTTTCGATGACTATGCACGGCGCCTTGTCGCCGAGCCGGCGGACGATAGGCCAGGCCTCGATAGCCACGACGGTGCCTGAGGAGGAAGCGTGTACCGGCGCCCCGATCGAGCCCTCGTGTTGGGCAATGAGTTGCCCCTTCAGGACGTGCTCGCCAATACTTACGACCGGATGGGCAGGTTCGCCGACATGCTGAGCCAACGGCAAAATGAGATGCGACGGTAAGGGGACTTCCAGGATTGGCTGTGCGGTCGAGACCTGCTTGTGCGAGTCCAGCCGCAGGCCGCCGTGCAGCTTGCCGAGGTCATAGGTTGGCGCACTCACGCGACTTGCCTCAGGCTGATGCAGTCCACCGGGCAGGGCGCGATACACAGCTCGCAACCCGTGCACTCCGACTCAATCACGGTGTGCATGAAAAGATGAGCGCCGCTGATGGCATCGACAGGGCAGGCATTGCGGCAGTGCATGCAGCCAATACAAAGCGTCTCGTCAATCAGGGCCACCACGCGCCCGACCGGGGCCGGTTGCTCAAGCGGCAGGGCGTCACGACCGAGCAGATCGGCGAGCTTTTGTACCGTGTCCATGCCGCCGGGCGGGCAGAGATTCAATGCCGCCTGTTCATTGACGATGGCCTGGGCGTAGGGGCGGCAGCCCGGAAACCCGCACTGGGCACACTGTGTCTGCGGTAGCAGCGCGTTTACTTGTTCGCTGAGATCATTTTCACCTGGCGGCAGGCGGCGAGCGGCAATACTGAGGACCAGCCCCGCCAGCAACGCGATGGCGGCCAGCGTGAGGACGGCGATCCAGACCGCATCGAGCATGCCTCAGGGCCTCGCCATGCCGGCAAAACCCAGGAAAGCGAGTGACATGATGCCGGCCGTCATCAATGCGATCGCCGTGCCACGAAACGGGGCCGGAATGTCCGCTGCCTGGAGGCGCTCACGAATCGCCGAGAACATCACCAGTACCAGCGCGAATCCGCCGGCCGCGCCCAGACCGAAGAACACGGATTCAACAAAATTATTGGACTGCTGCACATTCAGCAACGCGACACCCAGAACGGCGCAGTTGGTGGCGATCAGCGGTATGAAGATGCCGAGCACCTGGTCGAGCAGCGGGCTCATACGGCGCACCATGATCTCGGTGAACTGCACGCTGGCGGCGATCACGAGGATAAAGCTGACGGTGCGCAGGTATCCGAGCTCCAGCGGCACGAGTACATAGGTATGCAGCAGGTAGGCGGTGGCCGACGACAGCGTCAGGACGAAGGCGGTTGCCAGCGACATGCCCGCTGCGGCCTCGAGGTTTCTCGATACGCCCATAAACGGGCACAGGCCCAGGAACCGGGTCAGAACAAAATTGTTGACCAGTATGGTGCCGACGAGGATGACAATGATCTCGCTCATTGCGAGCTATTCTACTTGACGCGCATCCCCGCTTCAGCGCCTTCGTCGGGAGATAGCAGAAAGATGTCCTCGCCGCCGGGCCCGGCTGCCAGCACCATGCCTTCGGACACGCCAAAACGCATCTTGCGGGGGGCGAGGTTAGCCACCACGACCACGTGTCGACCCACGAGTGTTTCAGGGGCGTAGGCCGCTTTGATGCCGGCGAAAACCTGCCGGTTTGAGTCGCCGACATTCAGAGTGAGCGCGAGTAGCTTGTCCGCGCCTTCTACAGGCTCGGCTTTTTCGATGCGCGCAATCCGCAGGTCGACTTTCATGAAGTCGTCGATGCTGATGAAATCGTTCTGCGGCGCCTGCGCAACGTTAGTCTCTCTGGATTGTTCCACCATGTTCTCAACCTTGTCTGCGTCGACACGAGTTAACAGCGGTTTAAACGCTTTGATGCCGGTACCGAGCAATGGCGTTCTTGCATCGTGCCAACGCCAGGTTTCGTCACCGAGGAATTCACGCGCTTTGTCCGCCAACGCCGGGATGACCGGTGACAGGTAGATCATCAGGCTGCGGAACAGGTTGATGCCCTGCGTGCACACCGCCTGTACCTCATCCTGACGAGCTTCGTCCTTGATCATCTGCCAGGGTTTCATCTCATCAATATAGCGATTTGCCTGGTCTGCCAGCGTCATGATCTGGCGCATGGCTTTGGAGTACTCGCGCTTTTCGTAATGCTCAGCAATCGACTCCGAGGCATTGGCCAGTGTATCGAACAGGGCCTGGTCGGGCAGGGCGGCCGCCAGCTTGCCGTCAAAACGCTTGTTGATAAAACCGGCACAGCGGCTCGCAATATTAACGAGCTTGCCGACCAGGTCTGAATTAACTCTTGCGACGAAATCTTCAAGGTTCAGATCGATGTCTTCGATGGTCGGTCCGAGTTTTGCTGCGTAGTAATAGCGCAGGTAGGTCGGGTCGAGGTTATCGAGGTACGTGCGGGCCTTGATAAAGGTGCCACGTGACTTCGACATTTTCTGGCCATTGACCGTCAGGAACCCGTGCGCAAAAACACTTGTCGGCGTACGGAAGCCAGCGCCGTCAAGCACGGCCGGCCAGAACAGCGTGTGAAAATACATGATGTCCTTGCCGATGAAGTGGTACACCTCGGCGTCGGAGTCAGCGTTCCAATAGTCTTCAAAATCGAGATCGTCGCGGCGTTCGCAGAGGTTCATGAAGCTGGCGAGATATCCAACAGGCGCATCCAGCCAGACGTAGAAATACTTGTCTTCAGTGCCAGGGATGCGAAAGCCAAAGTACGGTGCGTCGCGGGAAATGTCCCAGTCCTGCAGGCCGGCTTCGAACCACTCTTCGAGTTTTGCGAGCACGTTCTTGTCGAGCCGTGCCTTTTTCATCCAGGCGCGGATCCGGCCACCGTACTCGCTGAGACGAAAGAAATAATGCTCCGATTCGCGTTTCACGGGTGGTGTGCCGGAAATAACCGAGACCGGGTCGATAAGGTCCGACGGCGAATAAGTTGCGCCACATACCTCGCAGGAATCACCGTACTGGTCTTCGCTCTTGCAGCGCGGGCAGGTGCCACGGACGAAGCGGTCCGGCAGGAACATACCTTCTTTCTCGTCGTACGACTGCTCGATCGTCTTGGTGTAAATGTCATCCGACGTGCGCAGCGCCTCGAACATCTGGATCGTCAGCGCCTCGTTCTCCATCGAATGGGTCGTGTGATAGTTGTCGAAGTCGACGCCAAAATCGGCGAAGTCACGGATGAACTCGGCGCTGATCTTTTGCGTGAGCTCCTCGGGCGAAATGCCGAGTTCGCGCGCTTTGAGCATGATCGGCGTGCCGTGCGCATCGCTTGCGCACACGTACGTGCACTTGTGGCCACGCAATTTCTGGAAACGCACCCAGATATCCGTCTGCAGGTATTCGACCATGTGGCCCATATGAATTGAGCCGTTCGCGTAGGGCAGAGCGCTCGTGACGAGGATTTTTCTGGCTTGATCGGACATTGACGGGCAGCAGTGATGGGACAAGCGCGGCATTATGCCACGGAAGCAGGGGAAACTAGGTCTCGTCCTTCATTCGCTCGAATTTCGACTTGTTGTTGGCCTGCAGGTAGGCGTCTTTGCCCGATATCACGCCTTTGCTGACCATGTCCATGAGCGCCGTGTCCATGGATTGCATGCCGAGGCCGCGACCGGATTGCATGGCGGTCTCGAGCTGGTCGAGTTTGCCCTGGCGGATAAGATTGCTGACCGCCGGCGTATTTATCAGGATTTCGAGTGCGGCGACGCGCCCGGCGTGCTGCTTGGTGGGCAGCAGTTGCTGGGATATGACACCGCGCAGCGAGGTAGAGATCATCGTGCGGATGTGTCCCTGCTTGTCGGCCGGGAAGGAATTCACAATGCGATCGACAGTCTGGCCAGCGCCGTTGGTGTGCAGGGTGCCCATCACCAGGATACCCATTTCGGCCGCGGTCACCGCGATACTGATGGTCTCGAGGTCACGCATTTCGCCAACGAGAATAACGTCAGGGTCTTCGCGCAAGGCCGAGTGCAGTGCATCGGCGAAACTGTCGCTGTGGACACCGACTTCGCGCTGACTGATAAGGCAGCCCTGAGCCTTGTGGACAAACTCGACCGGATCCTCAATTGTCAGGATATGTCCTTTCATGCGCCGGTTCATGGCGTCGATCATCGCCGCCAGCGTGGTCGACTTGCCGGAGCCGGTCTTACCCGTGACCAGGATCATGCCTTGCGTATGCCGACAGAGCTGGTGCACTACGTCCGGCATGTTGAGCTCTTCAAGCGATAACGCCTTCGACGGAATCGCCCGCAGCACGGCGCCCAGTCCGTTCAGGTGGCGAAAAGCATTCACGCGAAAGCGGGATACCTCCGGCATGTCGTACGCGAAATCGGCGGCGTCGTCAGCATCGAAAGCGCGTTGCGTGGTGCCGTCCATGATTTCCAGCAGGCACTCTTTGACTTCCTCTACCGAGATAACCTCGTCCATGAGAATCTTGAGCTCGCCGTGCACGCGCGCACGAACCGGGTCACCTGACAGGAAGTGCAGGTCGGACGCATTCTGTTTCAGCGCCGCTTCGAGGTATTTGTCGATCTTTGCCACGGCGCTACGCTTCCGGACCTTCGGCGAGATTGAGCGCAGGAACGAGATCAGTGTCGGTCACAAAGCGCTGGAACTTTTTCTTGTCATTGGCAAAGCGAATGGCATCGTTCGGGTCGACCTGTTTAGCGGTAACCGCGTCGAGCAGCGCCTGGTCAAGCAACTGCATGCCCTGGTCTTTGCCGGTCTGTAATTGCGACGGAATCTGGTGGGTCTGGTCGGAAGTGATCAACTTGGCGATGGCCCGGTTGCTGACCAGTATTTCAAGAATCGCGCGTCGCCCCCGGCCGTCCGGGGTCTTGACCAGTACCTGGGTGACCACGGCCTTGAGGCTCATCGAGAGAAAAGCTTTCGTCTGTTCGCGCAGTTCGCCGGGCAGGGCGTCGATAATTCGATCGATGGTCTTCACGGCACCCGTGGTATGCAGGGTACCGAGCACCAGGTGCCCGGTTTCGGCGGCGGTCATCGCCATCATGATGGTTTCGGCATCGCGGAGCTCACCGACCAGGATAACGTCGGGGTCTTCGCGCATCGCTGAGCGCACGCCATCAGCGAAACTGCTCACGTGGGTGCCGACTTCGCGTTGAATGACCTGGCATTGCTTGCTCGGATGCACGAACTCGATAGGGTCTTCAAGGCTGATGATATTCAGGTTCCGGCGTTCATTGAGCTGGTTGATCATCGCAGCCAGCGTGGTCGACTTACCGGTACCGGTTGAGCCGGTTACCAGCACCATGCCCTGATGGTAGTCACAGAAAGAAGCCAGTACCGGCGGAACGTCGAGCTTGTCGAGCGATGGCACCACCCCCGGGATGTGGCGAAAAACAGCCCCCACGCCGGTTATTTTGCGAAAAACGTTGACGCGAAAACGGCCGCCTTCGTCCGCAACGTAAGAGAAGTCGAGATCCTTGCCGCTGGCGAGCCTCTCTCGCTGGGAGCTGGTCAGGATCTCGTGGATATAGGTTTCGAGCTCGGTGTCCGACAGTGCCCGGAACTTGATTGGCAGCAGGTCGCCGTTCATGCGCAACATCGGCGGGACGCCGACGGCGAGGTGAACGTCAGAACAACCTTGTGCGAGGCCTAGCTTGAGGAATGCATCGATGCGTGCCATTGCTAGAGAGTGACTTCATCCAGCGCATTCGTCAATTCGCCCATCGACTGGTAGCGCTTCGTCTTGTCGACGGACATCGCCTTGTTAATGATAGCCGCGTAGGAATCCGGGATGCTCGGGTTAATCTCCTGCGCCGATTTCGCCTTGCCCTGCACGTGCTGGTACATGACCGACATGTGATCACCGCGGCTGTAGGGCGGCACGCCCGTTGCCATTTCATACATGATGACGCCGATACTGTAGATGTCGGCTGTCTCATCCACCTTCTTGCCGAGAATCTGTTCCGGCGCCATGTATTTCGGCGAGCCAATCACATAGCCCGTCTTGGTCAGCTGGGTGTCGCCACTCGAGGCGGCGGCTGCAACGCCAAAGTCCACAATCTTGAGCAGGCCTTCCTCGTTGACCAGGATGTTGGCCGGCTTCAGGTCACGATGGATGACGCCTGCCTGGTGGGCGACGGCCATACCGGTGGCGATATCCCGCGCATACTTGAGGTATTTACGCGGCTCCATCGGTTTGTTGTCCGGCATCTCACCCGTGAGGGTATGTGACGGGAAGTACTCCATCGAAATGGCGTAGCATCCCTGCAGATGGAGAAAGTCATAAATCCGGATGACATTGCGGTGCGTGATCTTGCGCGAGTAACGCAACTCGTGGACGAAGCGTTTCATCATTTCTTCGTCTGAGGAGACGTTCGGGTTCAGGAACTTCAGGATCAGACGCTCGTCGACAACTTCGTCTTCCATCAGTAATACAGTACCGAAGGCGCCCTTGCCGATTTTCTCGATGTAGCGGTAGCGACCGTCGATCACATCGCCCGGATTCAGCTTGGAGATGTCGAGAATTGCTGGCGGAGCCACTGCAGGCGAGTTGGCGATGGCCTCGTCTTCGTCGTCGAGCCCGGCAACCTGGCTGGCTTCTTTGGCTTCCTGCAGCAGCTTGTCGAGGTCGGCGCTTTCGACCAGCATGGTCTTGGCATTTTCGCTGACCTTCTTCGCGCGAACGTTTTCCTCGAGAACTGTCGAGGAAAAACGTGCATCCAGGTCCTTGAGTGCGCCGTCGGCGACGTTGATCATCGTGGCATCGTCAAGCTGTTTGAATTGCCGCAGCACGCCACGAATCGTGTCAGCATTCGACTCATCGGCAAGTTTCGACAGCGCCTTGATCGCTTCGAGCTGCACTTCGCGTTCCGGGCTCTTGAGCAAGGGGACGATCTTCGGAATGTGTTTCGCGGTACCGATTTTCGCGAGCGCGCGAATAATAACCGTGTCGGTCTTCGCGTTCTGGCCCAGCATGGATTCGAGTTTCGGCAGTGCTTTCGGGCTGCCGATTTGCGACAAGGCATCAATCGCGCGTTCGCGAACCCACCAGTCCGTGTCGTCTGTCGCGCTGATCAGGTGATCCACCGCGCGTTCGTCTTTTGTTGCATTGAGGATTTCAATCGCCGTGCGACGAATTTCCTCGTCCTTGTCCTTGATCAGGGCGACGACCGAGTCGACAACCTTCGGGCCGCCAATTTCAGCCAATGCGTCGCCGGCGCGTGAGCGTACCCACCAGTCGTCGTCTTTGAGCACCTGTAACAGGTCCTTGACGGAATCGACGGTGCCAATTTCATTCAATACTTCCACAGCCGCACGCCGAGCGTATTCTGATTCGTCCTTGAGCGCTTCGGTCAGGTACTTGACGGTATCCGGGTGATTGATCTGGATCATCATTTCGACGGCTTTGCTTTGCACGTCGAGGTCGGGGTCCTGCAGCAACTTGGAGACGGCCGCGATATTCACATCGCCCGGGCGAGACGCCAGCGCACTCAGCGCGGCGCTGCGCACCATTTTATTCGGATCGCGCAGCTGCACTTCGAGCGCGTTGTTAATGTCGTCAGTCTTGAAACGCGACAGGAGCTGGATCAGGTGAATCTTGATGATCGGGTCCTTGCCGCCCATGCGGGCCACGAGGTCCGGCACCATTTCCGGCCGGATAATGTCTTCGATGATCTTGAAGACAGCCGCCTTTTCCTTGGTGTCGAGGTCGTAAGCGCATTGCAACAATTCGTGCACGCTCAGGTCCTGCTTGTGGACACGCAGCACCTCAATCAGTGCCGGCTTCGACACTTCAGGGTCTTCAAACCATTCGAGCATCGCGTTGGCATTGTAGTCGGTGGAGCCTGACAAGGCCCACGCCGTGCCTTTGACGACGCGTTCATTGCCGTCGGCGAGGCCTTCGCGGTACTCAGGCAGCGATTTGTCATTGATGAGCGCTGTCAGGATGTCGACGAACATCATCGTATGCGACTTGTCGGACATCGCCAGTGCGTCGATCAGCTTGGGGATTACTTTGGGACCGGCTCGTTTGAGACGCTCGACCAGGTTCATCGCCTTGGTCGATGTCGGGTCAGACTCCGACATCAAGGCTGTGATCTGCTGGTCTGCCCTGAAATTGCTGAGCAGTCTCATTCGCGAACCTCAGGACGCTGGGCCTGCAAGCACAACCGACTGACGGCGAGGCCCGGGCTCGACTTCCCTGTGTGCGGTGATTTCAACGCTGGCGCGATCTCAGAATCCAATCTCTTGTGCTCAAAACTCAAGGCGAAATCCAGGAACGGCAACGATTAGCTCCCCGAAAATCGCGGTACACCCAAACAGACGCGGCATTATGCCACATCGAAAACCTCCACAAACGACCCGCAGCCCTTTGTTTTCGCGGCTCCGAATGTAACGGCGGGCAAAGCGCCTGATCACATTGAGCCTTGGGTTTGCGGTGCGCTTCGTTACAATGTGCGCCCGACAGTCGCACTGCCCGGACTGTGACTGGAAATTTTACCTAATATGAGACACCGAACTGTGACGCCGTCAACAGAATCAGATGTGAAGAAAAACCTGCAAGCCATTGAGTTGCCAACGATTGATAAGTCATTGGGCGAGATAGCAACGATCAAGGTCGATACCGGGGCCGATGGCGGCACCCGCGCCTCGATCCGCTTCGGCTTGCCGCTGGAGCGCGAATTTGATGCTATTCGGACCCGGATACGGGCTGCGCTGGGCGACGACGACATCGCACTGGAGCTGTCTACCGACATTGTGGCGCATGGCGTGCAACGCAATCTGAAGCCGCTGGCTGGAATCCGCAATATTATTGCCGTGGCATCCGGTAAGGGCGGTGTCGGCAAGTCGACCGTCGCCGTGAACCTCGCGCTGGCGCTGCACGCCGACGGTGCACGGGTCGGCCTGCTGGACGCCGATATCTATGGGCCCAGCCAGCCGCACATGCTCGGTCTCGTTGGCGAACAGCCGGTTAGCAACGACGGCAAGACCATGCAGCCGCTCGAGTCGTTGGGTTTGCAAGTCATGTCGATTGGTTTTCTGGTGGACCCTGACCAGCCGATGGTGTGGCGCGGCCCGATGGTCACCTCGGCCCTGAACCAACTATTGCAGCAAACCGAATGGCAGGATCTTGACTACCTGATCGTCGATATGCCGCCGGGAACCGGGGATATCCAGCTCACCCTGTCGCAGCAGGTGCCGGTATCAGGCGCTGTCATTGTGACGACGCCACAGGATATCGCGGCGATTGATGCGCGCAAAGGCCTCGCGATGTTCCGCAAGGTCTCGATTCCGGTTCTCGGTGTCATCGAAAACATGAGTACGCACATCTGCACTGCCTGTGGCCATGAGGAACATATTTTTGGTGCCGGTGCGGGCGACAAGATGGCGGCAGACTTTGGCGTACGCGTGCTTGGATCGCTGCCGCTGGACGCGAAGATCCGCGAACAAACGGATTCTGGCCAGCCGACAGTGCGTT
>JAUHZT010000168.1 GCA_030425905.1 Gammaproteobacteria bacterium
ACGCAAACCTTCATCGCCGCCAAGTTCAACCGGTTTGTCCCTGTCAAGATTGTGACCCAGCAGCAATGCGGCATTCGTGAAAAACAGCCGCTTCTCTGATTGCCGCCAGTAAAAGCTGGCGTTGAGATCGACAACCGAGTTCGCGACACCGTCCTTTTCCTGGCGCCCGGCAACAAAACCCGCGAGCAGCAACGCCTTCTTGTCGAGCGAGCCAAAGCTGTGATTGGCAGTAAGCCGGTAGATTATTGCGTCCCGGTCTGCACCGAAGTGTTCGTTTGACCAGCCCAGCGTCATCGACAGGCGTGTGCCCAGGTAGAAGTCTTCGGCACGTTCAATCTGGTTGGAGTTCGACGACTTGACGTAGCGGTCCTCCAGTATTTCGTAGCCCACAAACGGGTACACGAGTTTGCGATTGTCAGGGAGTACTTGCGGGAGTTCGGGTTCGGCTACCTCGGTGAAGATATGCTCGTCGAAAACCGCGCCTGTCGTCCAGCGCCTGACCCAGCCATTTTGCAGCCCGCGTGACCAGCCACCGAAACTCTGTAGCTGCCGGCGCTTGTGGCTATACTCAGCGGCTTCCTCGCCCAGTTCGTAGTACGTGCTACGCCGGTCGTCGTCCCACCATGTTATGCCACCGGCGTTGCGCGCATCCAGCGAGTGGAATGGTTTTACAACCGCGACCCGGTTCGAGTGACCATCAGAGTTGTCGGCCAGCAGCAGGTTAAGTCCTATCCAGGTGCCGCCTAACTGTCGGTCGGCAAACTCAAAGGTAGTGGAGGTGCGGTCAACATCGTCTGCGCGAGCAATAACAATTCGTTGCCCGAGCCCGAAAAGATTTGATTCCTCAATGCCGAACTCGGTCTTGTTCTCCCCGCCACTGCGAGACAGGGTGATTTCTGGCGTCAGCGTCCAGAGGTCGCGTGTGGCAACGGTAACGTCGACTTCGCCTGCCGCGTTCAGGCGGGGCGTAACGGACGCATCGTAAAAGTATTTGTTGGCGCGCAGAATGCGTTCTGTTTCGGCGATGACGCGGGGATTAAAGACCTCGCCGGGCTCAAACAGTAATTGTTCCTGAATCGTTGCATGCCGGGTCGGGATGTGCAGCCGGTTGATCAGCGAATACAGCTTGTTGTCTTCCTTGCTATCGGACAGGTCAAAGATATTCTGGCGGTCAATGGTGACAGAGCCGATACGGGCTCCGTCAGGAATGTCTTCCATGGCCGATTGCGTATTGTCGGCAAGGGCAGGCGAGCCCTGGATTGCCAACGCGGCCGCGACGTAGGTCGAAAGGTGTCGCGCCCTGAGCGCAATGTAAGTTTTCTGTTTCAACAGCAAGTTTTGCCCGGCATTTACCCCGCGAATGGTTACAGTCTAAACGTATTCTTCAATCGATGAGGCATGTTTAACGTCTCCAAATACGTATAATCGTGAGTTTGCGCCGCCGATGGCGCTGGGTCTTTGAGCGCGTATGAGCGATTCACTATTCGATCAGGGGCTGCTGTTGATGGCAGCCGGTATGGGCAGCGTATTCGTCTTTCTGACGTTGCTGGTAGTCGCCATGGTATCAATGGCACGCATTGTAGAGCATTTCCTGCCCAAGGCCGCCCCGGCAGGGGATGACAACTTCGACGCAGAGGTGGCTGCGATTTCCGCCGCGATCCGGCGGCACCGTGAGCGATGAACGAACCCGCACGCAAGCGAAGGAGTGGACAATAATTATTCGATACAGACTCAACAAGAGCCGAAAATATGAGCAATGACAAAGCCCTGGGCATAACAGAACTCGCTCTGCGCGATGCCCACCAGAGTTTGCTGGCAACCCGCATGCGCATCGATGACATGCTGCCAATAGCAGACAAGCTGGACAAGGTCGGCTTCTGGTCCATCGAGTCGTGGGGCGGCGCGACGTTCGATGCCTGTATCCGGTACCTGGGCGAAGACCCCTGGGAACGTATCCGGCGACTGAAGGCGGCGATGCCCAACACGCCGCAGCAAATGCTGTTTCGTGGCCAGAATATTCTCGGCTATCGCCACTATGCGGATGACCTTGTGGAGTGCTTCGTTGAACGATGCGCTGCCAACGGCGTTGATGTGTTCCGGATATTTGATGCCCTTAACGACCTGCGCAATCTCGAAACCGCCATCAAGGCCACGCTCGCTGTTGGCAAGCATGCGCAAGGCACGATGTCGTACACGGTCAGCCCGGTACATACGATCGATCTTTGGGTTGACCTTGGGCGTCGCATCGAAGACATGGGCGCCCATTCGATTTGCATCAAGGACATGGCGGGTCTACTCAAACCCTATGTTGCGTTTGAACTGGTGAGCAGGTTGAAGGAAGCGGTTGCTATTCCTATCCATATGCAGTGCCACGCAACAACCGGCTTGTCGACGGCCACCTGTGTCAAGGCGGCCGAAGCGGGTATCGACAATATCGATACCGCAATCTCTTCGATGAGCATGACTTATGGTCACTCACCAACCGAATCGCTGGTGGCTATTCTTGAGGACACAGACCGGGCGACCGGGCTCGACATCAAGCTGCTCGGTGAAATCGCCGCGTATTTTCGCGAAGTACGCAAGAAGTATGCGAAGTTCGAAGGCGCCCTGAAGGGGGTAGATTCACGAATCCTCGTTGCCCAGGTGCCGGGCGGCATGTTAACCAACCTTGAGAATCAGCTACGTGAGCAGAACGCGACGGACAAGCTGGATGAGGTGCTTGGCGAAATACCACGGGTTCGGCAGGACCTTGGCATGCTGCCGCTGGTCACGCCGACCTCGCAGATTGTCGGCTCTCAATCCGTCATCAATGTCTTGTCCGGCGAGCGTTACAAGAACATCACGAAAGAGACGGCTGGCATTCTCAAAGGCGAGTACGGCGCGACGCCCGCGCCGGTCGACAAAGACTTGCAGGCGCGGGTCCTCGATGGCGCGGAGCCGATAACCTGCCGGCCCGCCGATCTGCTGGAGCCGGAGCTTGAGTCTCAAACGGCCGAGTTGAAGAAGCTGGCGAAAGAGAAGGGCATCAAGCTCGCAAAAGACGTGGTCGACGATGTACTCACCTACGCCTTGTTCCCACAGATTGGTTTGCGCTTTCTGGAAAATCGCGATAACCCCGATGCTTTCGAGCCCGCACCCGGTAACGAACCGCCGGCACCGGCGCCGGCCGCGGCTAAGGCGAGCATCGGTGCTGCGGTCTATTCGGTTCGTGTTAATGGCAAGGCCTACACGGTTGAAGTGGCTGAAGACGGGCAACTCGACGCTGTGGTTCCGACCGCCGCAAGCTCATCGGCGGGAAATGCGACGACGGTGGCCGCGGTTCTGGCTGGCAATGTATTCAAGGTACAGGTTGCAGAAGGCGACAGGGTAAGCGAAGGCCAGCCACTGGTGGTTGTTGAAGCCATGAAGATGGAAACGGCCGTAAGTGCTCCGTGTGCGGGAACGGTCAGCAAGGTCCATGTGACCCAGGGCGATGTGATCGCGGTTGGCGATCCGCTCATCGACATTGGGTAGCAGGGTGGCATCGACCGAATTGGGGCGCACGAAATGTTAGAACAATTGTGGCAGGCATCGGGCCTGTACCAGGTATCTGGCGGGCAGGCAGTCATGATGGGGGTCAGCCTGTTGCTGCTGTACCTTGGTATCGCCCGCAAGTTTGAACCCTTGTTGCTCGTTACCATCGGTTTTGGCGGTTTGCTCAGCAACATACCGGGCGTCGAAATTGCTACCGGCGATGGCCTGTTGCACCTCGCATATGTTGTCGGTATCGAGACCGGTGCTTTTCCGCTGATCATTTTTATGGGCGTCGGTGCACTGACCGACTTTGGCCCCTTGCTGGCTAATCCCCGAACCTTGTTTCTTGGTGCGGCCGCCCAGTTCGGTATTTTCGCAACACTGCTGGGTGCGGTCGGTATGACCTCCCTTGGATGGACCGACTTCACGATCAGCGATGCCGCGGCAATCGGCATTATCGGTGGCGCCGATGGGCCGACCGCTATCTACGTGGCAGGACAACTGGCGCCGGACCTGCTCGGCGCCATTGCCGTTGCCGCTTATTCTTACATGGCGCTGGTGCCGATGATCCAGCCACCCATCATGCGGTTGCTGACAACCAAGGCGGAACGCAAGATCCAGATGGTGCAACTGCGCAAGGTTTCAAAAGCCGAAAAGATTATCTTTCCTATCATGCTGCTCTTGCTGGTCGGCGCCTTGCTGCCATCCGCAGCGCCGCTGATCGGCATGCTGGCATTTGGCAACCTGATGCGCGAATGCGGGGTGGTTGATCGGCTGTCCGATACCACTCAGAACGCGTTAATCAATATCGTCACGATTTTCCTCGGCCTTGCAGTAGGCTCCAAGCTTGTCGCAGACCAGTTTCTCGATCTCGATACCCTGTTCATTCTGTGTCTCGGCATGGTTGCATTTGCCATTGGTACGGCGGCCGGCGTCCTGATGGCGAAACTCATGAACCTGTTGTCGAAGACGCCCATTAACCCGCTGATCGGGGCCGCGGGGGTGTCGGCTGTGCCGATGGCGGCGCGCGTGGCGAACAAGGTCGGGTTGCAGGAAAATCCGCAAAACATATTGCTGATGCATGCGATGGGCCCGAACGTTGCCGGGGTTATCGGCTCGGCGGTTGCCGCCGGCATCATGATTTTATTTGCGAACTAATGATGAATTAGCTTGCTTGTTTCGGCGCCGGGCGTAGCATCCACGTCCGATCGGGGCGGCACGTCGCCAGCCCGCAGGTTTGAAACATGCAAGGCAAGAGATTGACCGGCGCGCACAGCGGGTGGCTTTCCCGCCAGAGTCCCGTTGCGCTGCTTATCGCCGTGATCGTTTTGGTACTCGGAATTGGTGTCGCCGACTTCCTGACCGGCGCGCAGGTCTCGTTTTCAATTTTCTATCTTATTCCGGTTGCGGCCGCAGCATGGCGTGGTCAACGCGCCAGCGCCTGGTTTGCCTGCATCCTCTCGGCGGCCGTCTGGCTGGTCGTTGATACGAAGAGCATGGATTACCCGAACTGGTTTATCCCCGTTTGGAATGCGGGTGTGCGTCTCGGGTTTTTTGTGATAACGGCTACCTTGCTCATACGTTTAAGCGAGGCCCTTGCGGAGCAAACCCAACTAGCAGAAATCGACAGCCTTTCGGGCGCGTTGAACCGGCGCGCACTTGAACGGCAGGCAAGCTATGTTTTGCAGCTCGCCGACAGGCATCAGCACAGCGTTGTTGTCGCGTATCTCGATATCGACAATTTCAAGCGCATCAACGATACGCTCGGTCATGCGGTCGGTGACGAAATTCTCCGCGCCATGGGCGGCTTGTTGCGCAGCCGCCTTCGGGATACAGACCTGCTTTGTCGGCTTGGCGGTGACGAGTTTGCCATGCTGCTGCCCGAAACAGACTTTGCAGGTGCCAGCGCGCTGATAAAGGACGTGCTGGGCGACTTGCAGCAACTGGCCGGTTCAAGACACTGGGATATAGGCTTCAGTGTCGGTGCCGTGGTGTGCGAGTCGCCGCTACCTTTGCTGGAGGCTGCTATCAGGCGTGCGGACGAACTCATGTACGCCTGCAAGGTGTCGCGTATTCAAAGCCCTGTCATCGAGTATTTTCTCAGGCGTTGACCTTGTAGTGGTCCTCAAGTACCTGTGCTACGCAGCTTGTCAGCCGTTTACCCGTTTCAATGTGCAGGAACTCATTGGGTCCGTGCGCATTCGACTTCGGGCCCAGAAGCCCGGTGACTAGGAACTGTGCCTTTGGGAATTTCTCTCCAAGCATGCCCATAAATGGAATCGTGCCACCGGTGCCCATGAACATTGAAGGCTTGCCGAAAAACGCCTGTGATGCTTTTTGCATCGACGCGGCCAGCCAGTCACTGATCTCCGGCGCATTCCAG
>JAUHZT010000034.1 GCA_030425905.1 Gammaproteobacteria bacterium
ACAATTTTTCGCCGACACAGACCTCGACATCCTCCATTTTGTCGAGTGGGAAACGCTCCCCTGGGACAGTTTCTCGCCGCACCAGGACATCATTTCGCAACGCTTGTCGGTGCTCGCGGAACTGCCCGGTCTCAAACGCGGCATCGTGATCGCGTCAGCGCCGGCGCTGTTGCAACGCCTGCCGCCTGTTGATTACGTGACGGCGCGCTCCCTGTCACTGCGGCAAGGCCAGGCGCTGCCGCGTGAGCCTTTCATCGATTCACTGGTCAGTACCGGCTATTACCGCGTGCCACAGGTGCGCGAGCACGGTGAGTTCGCGGTACGCGGCTCGCTGATCGATGTATTCCCGATGGGTACTTCGGAACCCATCCGAATCGACTTTTTCGATGATGACATCGAATCGCTGCGCCGCTTCTCGCCAGAAACGCAGTTGTCCGGTGAAGTGATCGAGTCGGTCCGCTTGCTGCCAGCACGCGAGGTTCCGCTCGATGCCGAGGACATCAAGACATTTCGCAGCCGCTACCGGGAGCGTTTCGAAGGTCAACCGGGCAAGTCCCGCGTCTACCGCGAATTGTCTGACGGTATAGCCCACGGCGGCGTTGAGTATTACTTGCCTCTGTTCTTTGAGACGACAACGAATTTACTCGACTACCTGCCCGATGATTGCGTCGTTATCGCCCCCGATGGGCTCGCCGCCGTGTTCGACACGGCCTGGCACGAAATCGAAGAGCGCTATGAGCTGTGTCGACTCGACCCGGAACGGCCAATTCTCAACACCGAGGAAACCTTCTTTACGCCAGCGGCTGTCGAGCAGGCGCTGCGTCGGCTCGGTCGAATTCACTATTCAAATCAGTCACTGATCGAAAACACCGACAACCTGAACCTGCCGACGGGTATGTCGCCGGCCCTGCGCATCGAAGCGCGTTTTGAAGACCCGGCGGGCCCGCTGGTTAAATTTCTGCTCGAATTTCCCGGCCGGGTGTTGTTCACCACCGAATCCGCAGGCCGACGCGAGCAGTTGTTCGACCTCTTGTCCGGCCGCAGTCTCGACCTGGAGCGTGCGACGAGCTGGCAGAAGTTCCGTAACTCAACCACCCGCATCGGTGTCGCCATCGCACCGCTCGAAAACGGTGTGCTACTCGCCGACAGCGGTCTCGCGATCATCAGCGAACAACAGCTGTTTGGCGAGCGCACCCGGTCACGCAGTCGACGCCGGGCCTCTGATCGCGACCCCGAGTCGATTATCCGGCAGCTCAGTGACCTGCAACCCGGTTCGCCCGTGGTACATGCCGAGTACGGTGTGGGCCGCTATCTCGGCCTGATCTCGATTGAAGCCGGTGGCATTACCGCCGAGTTCCTGCACCTCGAGTATGCCGACGGTGACAAGCTGTACGTGCCGGTACACGCACTCGAACTTATCTCCCGCTACACGGGTGCTTCTGCCGAGAACGCGCCATTGCATCGACTGGGCAGCGACCAGTGGGCCAAGGCGCGCCAGCGCGCCGCGCAACGCGCGCGCGATGTAGCAGCGGAACTGCTGGACGTCTATGCGCGCCGCGCCGCGCGTCCCGGGCACCGTTTTCGCTGGTCGGAAGCCGACTACCGTGCCTTTGAAAGTGGCTTCCCATTCGAGCTCACGGATGACCAGGCCAGCACGATTAACGATGTGCTCGCGGATCTCGAATCTGACCAGCCGATGGACCGGGTGGTATGCGGCGACGTGGGCTTCGGCAAGACGGAAGTTGCCCTGCGCGCCACCTTCGCGGCCGTGCACGGCGGCAAGCAGGTCGCGATTCTCGTGCCGACGACCTTGCTCGCACAACAGCACGGGGACAATTTCAAGGATCGCTTCGCGGATTGGCCCGTGCGCGTAGAAGTGCTGTCCCGGTTCCAGTCGCCCAAACAGGTGCGCGAGATCGTGGCCGGCATGCGCTCGGGCTCTGTGGACGTCGTAATAGGCACCCACCGCATTCTCCAGCACACCAAGGACTTTCACGATATCGGTCTCGTCATCGTTGACGAGGAGCACCGTTTTGGCGTGCGCCACAAGGAAGCGATCAAGTCACTGCGCAGTAATATCGATGTTCTGACACTTACCGCCACGCCGATACCGCGCACGCTGAACATGACGCTCGGCGGCATTCGCGACATGTCACTCATCACGACACCGCCGGCGGAACGCCTTGCCGTCAAAACCTTTGTCAGCGAATGGAATGACGTCATGATCCGGGAAGCCTGCCTGCGTGAGATCAAACGCGGTGGTCAGGTCTACTTTATTCACAATCGCGTTGAAGACATCGAGCGCGTGGCCGAACGCCTTGCCGAACTCGTACCGGAAGCAAGCATCCGGGTTGGTCACGGGCAAATGCCCGAACGAGAACTCGAGCAGGTAATGTTCGACTTTTATCATCGGCGTTTTAATCTGCTGCTATGTACAACGATTGTCGAAAGCGGCATCGACGTACCCACGGCCAATACCATCATTATTAACCGTGCAGATCGCTTCGGACTTGCACAGCTTCATCAGCTTCGAGGCCGCGTGGGTCGTTCACATCATCGTGCCTACGCGTACATGATTTCGCCGCCGAAAGCGGCGCTGACGGCAGATGCCGAAAAGCGCCTCGAAGCGATTGATTCACTTGAAGACCTCGGTGCAGGATTCACACTCGCGACACACGATCTCGAAATTCGCGGTGCCGGTGAACTGCTCGGCGATGAGCAGAGCGGACAGATCCAGGAAATTGGTTTCTCCCTGTACATGGAAATGCTCGGCAAGGCCGTGGACGCGCTGCGCACGGGCAAGGAGCCTGATCTCGACGCACCGTTTGATGCCGGTGTGGATATCAACCTGCACGTCCCCGCCCTGTTGCCGGCCGACTATGTGCCGGACGTCCATCTGCGCCTGATCCTGTACAAGCGCATATCGGCCTGCAAGGATACGAGCGAGCAGCGCGAGTTACAGGTAGAACTGATTGACCGCTTTGGCCTGCTGCCCCCGCCGGCCAAAAACCTGTTACGGATCGCGGCGATTAAACAGCGTGCAACGGCACTTGGCATCGAAAAAATCGATGCTGCAGACGCAGGCGGCTACCTGGTATTTGCCGCCGAAAGCCACATTGACCCTGTAGCGCTCGTGCAATTAGTGCAGAATAACAGCCGGGTATACCGCTTGCAGGGTTCGCACAGGCTGAAGTTCAAGCAGGACCTTTCCGACCTCGACAAGCGCTTTGCTGCCATCGATAAACTTCTCGATACACTGTCCGGTAAGCCGACAAAATGAACCTTGAGAAAGCCATGAAATCCAGCTATCGACTTTTCGCAGGCGCCCGCCTGCTGGCGCTCACTTCGTTGTTGCACGCACAATCGGCACCAGAGCCGGATGTGGCACTCGATGAGCCCGTTGCCGAGGCCCGCAAGTACTCGGTCGAAATCATTATTTTCAAGTACAACGAAGATGTGTCCGTTGGCACCGAAATTTTTGTGCCTGAGCTGCTGCAGGAAGAGTATGCGGAAGGTCCGGTGTTCGACGACTCAATGCTGGCACCTGAAGATGAACTGGATGCCGAAGAACCGGTCATCGCAGAAATCACGCCGCTGCCAAGCGAGCAGTTTGCAATGAAGGATGCCTGGGGTCTGCTGACGCGACTGCAAGCCTATGAACCATTGATGCATTTCGGCTGGGTCCAGGCAACGCTGCCGGATATTGAAACTCCACCGTTCCCGTTGGCCCGGTTCGCGGCTCCGCCCGAGGGACTTAGCGGTACCTTATCGCTGAATCTCAGTCGCTACCTGCACCTCGCGGTCGACTTGTCGCTGGCCGCAACAGATGCACCGGCAGCGTCAACAGCAACGACTGGCTACGCTATCGACGTGGCGGGTCAACGCCGCCTTGACTACGCGCCGCTGCAATACACGCTGGTCGACAAGCGGATCATGAAAACCGGTGAAGTCCGTTATTTCGATCACCCGAAATTCGGTGTGATCGCACGCGTTGATCGCGTCGAAACAACGGATTAGCGGCACCGCCTAAGCTGGCTGCTCCGCGTCTTTGCCTGATTCAAGAAGACTCGCAAGAAAACCGCCCGCCGTCGCATCGCTGCTGGCGTCCGTTGTGACCACCCGGTGGGACACGGTGACAAAACGCCCTTTCGATGAGCGCGGATGATGCAGACCCAGCTCGCGGACCGTGGCGGATATCTGGCTGGCAAATTCCCGCACGCCCTCGTCGTGTGCCGCATGGGACAGCACGACAAGCCGGGCACCGTCCATGCGCGCCACAACGTCACTCGCACGGCGCAGGCATCGGCGCACAGCCTGTCCGACGCGTCGCAGGCAGGAGTCCGCTGCATGCCGGCCAAAGACATCGACATACGCATCAAAGTCATCAAGCGTGAACGAAACCAGTGACAGCGAACTCTTCTCGCGCGAGGCCACAGCCCAGTCATGCTCGAGCACATCCCGGAACGCTTGTTCATTGAGCAGGCCCGTAACCGGATCGTCGCGGGTCAGGTCACGAATACGGCGCTTGGCGTTCAACAGGGCGTGCTGGGTATCCTGGGCCGAGGCGCCCCGACCGCCCGCCCCGCCGCGAAAATAGACGGCGTAGTAATGGGCGCGGTCTTCTTTCGGCAACAGCAGTGGCTTGAGCATCAACAGAAACTCGTGCGAGCCGATTTCGATAGGGAAGCTGGTTTCTTCGCGCGAGCGCAGCGTTTCACTGATTTCCAGCGCCAGATCACGGCCAATCAGCGCTTCGACGACATCCGCGAACGGTTTACCCTCGGATTCCTTGCCACCCAGCTCTGAAAAAGCCTTGTTGGCCAGCACGACGGGCCAGTCATTGTTACCCAGATGGACAAGCAGCACGGGCTCACTGCTTTCGCAGATCACCTGTCGCAGAATGCCGCGGTTAATTCCTGCCATGAACGATTGCCTTTAGGCGACTGTACTCCCAAAAAATTCTGCAACCAGTGCCAGCGCCGCTGCCCTCGCGGTTTCGGTACTGGCTGCCACGTCATAATGAATGGGTTTATCGCCTCTGCCTGCGGCCTGGTTCACAACCAGCGCAATACAGGCGTATTCAATGTCCAGTTCGGCTGCTAAAACAGCCTCAGGCATGGCCGTCATGCCAATATAGTGCGCTCCGTCACGCTGCAGGCGATCCACTTCGGCTGCGGTCTCGAGCCGCGGCCCCTGGGTTGTGGCATACACACCGCCGTCATAGCAGTCGATTCTGGCCCTGCGGGCGGCTTCCAGCAGGCGCGCGCGCAGCCCGGCAGGGAACGGTTCGGTAAAATCCAGGTGTTTAACGCCCGCCGCGCCGCCCGTGAAAAAAGTCTGTTCGCGGCCCCAGGTGTAGTCGATTACCTGGCTTGGCAAGCCGAGTTGCCCGGCTTTGCAAATATCGCCAATGACGCCCACGGTATTGAGCGCAACGATACTCGTCACACCCAATGCTTTAAGCGCCGCGATATTGGCGCGGTAATTGATCAGGTGCGCAGGTATCGAGTGATCGGGTCCATGCCGCGCTAACGTCAGTACCGACTGCCCGCCAATCTCGACATCGATAATGCCGGCCGATGGCGCGCCGTAGTCGGTATGCAGTTCGTGAACCTTGCCCTCGGGCAGGTAATCAGTAAAACCAGAACCCAGTATCAGTGCATAACGCTCAGGCATCCAGCGTCAGCTCCGGGGGATTGGTCCACTGCTGCAGCGCCTGGTTAGCCGCTTTCCACTCAGCGCTTGCCATAAGCGTTTCCCGCTCAATATGCCCGGTGCCGTGCAAACGTGCCAGCCGCACCAGCGACAGCGGGTTCGAGTAGTCCCTGAGCGCGATCACGGTCTTCTTCGCCGCTGGCCGATCATTGCAGACGAGCACCATGTCGCAACCCGATTGCAGCGCAAGCTGCGCGCGCTCAGTCATGCTGCCGTAGTGCGCGGCAGCTTTCATACTGAGGTCATCGCAAAATACGGCACCGTCGAAACCCAGCCGGGACCGCAGCTCGCGCTGAATCCAGAACGGCGAAAAACTGGCGGGCATCTCGTCCATTGCGGCATAAATCACGTGTGCCGTCATGACCCCGGCAATGCCGCCATTGCTAATCAGTCGATCGTAAGGACGCATGTCGTCAAGCACGTCGCCGTATTCGCGGCGATCCACGGGCAACTTCAGGTGCGAATCAGCCACGACCGCCCCGTGCCCCGGAAAGTGTTTGGCCACGGCGCCCATACCGGCGCTGCGCAAGCCTCGGGAGAAATGCGCGGCAAGCTCAGCCACGACCTCGGGGCGGCGGCCGAACGACCGGTCACCGATAATCTCACTGACACCCCAATCAAGATCCACGCAAGGTGCGAAACACAGATCGATACCCACCGCGCGCAATTCTGACGCGATCAGCCAGCCTGCCTGGCGTGCGAGCCGAGCGGCATGATCCGGATCTTTCCGGAACTCATTGCCTATCACCTTCATCGGTGGAACGGCTGTAAATCCCTCGCGGAATCGCTGTACCCGACCGCCTTCGTGATCCACCGCAACGATCAATGCCGGGCTGCGCAAGGCACGAATGTCGCTGACCAGATCGAACACCTGCTGCGGCGACTCGTAGTTACGGCTAAACAGGATGACGCCGCCGACGGCGGGTTCACGCAACAGCTCACGGTCAGCCGGTGTCAGGCTGAGGCCGTCGATATCAAGCATTACGGGTCCGAGAGACATGCGCAAAAGATAATAACTACTTTAGAAAAACTCAATAACTATTTGTTCTATTTAGTGAAAACTGCGACAGATTCCACATGTGCGGTGTGCGGGAACATGTCTATGATACCCGCCGCTTCGAGCGTGTAGCCAAGTTCGTTGACGAGCGTTCCGGCATCCCGGGCCAGCGTGCCCGGATGGCAGGAAACGTACACGATACGTTCGGGATCAATTTTGCGCATCTGTGCGACCACCTCGGCGGCGCCTGAGCGCGCCGGATCCAGCAATACCCGGTCCCAGTGTTCCCCGACCCAGGCTTCGCTGCCATCGACTGTCGACAGGTCTGCCGTACGGAACTCGACGTTATCCAGACCATTGCGACGGGCATTCTCGCCCGCACGGGCGACCAGGCTGGCCTCGCCCTCTATGCCCAGCACGAAGCCCGCCCGACGTGCCAGGGGCAGCGAGAAGTTGCCGATGCCGCAATACAGGTCGAGCACCCGGTCCGTCGGCTGCGGTTTGAGGTAATCGATAGCCGCCTGCACCATGCGTTCGTTGATCTGCGCATTGACCTGCACAAAGTCGATTGGCTGAAACTGAATCTCTATATCGAAGTCCGGCAAGCCGTAGCCAAGCACACCGTCCGGTCCGCAGCCATCGAGCCGCGCTATGGAGTCGAGGCCACCAGGCTGCAGCCAGACCTGCACGCCTTGCGCATCAGCAAACGCGCGCAACTGCGCAAGATCGTCTTCACCTGGCGCATCCAGCACCCGAAACACGAGTGCAACAACCTGTTCGGCTACGGCCACTTCTATTTGCGGCAGACGTGCGCGGATAGACAGCGACCCGATCAATTCGCTCAATGGCAGCAGCAGGCTGTCCACGGGTGCGGCGAGCACTTCGCAACGGTCCATCTCGGTGATAAACGGAGCGTGTCGCTCCCTGAATCCAACCAGCACCCGCCCCTTTGCAGGCACGTCCTTTACCGCAAGCCGCGCGCGGCGCCGATAGTTCCATTCCTGGCCGGTTAGTGGTTCGAGCCAGGTTGCCGGCTCAACTTTGCCGATACGCTGCATACTGTCCTGCAGAGACTGAAACTTGATCGCGCGCTGTTGCTGCGGGCTGATGTGCTGCAACGAGCAGCCACCGCAGCGGCCGTAGGCTGCACAGCGCGCGTCGACTCGCTCGTCCGCTGCTTCCAGCACCTCAAGCAATTCGGCCTCGTCGAAATTGCGACGCCGCTTGCGGCGCAGGTAACGCACCTGCTCACCTGCAAGCGCTCCGGCAACGAATACTTTCTTGCCCTCGCCCGCAACGATACCTTTGCCTTCGTGCGTGACAGAGGCGATACGCCCGGTTTCGGGCTCTGCTCGTTTGCGCTTCATTAGTTGGCCGCCGGCCAGGCAGCGAGAAATTCGTTCATGTGCTCCTGCTCCAATCCGGCGAGCGTCTCGCGCACCAGCGCGTACTCCCGCTGCAGATCGGCCTCGTCCAGGTTGCCACGCATGAATTCAAAGCGAAGATACACAAGCCAGGTATTCACCACGTCTGTCTCGCAATAGTCGCGAATTTCACGGATGCCACCCTCAAGGTACTTATCCCAGACCTTGTCACCACTCATGCCCAGCTTGCCCGGGAATCCAAGCATCATCGCGATCTCATCCAGCTTGGCAAATGCACGATTGTTGAAATTGGCCAGTACATCCATCAGGTCAACGTGCCGCCAATGGTAACGGCTAAGGTAATTGTTCCACTTGAAGTCGCGGTCATTGTCACCGTTCTCCCAATAGCGCGGTGCCTGTATGCCGTGCTTGAGCGCGCGGTAATGCAGCACGGGCAAATCGAAACCGCTGCCGTTCCAGGAGACGAGATCCGGCGTGTAGCGGTCGATGCCGTCAAAGAAGCGTCGGACCAGCTCTGCCTCGTCGGCGTCTTCATCACCGAGGCTCCAGACCCGGAAACTGTCGCCACTGCGCAAGGCCACCGAAATAGCCACGATGCGATGCTGATGCAGGGACAAGAAGTCGGTACCCGCTGCCTGCTGCCGCTTGAAGGTCATCGCCGTGGCAACATCCTCATCGCTAAGTCCATCCAGGTCCAGCAGCAAACGGCCGGTATCGACGTCGGGAACAGTCTCTATATCAAACGAAAAACAATGCATTAGCTTCTATTCTCCGGTTCGGCAGCCTCGACAACTGCAAATGCAATAATCAGCCCGGCATCGTCGGTGAGGCTGACATGGCCCGCACCGATACCAAGCTGGTCGCAAACGCCCTGTCCGCGCTCGGACCAGATGACCAGCGGCCGTCCCCAGGCATTGCTGGTAATGCCGACGTCGCGCACCCAGACACCGTGTGCGAAGCCAGTTCCCATGGCCTTTACAGTGGCTTCCTTGCCGGCAAAACGCATGGCGAGAAAGCGCACTGGCTGCTTGCTGCGCCGGAATAGCTCCTCTTCCTCGGGCATCAGTATCCGGCGCACAAACTGTTCGCCAAACCGCTCATATATCGCCTGCACTCGAGCAAGCTCAACGACGTCCGTGCCTACACCAAAGATCATGAGCTACTCACTGGCCGCGCGCCGCGGTCATGCGTTGTTTCATTTCGGACACTGCAAGCGACAAGCCGTCGAACACGGCACGCGCGATGATTGAATGCCCGATGTTCAGTTCAACGATCTCGGGAATCCTCGCGATTGCCGCCACATTTTCATAGTGCAGCCCATGCCCGGCGTTTACGACCAGTCCTGACTCGTGGCCATAGCGCGCTGCCCTGGCGATCCGCGCGAGCTCTGCTTCTTGTGCCGCTCCCGTGGCGTCGGCATACGCGCCGGTGTGCAACTCTATAACGGGCGCGCCTGCGGCAAGCGCGGCGTCAAGCTGCGCCGGCTCGGGATCGATAAACAGTGATGCGCGAATACCTGAGTCGCGCAGTTGCGCACAGGCGTCCGTCACTCTTGATAGCTGCGACGCGACATCGAGTCCGCCCTCAGTGGTGACTTCCTCACGCTTTTCAGGCACCAGGCAAACGTCGCGCGGTGCTGTACGTACCGCAATGGCCAGCATCTCGTCGGTAACGGCACATTCGAGGTTCATGTGCGTTTGCAGACGCGCTTTTATTTCCTCGAGGTCCCGATCGTGGATATGCCGGCGATCCTCACGCAAGTGCACGGTGATGCTGTCGCCGCCGGCCTGTTCCGCGAGATGCACTGCATCGGCCGGTCGCGGGTATTCGGTACCACGCGCCTGCCGCACGGTCGCAATGTGGTCGATATTTACGCCCAGCAGAATGCTGTCATTTTGCATTAGTCATTGTCCTGCGCTTGCCAGTCTGTGTTGCCACCGTTTCCGGCGGCAGGGCTCGCCATTCTATCGCGACCACGATGCAGATCGAGCAGTACTTTGCGGCTTTTCAGCTCCCGGCCTCCGAGGTGAAAGGACACCAGGTTCCGCAGCAGCCGGCTGGCGGCCTTGAGAACCGCGGCATCCGCAAAACGATTCTCCCGAATACCTATGAGGCTCGAACCGGAAAAAACCATCGGGCCGGAATCGCGCTGCACGCGAACGGCGCCCTGCTCTGGCCGGTATTCGTAGAAGTATTCAGGCTGGATTTCGCTGTTATCGTTCGCGTCATGCTCGAACACCGGCCCGTAGCCGAGCAGCTTCAATAATTCGATTTCGAAATACCTGAGGACGGGCGCTGGACGCTCAGTGCTGGCCAGCGTAGCAACCGTCTGCTCATACACCGCGAAGACTTCGGGTTGCGGGTCATGCCGGTGCAGAAAGTGCAGCAGCAGTTCATTGATGTAGTAGCCCGAAAGCAAGGAATCGCCAAGCAGTGTCAGCGGTTGTCCTGCCAGTTCGGCACCGGTCAGCGTGCCGAGATCAGCACGCAGGAACCACGACAACTGCAATGGCATGAAAGGACGCAAGACGCCGCGCAGCCGCGATTTCGCCGATCGTGCACCACGTGCGACCAGCGTCAATCTGCCGTAATCGCGGCTGACCACATCCAGCAACAGGCTCGAATCGCGAAATGGGCGATAGTGCAACAGGAAAGCTGGCTGCTGCTGCACCCGTCTCTCGCTGCTCATTGGCGCTCGCCTTCCTGTGTGTAATCACTCGTCACCCGGCATCATACCGGGTCAAAGCCCAGCGACATCAGGTCCTGTTCGTTGTCCGCCCAGTTCTGCTTCACCTTGACCCATAGCTCGAGGTGCACGGGCTTGCCAAGCTGCTCCTTGATATCCAGCCTGGCTGCACGGCCAACCTGCTTGAGCTGGCTGCCGCCTTTGCCGACCACGATGCCTTTCTGGCTATCGCGCTCAACCCAGATAATGGCATTGATCGCGAGTTTGCCCTCGGCTTCTTCATAACGTTCTATCTGCACGGTCAGCCCGTATGGCAGCTCCTGGTGCAACATCAGGGTAAGCTTCTCACGGATGATCTCGGCCGCATGGAAGCCAGGGCTGCGATCGGTGCGCATTGCCTCGGGAAACAAGGGCGGTGACACCGGCAAAAATGCGGGAATGCACTTGCGCACTGCTGCGAGATTGCTGCCTTTCGCAGCGGACAGCGGAATCATCTCGGCAAAATCGTGCCTGCCGGAAAGCTCGCTAAGCACACCGAAGAGCGCATCCTTCGGGTGCACCTTGTCGACCTTGTTCAGCACTGCAATGGCGGGTACACCGCTCGTCTTGATCTTCTCCAGCACATCGGCGTCCTCTTCAGTCCAACGTCCTGCTTCGCTGACGAAGAGTACGAGATCGGCGTCAGCGAGCGCACTCGAGGCCGTGCGGTTCATCACTCTGTTCATCGCCTTGCCCGCACTTCTGTGCATACCTGGCGTATCGATCACGAGCGCCTGGGCATTATCGAGTGGCAATACCGCCAGAATCCGGTGCCGGGTCGTTTGCGGTTTTGCCGTGACGATGCTGACTTTGCTGCCTACCAATGCATTGATCAGCGTTGACTTACCAACATTCGGTCGGCCAACGACGGCCACATACCCGCAGCGAAACGCCTTTTCAGTCATTGTGATCCCCGTCCAGAACTTCGAGCATGAAGCGCGCCGATTTCTGTTCTGCGCTGCGCCTTGATGAACCCTTGCCGGTCGTGACGCTGGCGACCTTCGGAATAATGCAGGTTACTTCAAATGTTTGCTTGTGCGCACGCCCTGATACCTGGACCAGTTCGTAGACCGGTAACTCCATGCTCCTCGCCTGCAAAAACTCCTGCAAGCGGGTCTTGGGGTCGCGCAGCTCGCTTGGGTCCGGCAGATCGTGCAGGCGTTGCCCGTAGGCCTTTTCGATGACACCGTAGGCCGCATCAAAACCGGCATCAAGATAGACCGCGCCAAACAGAGCTTCAACCGCATCGGCCAGTATCGACGCGCGGCTATGACCACCGCTTTTTTTCTCACCGCTGCCAAGCACCAGGAATTCACCAATGCCAAGCTCTGTAGCCAGTTGCGCCAGCGATTTGTCCTTGACCAGTGCGGCACGCAGGCGGCTCAGGTCACCTTCGTTGGCGTGCGGTTGCTGACGGAAGACAATTTCAGACACGACGAGGTCAAGCACCGCGTCGCCGAGAAACTCAAGGCGCTCGTTACTTTGCCCGTTCGCACTTCTGTGCGTCAGCGCCTGTGCAAACAGGTCGCGGTCGTTGAACGAATAGTCCAACGTCGCTTTCAGCCAGCTCTCCGCCTTTTGCAATAGTTCGCTCGTTTAGCATGCGTTCACGCACAAACCGGCTGTCTGCCCGCTCGCGGTGATCGTCGTTCCGGTGCCGACAGGTCTAGCGACGTACGAGCGCTACCTTGTCGAAATGTACGGTAAATGACACGTTCGCAATGAACGGTGAGGTGTGATCGTAGACCGCGCGTACTTCGAAGCCGCCATCCACGCTCTTTACCTCAACATCCCGCGCGGTGATAACACTGACGCTTTCAATGTCAAAGCGCCGGCCAATCGAACTTCTGATCGCCGCTCGGGAGGGGTTTTGTCCGTCGAATTCGTCCCGCACGCCATCAACGACCCCAACCACCTTCATGTAGTTCAGGTAGATTGGCGTCAGGCGAATCGCTGCGAACGCGAACAGTCCGACGAAAACAACCAGAATCAGCATGCCGAGTGTGGTCATACCCGCCTCGCGATTCATCGGTAAGCGATTCAGTTTGTTGTTCATTGCCCCATTCTCCGCACAAAAACGGGCTCGGAAACGCCCGCACACCACACCGTAGCCCAATTCTAACGGTCAAATCGTGATTGATACCACATTATTCAATCTTCTTGCCCATCCGGTCCCATTCGGGCCAGGAGAAGCCTTCCATATGCAACCAGATCCGGGTTGCTTCGCCCACCAGGTACTCTTCGGCAATCGGCGCCACGGTGGGAAAGCGGCTGTCGGTGCTGTTATCACGATTGTCACCCATCATGAAGTAATGGCCTTCCGGGACCACAAAGCGACCATTTTTCTCTGATGCCGGATTGAGCACCTTGATCTTGTGATTTCGCTCAAACAGCTGCTCGTTGTGAATAGAGCCTCTACCGCTCGTGCTGGTGATTGGTGGGTCGAGTTTCATCGTCTCGCCATTCACGGTCAGACGATGGGCATTGTACTCGATCACATCGCCGGGAAGCCCAACAACGCGTTTGATGTAGTTAACGCTCGGGTCTGACGGCAAACGGAATACAGCAACATCGCCACGCTCCGGCGAACCGGTTTCAATAATTTTTGTTTCCGTAACCGGCAGGCGCAAGCCGTAGGAATACTTTTTCACAAAAATGAAGTCGCCGGATTCCAGTGTTGGTTCCATGGAGCCAGACGGAATTCGGAACGGCTCGAAGACAAACGAGCGAATGACCAGCACAAACAACAAAACCGGAAAAAAAGACTGGCAGTATTCAACCAATGTCTGGCGCGCACCTGAAGCACGCTTCCAGCGGTCCTGGCGTTGCCATATAAACTTATTGATACCGACAACCAGACCGGTGAACGCGGTCAGGACTGTCAGAATTAATGCAAGATTAAGATTCAAAACTGGCTCACTTTTATTTATCTACACGTAATACCGCAAGGAATGCTTCCTGCGGAATCTCTACGGAACCGACCTGTTTCATACGCCGCTTACCCGCCTTCTGCTTCTCAAGCAATTTTCGTTTCCGCGATACATCACCACCGTAGCACTTCGCTGTCACATTTTTGCGTAACGCTTTCACATTGCTGCGTGCGATGATCTGCGCACCGATTGCCGCCTGAATAGCGACATCGAACATCTGCCGCGGAATGAGTTCGCGCATTTTTTCAACCAGGTCACGTCCCCGGTTCTGTGCCTTGTCACGGTGCACAATGATCGAAAGCGCATCGACCCGATCTTTATTGATAAGCACATCGAGTCTTACCAGTTGTGCCGTTTCGAAACGAACAAAATGATAGTCGAATGACGCGAACCCGCGGCTGACCGACTTCAAACGGTCGAAGAAATCCAGCACGACCTCGGCCAGCGGAATCTCGTATTCCAGAGACACCTGTTTACCCAGGTAGCGCATTTGCTTTTGCACGCCGCGCTTTTCGATGCACAGCTTGATGACGTTTCCGACGTGCGCTTCCGGCACCAGTATATTGGCCGAAATGATCGGCTCGCGCAGTTCCGCTATCTGATTCACGGGCGGCAGGCGTGAAGGATTATCAACCTGAGTGATGTTACCGGCGTTGTCGACGACCTGATAAATCACCGTCGGTGCCGTCGTTATCATTTCCAGGTCGTACTCGCGCTCCAGCCGTTCCTGCACAATTTCCATGTGCAGCATGCCGAGAAATCCACAACGAAAGCCAAAGCCAAGCGCATCCGAGGTTTCGGGCTCGAAATGCAGGGCGGCATCGTTAAGCCGCAATTTCTGCAGTGCTTCGCGAAAGTTTTCGTAGTCGTCGGAACTGATCGGGAACATACCGGCGAAGACGCGCGGCTGAACCTGCTTGAACCCCGGCAATGGCTTCTCACAGGGCTCACGCATGAGTGTCAGCGTGTCACCAACCGGCGCACCGTAAATGTCCTTAATGCCCGCGATAACGAAACCGACTTCGCCAGCCTGCAACGTCTCGCGGTCTTTCATCTTTGGCGTGAAGCTGCCAATCCGGTCTGCGTTGTAGCTGTCGCCGGTGGACATGACTTTGAACTTGGCACCTTTCTTCAGCGTACCGTTAACCACCCGCACGAGAGAAACGACGCCAACGTAGTTGTCGAACCATGAATCGATTATCAGCGCCTGCAGTCGTTCGTCGGGGTCGCCTTCAGGGGGCGGTATGCGCGCAACAATCGCTTCAAGTAATTCGGGAACGCCAAAGCCGGTCTTGGCGCTGACGCGCACAGCCTCCTGCGCATCAATGCCAATTACGTCCTCGATTTCGGCGACAACCGCATCAGGCTCGGCGGCGGGTAAATCAATTTTGTTCAGTACCGGCACTACCTCAAGGCCCAGATCAATGGCGGTATTGCAGTTCGCGACGCTTTGCGCCTCGACACCCTGCGCCGCATCAACTACCAGCAGCGCGCCTTCGCAGGCCGCCAGTGAACGCGAGACTTCGTAGGAAAAGTCCACGTGGCCCGGCGTATCAATGAAATTGAGCTGGTAGACCTCGCCATCCTGCGCCTTGTATTCGAGTGAGACGCTCTGCGCCTTGATCGTGATGCCGCGCTCGCGCTCGATATCCATCGAATCAAGCACCTGCTCGGCCATTTCCCGGTCCGTGAGCCCGCCACAATAGTGGATGAACCGATCGGCAAGTGTGGATTTGCCATGATCGATATGCGCGATAATTGAAAAGTTGCGGATGTGCTTCATGATTGGGGCGGGGCCGAGAACCGGCGCAGTATACCGGTTTATGGCCGCCCTGCGAGTGCTGCGCGTATCGCCGCCGCGTCGAGCTTGTAGTGACACAGCTGACGCCCTTCGTATTCGACCACGGGCACGAGGCTGCCGTAGTGCGCCTGCCAGTCGTCGCTGGAATCCACATCGTGAATTCTGAGCCGGGCCGTCTGGCCGACCAATTCCAGCAATTGCTCTATCAGGACCTCGCACAAATGGCAGCCCTGCCGTGTGTATACGTCGAATTCAGGCATCAATGCTTCGAATTTGCGGCGAAAACCGTTGCAGGCAGGCATTTTTCGCGAGTTTGCGCTGCGCCAGCCAAAGTCCAAGCCCGAGGCCAGCAAGGGCCGCAAGCGCTGCGCCCGAATCCCCAGCCTGCTGCTGGTACGCGAGTACGGCACCGGCAACGGCGCCCAGCAAGGGCCAGCCGTAAACGATCCCGGCCGCGGCGAGCATATTGCGGGCTTGCAGTTCGACGCTGACCCGGTCGCCTACCTGCCAGTTGCTACCGGCCGGTAATGCCGCATCCAGACGGCGTTGGCCGCCGCCGGCCCCAAACAGGCCCGCGCCACAGCCCTTGCCGGAGGCACAGCGGCTGCAAACCGCCGCACCGTCAATGTCAATCGTGGCTTCGCGGCCCATGGCGTCCGGTGTCAGCGAGACTATCATTCCTGTAATGGGTTGCATGGCAGACGACGATGCGCGGCGTTAGCGCTGCCGCATCGAATTCGCAATTTGTTCCACGGTTACCGCCGGTACTTCACCCACAGCCGTTATTCGGCGACCACCGCGCACCGTGCTGAAAGTATTCGATGCGCCAACCTGCGAGCGGGCAGCGACCTTGTCGTCGGTCACTTCGGCGATAAATACCGACACGTTCGCAAGTCCATCGGTGTACAGAAGGTGCGTCACCAATTCCTGGCTGCCAGGCATTTGTTCCTGCTGCGACGAGGCAATGCGGAAGCCAAGCGGTAAGTCATCGCTGCTCCATTCACTGTCGACCACGGTGGTCACCTGCCGCCGCGGTGGGCTGTACCACCTGAAGTCTTCGGTGCTGTAGCTCGGCATAAACGCGCTCGCATGGATTTCGCGGCCCAGCGTAATATCCGCGAACTTCACCTGCTCGAGCGCCTGCCCGGCGGTGCCGATTACCTGTGTTTGTAATGGAAAGCCGGTCTCGGCATCCAGCCAGAGCCGATGCTCGTAGCGGTAGTCATCGTGCGGTTTGATGGCCAGTTTCAGGGCTTTGCGCCCGGCTACGCGGTCTTCTTTCACAATACGTACGTCGTATTCGCTGCCAAAGCTGACCTGGCTTGTCGGCAAGGTTGAGAATAATGTGCTCTGGTCGTTCCACTCCTCGATTAGCACCGATTTGCGGCCCGGCAAAATGCAGTGCACCTCGTTGCCATTGCGGATAATCTCGAGGCCGTTACCCTCCTGGGCAACGAGCTTTTCGCGCACCACACCGTCCGATACGGTATGCACAACCTTCAATGCCTCGGCGCGGTCGCCCGAGACACGAATGACGGTGCCCTCGTAATTGATCGTCTGCACCGCCGTGGCCATGCGCTCAAGCCAGTCAGAGGGGCTGTCAGCGCCTTGTGCAGGCAATGCAGCGAGTAACAATGAACAGCAACCCGCGACCATGGCGCTGCATCGCAGCGCGAAATGTACAGACCCACCCGGCATGGCGGTGCAGCTCACCAGGGGCACGTCATTCAGTATCCGGCATTAATTCGCGGTCCGGATCAGCGGGTACCGCATCTTCTTCTGCCGCGCCATCAACTTCATTCTCGTCGGCAATGTCGCCACGAATCTCGATCGAAGTGAAGCGTGTGCGCATGCTGCTGTCCGCCGCCTCGGCGTCGTGCAGCAAACGGTACTGATCCAGAACGTTATCCGCTTCCGGCTGGGTCGGAAAGCCGGCTTCGATATCGGCGGCCTGCGGCAACTCACCTGCCTGGCCGGCCTCCTCGCTGACTTGCCGAAGCCCGAAGATAGCCACCAGCGCAACGGTTGCCGCGATGGCAAAACCGGCCAACGGGCGCGTCACCCGGGCATCTGACGACGCGGCGGCCGCGCTGTCGGTCGAAGAATCCTTGCTGGTTTCTGAATCGATTGCGCCAATTTCATCGGCGATGCGATCACGCAAGCTATCGATTCCGGACACCGGCTTTTCACCGCGCATGGCGCGCCCGATAGCGAGGTATTCGGCCACCTGGCGGCGCATCTCGGCATCCTGACTGAGGCGCCGCAGCAACAATTCCTTTTCGTTGTCCGGCAGTTCACCGTCGGTAAATGCCGAGATCTGCATTCGAATGGCTTCGTTCATACGAGCACCCAATGGCGGGCCTGGCCCGCGTAGTATGAAATAGGTTTAAAACTGTTCACTGTCCTGACCTTGTATTTAAGTCGGTTGCGCAGACACAGCTTTTCAGCCGATCAGCGAACCCACCTTCTTCGAAATTGCGTCACGCGCCCGGAAAATCCTCGAACGCACCGTACCCACCGGACATTCCATCGTCTCGGCTATTTCCTCGTAACTCATACCGTCCAGCTCGCGCAGGATGATGGCCGTGCGCAAATCATCCGGCAGTCCCTGGATCGCCCGCTCCACCGTATCCTGCAACTCACGACTGATCGTGATGCCCTCAGGGGTATCTGTCTCCTTGAGTTTCGCGTGCAAGTCGTACTGTTCCGGGTCCTGCAAATCGAGCTCGATGTCCATGGGACGCCGCCGCTGAGCCGCCAGGTGATTCTTCGCCGTATTCACAGCTATCCGGTACAACCAGGTGTAGAACGCGCTGTCGCCCCGAAAGCGCGGCAACGCCCGGTAGGCCTTGATGAAGGCCTCCTGCGTAATGTCCAATGCCTGTTCCGGGTCGCGCACATACCGCATCACCAGGTTAACTATTTTGTGCTGATACTTGAGTACCAGCATATCAAACGCGCCTTTGTCGCCCTTCTGGACTCTCTTGACGAGTTTTGTGTCCGTCGACTCATTCGACATCCGGGCCCGCCCAGCTAGTCCTGCGGCACAGCCGCCCGATGCCCCCATAGACCGGGGGCGGCGCCGAAAGTTCTGTGCTTGTTACGGTTTTGATCATTATTGTGAGACGCCGTGTCGAATATCGCCTGGCACGCCATCAGACGCGTTTCGGTGCTTGCTGTAGACGGGCAAATCTTAGCACGCTGCCCGATGCCGGCATATGACCTGCAGGCGGCGCCATTGCTCGGGATTCTGGCCGTTGCGAGTAAGCGGCTCGCCCCAGGATGCCCCGGCCGGGTTACAAAAGCGCAGCCAGGCAGCCCGTTGCAGCACGATACAGCCGGGCATCATCCAGGCGCTGCCTGATAGCGCATTGCTATATCGGACCGAGACAGTGCCGTCCGGGTATAAGCGGTAGCGGCGCGCGCGGCGATAGCAGCGCATCGTCAGCCACAACTCGACCACGCACAGTGTGCCCCAGGCCAACCCGGACGCAACGCGCCAGTGCAGCGGCAACGGCATCTGCACTATGAGCACCGTGGCGCACAGGCCCAGCACGACGCCCGAGCCCAGCAGCAGGCGCCGGCAACGGTTTTCAGGCCGGATTTTCGCCGAGTAGGATTCTGACGACACGGGCGATGGGCTCCGAGGCGGGTTGCTGACGGTTCAACAAGTACCCGACCAGCTCCGGGTCCGGAAGCTGCAAAACAGACCGAAACGCGCTCTTATCGTCGGCGGACGCTTGCGCGTACTCGTTTTCGAGATAGCGCAGCAACAGGTCATCGAGCTCGCGCATACCCCGCCGGCACTGCCAGCGAAGCTGCCCCGTGGACTCGCTCATATACCTGTGGCCTGCCATGGCAAGCGCGTCAGGCCAGCCGGCCCGGTACCCCGCTGTGTCCGGCCAGGTCGCCGCAGCACGGCGTGTGAACCGGCGCTCAATGCCGGCGTTCGGCGAGCATCTTCTTGGTCTCGGCGATCGCCTTGGCCGGATTCAGGCCTTTTGGACACGTCTGGGTGCAATTCATGATCGTATGGCAACGATACAGGCGGAACGGGTCTTCAAGTTCATCCAGACGCTCGCCGGTCGCCTCGTCACGACTGTCGACCAGCCAGCGATAGGCGGCCAGCAAGGCCGCCGGCCCGAGATAGCGATCGCTGTTCCACCAATAGCTTGGGCAGGCCGTCGAACAGCAGGCACACAGGATGCACGCTGACGGTTCATTAATAAGTTCCTGGTCTTCCTTGCTTTGCAGACGCTCCCTGTCGGGCGGCGGCGGCGTACGCGTTTGCAACCAGGGCTTGATCGATGCGTACTGCGCGTAGAAGTTGGTCAGGTCCGGCACCAGGTCCTTGACGACGGGCATGTGTGGCAGCGGATAAATCTTCACATCGCCACTGACGTCATTGATATCGCGCGTACATGCCAGCGTATTACCGCCATCAATGTTCATCGCACAGGAGCCGCAAATACCTTCTCGGCAAGAGCGCCGAAACGTCAGCGTCGGATCGATTTCATTCTTGATCTTGATCAGCGCGTCGAGAACCATCGGTCCGCAGCTATCGAGGTCGACTTCGTAGGTATCGACACGTGGGTTCTCACCGCTCGTCGGATCGTAGCGGTACACGGCAAATCGCTTTACGTTGCTGGCACCTTCGGGTGCAGCGAAGTGCTTACCTTTACTGATACGGGAATTTTGTGGCAAACGAAATTCGGCCAAGGGAAATGCTCCTAGTAAACTCTTGCTTTCGGCGGCACTTTCTCCACCTCGTTCGTCAATGTCTCTTCATGCACTGGCCGGTACTCAAAGGCCACCTTGCCAGCATTGTCTACCCACGCCAGCGTGTGCTTCATCCAGTTTGTATCGTCGCGGTCCGGGTAGTCCTCACGTGCATGCGCTCCACGGCTTTCCGGCCGATTGGCAGCGGACTCGATGGTCGCCGTTGCATTGAGCAGCAAATTCTCTAGCTCCAGCGTCTCGATAAGATCGGTGTTCCAGATCAGGGAACGGTCTGCCACTTTCACGTCGCCGAAGGAGGCGAAAGTCTGGCGCAACAATTCGACGCCTTCGTTCAGCGTTTCGCCGGTGCGGAATACGGCGGCATGGTTTTGCATGACCTTCTGCATCTCAAGCCTGATTTCAGCCGTCGAACGGCTGCCATTGGCATTCCGCAAGCGATCGATACGCGCGACACTGTCCTGCCCGGCATCAGCGGCTAGCGGCTTGTGGCGAGCTTCCGGCTGCATTGTCTCGGCGATATGGTGCGCCGCAGCACGGCCGAAGACGACCAGATCGAGCAGCGAGTTCGAGCCGAGCCGGTTAGCACCGTGCACCGACACACAGGCAGCTTCGCCCACGGCCATCAGACCGGGTACGACCTCTTCGGCATCGCCGCCACGCTTGGTGACCACTTCGCCTTTGTAATTGGCCGGGATACCGCCCATGTTGTAGTGCACCGTTGGCAACACGGGGATCGGCTCACGCGTCACATCAACGCCCGCAAAAATTCGCGCCGACTCGGCAATGCCGGGCAGGCGTTCTTCAATGACTTCCGGCCCGAGGTGCTCGAGATGCAGGTGGATGTGGTCTTTCTCGGCACCCACACCGCGGCCTTCACGAATCTCGATGGTCATTGAACGACTGACGACGTCGCGCGATGCGAGGTCTTTCGCATTCGGCGCATACCGTTCCATGAAGCGCTCGCCGTCGGAATTGGTCAGGTAACCGCCCTCGCCCCGCACGCCTTCGGTAATCAGGCACCCGGCACCGTAAATGCCGGTCGGGTGAAACTGGACAAACTCCATATCCTGTACCGGCAGACCGGCGCGCATGATCATTGCGTTGCCGTCGCCTGTGCAGGTATGCGCCGAGGTGCAGGAGAAGAACGCCCGGCCGTACCCGCCTGTCGCCAGGATGACCTGGTGACTGCGAAAACGATGCAAGCGCCCGGTTGCCATGTCGATGGCGACGACGCCGCGACAGGCACCGTCTTCCATGATCAGGTCAATGGCAAAATACTCAATGTAAAACTCGGCATCATGAGCAAGGGACTGCTGATACAGCGTGTGCAGCATGGCATGCCCGGTACGATCCGCCGCCGCACAGGTGCGCTGCGCTGTACCTTCGCCAAAGCGCGTTGTCATGCCGCCGAACGGCCGCTGGTAAATTCGACCGTCTTCGGTGCGAGAGAACGGTACGCCGTAATGTTCCAGTTCGATAACGGCGTCGGGCGCCTCCTTGCACATGTACTCGATAGCGTCCTGATCGCCGAGCCAGTCCGAGCCCTTGATCGTGTCGTACATGTGCCAGCGCCAGTCGTCTTCGCCCATGTTGCCCAGTGCGGCACTGATGCCGCCCTGCGCGGCCACCGTGTGACTGCGCGTCGGAAACACTTTGGTGACACAGGCCGTGCGAAAGCCCGCCTGGGCGAGACCGAAGGTCGCGCGCAAACCGGCACCGCCGGCACCGACCACCAGAACATCGTAGCTGTGGTCTATGAATTCGTAATCGTTGGTCTGGCTCATGAACTGAGTCCGATTCTTAAAATAGCGTATACGGATGCAATCGCGACGAAGATATGTGCAAATCGTGATGCGATCAAAGCAAGTAATTTGGTGCCGTGGCCATGCACGTAGTCTTCGATGACCACCTGCACGCCTAACCACGAATGGTAGGCAACTGTCAGGCAAAGAAGGCTCAACAGAATGCTGTTCAGCGGCTCACGGATAAAGCGCACGACTTCAAGGTAAGCAAAACTTTCCTGCGTAAACATCTGGTAGGTAAACCAGCTACCGAGCAGCAGCAAACCAATGGCGGAGATTCGCTGGCTGATGAAATGACCGGTGCCGTCTTTGGCCGTACCGAGCCCAAGGACCCGGCCGAGGGGGCTGCGCAGACTCATAGCGCCACCACCCAGAGTATGGCCGTGCCTGCAATCGCGAAAATGAGCACGAACCACGCTGAAGCATTTGCCTGGCTTTTCTCAAACCCGTAACCGGCATCCCAGACCAGGTGCCGAATGCCATTGCCAAGGTGCAAGAGGAATGCGAAGGTCCAGCCGATGAGCAACAGAATGCCCATCATTGACGACATCATGTCGCGAAAATACTGGTAATTCTCGGGCCCTGACGCAACGTGCAGCAGCCAGGCCGCGAGCACGATCAGCCCCATCGACAGCGCCACCCCGGTTGCCCGGTGCAGGATCGAAAGTGTCATCGTAATTGGCCAGCGGTAAATGGACAGGTGTGGCGACAGTGGTCGGCCGGAATTGCTCATGGTTATTGGCTTCTTATTCAGTAGCGACAGGTTGTTCGAATGACCGCTGTATTATCCGCATTAGGCCACAAGGTACAAGGCAGAATTGAAATCGGGAATCTGCGCTCAGAAATCAATGCAACGACCGGCTTTTTCCCAGTCGCCGTAACGTGTCGGCTCAAGACCGCCACGACCGCCAATTTCCTTTGGCGCCGGATTGGCTGCATCAACGGTGCCGGCTGGCGTATGCTGCTGCGGGACCGCCGCCGATGTAGGCGTCGGCGATTCGCCATTGATTTCGCGGCTGGCGACCCGATTGTCAGATGCTGGATGTTTCATGGCCGAAATTATGCCAGACGTGGCAGGCGGCTGCATGGTATCTATCTTCAACAGTGCATACCCGGCAACGAGGTTTGGCAGATAACAATGACTCAATTCCCCTATTCAGAGATTCTTGTCAGCGGCAACGATGCGTTTGATTTCCTGCAGGGACAGCTCAGCAATGACCTTCGACGGCTGGAACAGGAACCAAGGCTGTTGTCCGCCTGGTGCAATCCGAAAGGACGCGTTATTTGCCTGTTGCGCGTAACGAAAACCAGCGCCGGCTACGCCCTCGCGCTGCCGAGTGAACTGGCCGAAGAAGTTGTTCGCCGTCTCACGCTGTTTCGTTTCCGCGCGAAGGTTGAATTTGAAACCAGTAACGCAGACCGGGAATCGCCTGCCTTGAACATTCCGGCACAATTGTCGCTGGAAGCATGGCGACGGCAGAACTTGCGCGACGGCATTCCTGAAATCTACGCACCGCAATCTGAAAAATTCACGCCGCACATGCTCAACCTCGACCGCCTGAACGCCATCAGTCTGAACAAAGGTTGTTACACCGGACAGGAAATTGTCGCCAGAACCCATTACCGGGGTGCCAGCAAGCGGCGCATGCTGCGCTTTGAGTCGCAGGTGCCGGTGGCGGCGGGTGATGCCGTCAACGAGGGGGCGAAGAAAGTTGGCGAAGTGATCAACGCGATTGAGCGGGAACTGCTTGCGCTCGTGCCGCTCGATTCGGCCGATGCCAGTCTCAATTGCAATGGCGCGATGCTCAGCGCAAGGCCGCTCCCGTACCACTTCACATAAGCAGAGCCTGGCTAGTCGAACACCTCGGGGCGCATGTGCGGAAACAGCAGCACGTCGCGTATAGACGGCGAATCCGTTAGCAGCATCACGAGCCGGTCGATGCCGACGCCAATACCGGCGGTCGGCGGCATGCCGTACTCGAGCGCACGAATATAGTCGTGGTCGAATGCCATGGCCTCGTCATCCCCCGCTTCGCGATCAGCCACCTGCGCCCGAAAGCGCTCGGCCTGGTCTTCCGAATCGTTCAACTCCGAGAAACCATTGGCAATTTCACGGCCCGCGATAAAGAACTCGAACCGGTCTGTCAGGAACGGGTCATCGTCATTCTTGCGTGAAAGCGGCGACACCTCGGTCGGATACTGCGTTACAAAAGTCGGCTGACGCAGGTTCTCTTCGCCGGTTTTCTCAAAGATCTCGATCTGCAACTTGCCAGGCCCGTAGCTGTCCTTGACCGGAATATCCAGCTTCTCGCACACCTCCAGCAGGTAGTCACGATCACGCAGACGCGACTGGTCGAGCTCCAGATTAAACTTGAGGATCGTTTCCTCAACCGTCATGCGAGCAAATTTTTCGCCGAAGTCGAACTTCTCTCCCTGGTAGTTGACAACGGTAGACCCCAGAACTGCCTCGGACATGCCACGCAGCAATGCTTCGACCATGTCGATCAGATCTTCGTAAGTCGCATAGGCTCGGTACAGCTCAAGCATCGTGAATTCCGGATTGTGCTGTGTCGATACCCCTTCGTTGCGAAAATTGCGGTTAATTTCATAGACCCGTTCAAGACCGCCCACGATCAGCCTCTTCAGGTTCAGTTCCGGCGCAATGCGCAGGTACAGTTCCATGTCGAGCGCATTGTGATGCGTCGTGAATGGCCGTGCGATTGCGCCACCCGGAGTCGTCTGCATCATGGGTGTTTCAACCTCGAGGAAGTCCTGCGCATCGAGAAACGAACGGATGTATTGCACCACGGCAGAACGCGTACGAAACACAGCACGACTCGACTCGTTCGTGATGAGATCGACATAGCGCTGGCGATAACGAACTTCCTGGTCGGACAAACCGTGAAACTTCTCCGGCAGTGGTCGCAGAGACTTCGTTAACAAGCGGAGTTCATCACAACGCACCGTTAGTTCGCCGGTATTGGTCTTGAACAGTTTGCCGCGTGCGGCAACGATATCGCCAACATCCCATTTCTTGAAGTCAGCGTATACGCCGTCGGGCAGGCGGTCGCGCTCGACGCGAACCTGCATCTGCCCGGAGCGATCCGCGAGCTTTATAAAGCTCGCCTTACCCATCACGCGTTTGGCCATCATCCGGCCGGCTACCGCAACCTCCACGTCGAGTTCTTCGAGCGCTTCGTTTTCCTGGGTGCCGTACATACGATGCAGTTCATCAGCAAGTGCATTGCGGCGAAAGTCGTTCGGATAAGCATTGCCTGTTTCGCGTAGTTCGTCGAGTTTCCGACGCCGCTCGGCAATCAACTTGTTTTCGTCGTTTGTATTTTTGTCCGTCACTTTGCTACTACAATCCTTGTTTCAAACTGGCTTCAATAAAATTGTCCAGACCACCGTCAAGTACGGCCTGAGTGTTACCGGTTTCCACCCCGGTACGCAAATCCTTGATACGACTCTGGTCGAGCACGTAGGAACGTATCTGGCTGCCCCAGCCAACATCCGCCTTGTTATCTTCAACCACCGAGGCTTCCGCGCGCCGCTTCTGCATTTCGTGCTCGTACAGACGCGCCTTGAGCTGGTTCATCGCCTGCGCCTTGTTCTTGTGCTGCGAGCGATCGTTCTGGCACTGCACCACGATATTGGTCGGCAGGTGAGTAATGCGTACCGCTGACTCGGTCCGGTTGACGTGCTGACCGCCGGCACCGCTGGCGCGATAGACATCGATGCGCAGATCCGAAGGGTCAATCTCGATATCGATATCGTCATCCACTTCGGGCGAAACGAAAACAGAAGCAAACGAGGTATGACGCCGATTGCCCGAATCGAAAGGCGACTTGCGAACCAGGCGGTGTACGCCCGTCTCGGTGCGCAACCAGCCGTAAGCATACTCACCCTGAACATGCACTGTGGCACTCTTGATGCCGGCCACTTCCCCGGCCGAGGCCTCAATCAATTCTGCCTTGAAATCGTGTGACTCGGCCCAGCGCAGGTACATGCGCAGCAGCATGTCAGCCCAGTCCTGCGCTTCCGTGCCTCCGGCGCCCGCCTGGATATCGACGTACGCGTTGCTGCTGTCCATTTCACCGGAAAACATCCGGCGAAACTCGAGGCCAGCCAGGCGCGTTTCAAATCCATCGAGATCCTTGAGCACCTCATCAACAGTGGCCTTGTCGTCTTCTTCTTCGGCCATGGCCAGCAATTCGCCAGCGTCCGAGAGCCCTGCCAGCAAGTCATCCAGCGTGACGACTATCTGCTCAAGTGACGCTCGCTCCTGGCCCAGCGCCTGGGCGCGTTCCGGCTGGTTCCAGACATCGGGCTGTTCAAGTTCACGTTGTACTTCCGCCAGCCGCTCAGCTTTTTGCTCGTAGTCAAAGGTACCCCCTTAACGCTTGAGTGCGCTCGGCGAGGTCGTTAATTGACAGTTTTATCTGACTGGTTTCCATACTGAATCCGGCTCTTGACTGCGCGGGACAGCCGCGCGGAAAACGCGCGATGTTACCACCAAAGCCCCGGCTTGGGGACCTCAGACAGCCGTGATCTGTTCGACGACGAGTTGTGCTCTTTCGACACCGCGGTACTCATTCACATCAAGCCGGTAAGCCAGCCGCACGAGGCCGCGAATCGCATCTCCCGCCTGGTTGAACGCAATGGCATCGATCGACGCTCCGCCGCTCGCCGAGCGCACCCGGAGTTTCAGGTGAGTTTCACCTACCGTGCGTTGCTCAAGCACTTCGAAGTCACCGCTCCAGCAGGGCTCCGGGAAACCCGAGCCCCAGGGACCCGCTTCGCGCAACACACGCGCAAACGGCAGGCTGAGCGCATCGCCCGGCAGCGGCCCGTCAGTCACGATGGCTCCACTGAAATCGGCATCGGGATACAGCGCGGTAAGCGTGGTCGCTGCGAGTGCCGCGAATTCCTCGAATCGATCTTCAGGAATACTCAGACCTGCCGCCATGGCATGGCCACCAAATTTCGGAATGAGCCCCGGCTTGCGGCTCGATACAGCTTCCAGCAAGTCACGCGCGTGCACGCCATGCACCGAGCGTGCAGAGCCCTTGAGCATGCCGTCGCTTTCTCTAGCAAACGCGATGACCGGTCTGTGCCAGCGCTCCTTGACGCGTGAGGCGATCAGGCCTACAACGCCCTGGTGCCAGCCCGGATCGAAAACGCTGACACACGCTGGCAGCGTCTTTGCCTGCAGCTTGTCGACGTACGCAAAGGCTTCCTCGCGCATTTGTGATTCGATTTCCCGGCGTTCGCGATTGATCGAGTCAAGCGTCTGCGCATGCGCCGCTGCGGTCGCCCTGTCGTCCGTCAACAGGCACTCGATGCCAATCGACATGTCTTCAAGCCGACCTGCCGCATTCAGTCGCGGGCCGACCGCGAAACCAAGATCGCTGCTGACGGTCCGCTTTGGCGCCC
>JAUHZT010000169.1 GCA_030425905.1 Gammaproteobacteria bacterium
GGCGAGTAACGATGCACAACAGATTGCAACAACCCGCAATCGCTTAACTCGCATTGTCGACCTCAACGCTCTCAAGCTCACCCTGTTCGGCACGCAGGCTGATTTGCAGGGGGCGACAACAAACCTGGCAATCTTCGATGTATTGCTGACTGCCCGCTGACGAGTCGATCAGCAACGTGATGGGCTCGGCGCAAAACGGGCAGTGCGTCGCATACTCGGTCAAGCAGTGATTCATTCGTTCGCTGTATCCGCTGGCTTCAAGGTTGCAGGCGCGAGCCGGACCAGGGGCCGGCGACAAACGCGTCGCTTTCGTCCGGGACGAGTTCGCGTGTCCATGCCGCGCGGTCATGAATTCGATCCGCACCCTCAATCCACAGTTCTACGCGTTGCGGCCAGATGCGAAAGCCGCCCCAGTGCGGCGGTCGCGGAATCAAGGGCGCGTCGCTGCCTTTGTGGCTTTGCAGGTCATCGGCCAGTTCGAGGCCAAACTGCGTGGCACGCGCGCGTACCTGTTCTTTGAGTGCCTCACGGGACGCAAGTTCGCTGCTTTGATCGCTGCCCCAGGCGCCAACCTGGCTGCCCCAGTCGCGGCTTGCAAAATAACGGTCACTTTCCTCGGCCGGCGATTTCACCGCAAGCCCCTGCAGGCGCACTTGCCGACCCCGTGCATCCCAGTGGAAATTGACGGCAACTCGCGGATTACCCTCTATTTCACGGCTCTTCTGCGATCGGTAGTTGGTGTAAAACACAATGTAGCCGGGATCAGCGACAAAGGACTTGCACAGGACCACGCGCGATGACGGCGTGCCGTCCGCTGACACGGTTGAGACGACCATGGCGTTCGGGTTGCGACGCAGGTTTGCCCGGGTGGCGTCTTCCAGCCAGGTAGCGGCCCAGTGCATTGGATCGTCGGGTAATTTGGCCGGCAGGGTTGCTGCCAGGTGCTCGTGACTCACATCCGTCTCCAGTCTATGCTGCGCGCGGCAAAGGGCGGAGCGTAGCAAAGCGTTCGCCTTGCTTCACGCTTCGCAGACACCGCCGGCGCGCCGCGGGTCCGCCGCTACGCAGAAGCCCGTGCCCGGCTTGAAAGCAGCGGCCCCGACGCCGCCGAAATACATACCGATAGACGCGCTGGTGTTTACCGGCAATTCAAGCGCAGGCAACGTCAGACCCGGTTCGCTCATGAGGCGTGCTACATCGCCTGTCGTATCGACATGCAGCCTTGGGTGCGCAATCGCTTGTTCTAGTGGCATGCCGATCTGCAATGCATTGACGAGACTCTGCAACAGTGCGGTCGTTATTCGGTCTGCACCTGGTGAACCAATAGCGAGCACTTCGTCGCCATTGCACGCGACACTTGGCGCCATATTGGAAGGCAGGCGCGTACCCGGTGGGCCCGCATCGAGCCCGCGACGATTGAGTTCCAGTTCGCCGAGGCAGTTATTCAGCCACAAGCCGGTGCCGCTCGGCATCTCGCCGGAGCCATAGCCGGAAGACGCCGTAATCGCGCAGGCCAGACCGTTGTCGTCGACCGCGGAGGTGTGCACGGTCGACGCCGATACCCAGTCGTTCGGCGCTGTGCCGGAGCGCGCGAGCGCAAGCAATTGCCGCGTCGCGGCGCCGATGTCTTCAGCCAGGTCCAGGTGCTGTTTGCGAAAGTTGAGACAGGCCAGTTGTACATCAACCAGCCACTTGAGCGCGTCCCTGTCCCACGCCTGCACCGGGTGCTGCGCAAAAAGACTGAGCATCGCACAGAGTACCGCTCCGCCGACCGCCGGTGGCGGATTCGTCGCAATGGTCCAGTCACCAAGTCGCGTGCTCAGTGCGGGCCGCGCGATTGCACGGTAATTCGCGAGGTCGCGCATGCTCAGGCGGCCACCACGCTCTCGGCAATGTTCGCTCATCGCTCTGGCGAGCTCGCCACGGTAAAAAATCTGTGCGCCTTCTGCCGCGATATGCGCGAGGCTGTCCGCAAGATGCGGCACCTTGATGCGGCTGCCGACAGGGCGCAAAGCATCATCGGCCTGTGCACCGGTAGCGCGCTCGTGCAGGGCGTCATAGCCATCCGCTGCGCGACCGAAGATCGTCTTGCCGGAATAAGCGAGGTAGTAGTGGCACGCCGCAGGCAGTGGAAAGCCGTCGCGTATCGCGCGCACCGTGGGCTCGAGCAAGGTGCGCCAGGGGGCGACGCCGTACTGCGATGCGGCCATCTCCAGTGCGGCCAGCGAGCCGGGTACTGCCACGGAGCCAGCGCCAACCAGCGTCTCAACGCCGCCGCCATAATCCATTTGCACGCTCGCGATACCGTCATTGCGTGCGGGTTGCCCGCTGTCAGCGCCCGGTACGGCAACATTGCCGTCGATTGTGACGGGCTCTGCACCGGGTGCCCGGACGGTGACATAGGCCCCGCCTGCCAGGGCGCAAACCCCGGGCTCCGTGTTCATGGTGAGAAACGCGGCGGCGATTGCGCAGTCGACCGCGTTGCCGCCGGCCGCCGCCACTTCAGCGGCGGCATCGGCAGCAAGTTGCGAACTGGTTGCGACAGCGACCCGGGTCATGAATCAGTCACTGTCGGCAACCGGTTTCGTGGCACGGCTCAGAAATGGATGACGGACCGGATGCTCTTGCCTTCGTGCATCAGGTCAAATGCCCTGTTGATGTCTTCGAGCGGCATCGTGTAGGTGATGAACTCGTCGATCTTGATGTCGCCGTTCATGTATTGCTCAACCATGCCCGGCAATTGCGTGCGTCCCTTGCAGCCGCCGAAGGCCGTACCGCGCCAGACGCGCCCGGTGACCAGCTGGAATGGCCGCGTCGAGATTTCCTGTCCCGCGCCGGCGACGCCGACAATAACGGACTCGCCCCAGCCTTTGTGTGCGCACTCGAGTGCGGAACGCATCAGGTTCACATTCCCGATGCACTCAAATGAGTAGTCCACACCACCGTTGGTGAGTTCGATGATAACGTCCTGAATTGGCTGGTCGTAATCGTTCGGGTTGACCGTATCCGTCGCGCCGAGCTGTCGCGCAAGCTCGAACTTGTCTTCGTTGATATCGATCGCGATGATGCGGCCGGCTTTGGCCATGGTGGCACCCTGAATCGCGCTGAGACCGACGCCACCAAGACCAAACACCGCGACGCTGGCGCCAGGTTCAACCTTGGCCGTATTCAGTACCGCACCAATGCCGGTCGTAATACCGCAGCCAAGCAGGCACACTTTTTCCAGCGGTGCATCCTTGCTGACTTTCGCGAGCGCAATTTCGGGTAATACCGAATACTCGCTGAACGTCGATGTGCCCATGTAGTGGTAAATGGGTTTGCCATTCAGGCTGAAGCGCGAGGTGCCATCCGGCATCAAGCCCTGGCCCTGGGTGCTGCGAATCGCCTGGCACAGGTTGGTCTTGCCCGAGGTGCAAAAATTGCACTCGCCGCATTCCGGCGTGTACAGGGGGATTACGTGATCGCCGACTTTGACGCTGGTAACGCCGGCGCCTACTTCCTCGACGATGGCCCCGCCTTCATGGCCGAGAACGGACGGGAACAGGCCCTCCGGGTCTTCGCCAGAGAGTGTAAACGCATCGGTATGACACACGCCGCTGGCAATATTTCGAATCAGGACTTCGCCCGCTTTGGGCCCATCAAGGTCGATCATTTCAATTTCAAGGTTCTTGCCAGCTTCAAATGCGACGGCAGCACGTGTCTTCATTGGTCGGGTTCCTTAATATTTGTTGCGGTCCATTCAGACTGAATACTGGCACGATGATCGCGGTGCAACAACGTGCGGCTTGCCCCGTGCGCCGCAAGTCCTGTAAAAACCCAACCTGCTACTACTATCTGATGCAAAGAGTTTGTCATGAAACTTAAAAACCTCCGCAGCGAGCTGTCGTCCGTTGACCGGAAGATCGTCGAGCTGATCGCTGAACGCCAGAAGATTGTCAGCGAGATTGGGCGCCACAAGCGCACCGGGGGCACGGCAACGCGTGATTATGCGCGCGAGAAAGAAGTGCTCGATATGAGCCGTGAGCAGGCCATCGAACTCGGTGTCGACCCGGATCTCGCCGAGTCGCTGATGCGGCAACTGATCCGGACCTCGCTCGAGAGTCAGGAGCGGGATCGCGTCATCGCCGAAGCCAAAGGCGACGGGCGGCGTGCACTCGTCATTGGTGGTGCGGGAAAAATGGGCGGCTGGTTTGTCGATTTCTTCGCGTCGCAGGGTTTCGATACCGTGGTGGCGGATGCGGGGGTTGAGGACGGCCCACAGCGCTTTCGTAACTGGACTGACGCTGGCGTCGACTACGATGTCATCGTCGTTGCTGCGCCGCTCGCCGTGTCGGGCCGGATTTTGGCGCAGCTCGCCGTGCTCAATCCGCGCGGGCTCGTTTTTGATATCGGTTCGCTCAAGTCTCCCCTGATCGACGGCCTCGGCGAGCTGCGCGACGCCGGCTGCAAAGTAACTTCGCTGCACCCGATGTTCGGCCCGGACACCCGCCTTCTGTCAGGCCGGCATCTCATTTTCTGCGATGCAGGCAATGCCGAAGCGACCGCCGCGGCAAAGGAATTGTTCGGTGCAACAATGGTGGAGCAGCTCGATATGAGTCTCGATGACCACGATCGACTGATCGCCTATGTGCTGGGCTTATCCCATGCGCTGAATATTGCCTTTTTCACAGCACTGGCGGAAAGCGGCGAGGCGGCACCGAAGCTTGCCAGGATGTCTTCAACCACCTTCGATTCGCAACTGCTTGTATCCGGTGCGGTTGCCCGCGATAACCCGCACCTGTACTTTGAAATTCAGCACCTCAACAAATTTGGCCTGGGTCCGCTCGATGCGCTCACGAGCGCCGCCACGCGCCTGCGCGAACTGGTCGCAAGCGGCGATGAGGAAGGTTTCGTGGAGATGATGCAGCGCGGCAGGGATTACCTCGCTCTGCGATCCTGAGTCGCACCGGCAGAAACGGGGCCTCGGCGTGCGACGCAGCGGGTGGATTCTGGTAAAAGAATCAGGAACCCGGGGAAGGAATCTTCAACAATGCAGTCAATCGAGAAGATCCGCGCACAGCTCGAAGCAACGCAGCGCAAACTGGACGAGCTGACGGCTGAAGTTGCCAGCAACGAAGACAAGTTGCGACGCTCGCAGCAACGCGAGTTGCGTTTGTTGCAGTCTGAAGACCTTCCCACGCTGTTCCATGAACTGATCATGGGACTGCGCACGAGCTACGGGCTGGAATACGTGAGCCTGGTGATGTGCGACCCGGACCACGACATCAGGCATTTGCTGCTGGCAGGCGGCACGCCCGCGGAGGGTATTGAGGGCCTCGTGTTTGTTGAATCCATGAGCGGACTGGCGCCGCAGTACATCGCCCTGCGTGAGCCCTGGCTGGGTCCCTTTGCGGCTTGCGATCACCAGTTGATCTTTCCCGGCTCTGATGGGCTGGCGAGCGTTGCCATGATACCGCTGCTGCACCGGCGCCAGCTGATCGGCAGTATGAACTTCGGCAGCAGCGATCCACATCGCTATACCCGGCAGCACGCAAGCGACTTTCTTTCACACCTCGGCATGATCGCGTCGTATTGCATCGAAAACGTGGTCAACCGCGCGCGCCTTCTGCGCAGCGGCTTTACGGATGTCCTGACGGGCTGGCACAACCGGCGCTACCTGCAAGTGCGCCTCAAGGAGGAGCTGGCGCGTGCCAGTCGCGATGGTAGCAACCTCGTTTGCCTGATGCTGGATGTCGACCACTTCAAGAACGTAAACGACACCTGGGGACACGCAGCCGGTGACGCCGTGCTCAGGGAGCTGGCGCATCGAATCGAATCGCAGGTGCGCGCGAGCGATGTCGCTG
>JAUHZT010000170.1 GCA_030425905.1 Gammaproteobacteria bacterium
CGGCGAAACGCGATCCCTAGCACGCGTACCATCGCAGCAACTATCGGAAACAGCACCGCAACGAACACTGTCAGCGTGGGGCTCTGGTACAGCATGACAGCGATAGCCGCCACCAAAGTCAGCACATCGCGTATCGCTATTGTGACCACGCTGGTAACTGACTCAGCCACCATTTCGACGTTGTAGGTCATGCGTGATAGCAACGGCCCGACAGTTTGCTGGTCGAAAAACCGCGTCGGCAGCGTCAGGAATTTACGAAACAGGTCGCGTCGCAATGAGCTGATAACGCTGCGGCCTATCCAGCCCAGTGAATACTCGGTCGCGAACCCCGCAACACCGCGGGCGATAAAAATCGCCACAAATGCCAACGGAATCCAGCGCGCCGCCTGCAGACTCTTTTCGACCAGTCCCTGATCCATCAACGGTTCGAGCAGCCATACCATGCTGCCCTCGATTACAGCGGTGGCCGCCATGCCAAGGACCGCGACAAAGCCAATCAGCTTATGCGGAGTGACGTAGCGCCACAGGCGTCCGTACACAACCCGAACGCGCGCCTCAACGGGGATGTCGCTCCGGGTTTCGGCGGGCTCCGCCTCGTTACTCGTCGACTGGGTCATTGACAGTCGCAATGTTGATCTTGGTGAATCCGAGCCGGCCAGCGACATCCATTGATGTCACTACAAACTGGTGCTTGGCATTTGCGTCGGCACTGATTGTGAGCGGTAAACTGCTGTCACCGCCGGAAATCTTGCGCAGCGCGTTGCGAATAGTCTCCGGCCGGTTGTTGATCAATTCACGCCCGTTGACGAAGACCGATCCCGTTTCGGTAATCATGAGATCGATGCTCTCTGGCACTTCTTCCACGAGCACCGCGCTGTCTGTCTCCGGCAAGCGAATTTCAATTTGCGACTGTTTTACGAAACTGGTCGACACCATGAAGAAAATCAGCAGCAACAAGACCACGTCAATCAGCGAGGTCAGGTTAACCTCGGGTTGCGCACGTGCACGTAAGCTGAGCTTCATGCGCTGCCCTTCTCCTGTCGCCGGTGCAGCGCCTCAACCAGCTTGATAGCTTCCTTTTCCATATCCACAACCAGCGTATCGACACGGTTGCGAAAATAGCGATAGCCGATCAACGCCGGAATCGCCACGGTCAGCCCGGCCGCCGTCGTGATCAAAGCCTCTGCGATACCGCCTGCAAGAATGGTCGGATTGCCAACACCGTGCGTCGTAATCGCCGTGAATACTTTCACCATGCCGATGACCGTACCCAGCAGGCCGAGCAAGGGAGAAATCGCCGCAATGGTGCCAAGCGTCTCGAGGTAGCGTTCAAGCTCATGGACGACGTGTCGTCCCGTGTCCTCGATGCTGTCTTTCATGACCGTCCGCTCGCGATCCCGGTTGATAAGACCGGCAGCGAGAATCTGACCCAGCGGCGAGCCCTGATGCAGACTCTGTATCTGCTTCTGGTCGAGTTGGTCTTTCTTGACCCAGCCCCACACCTTGCTGGTCAGGTCCTCGGGTATCACGCGCTTCTGCTGCAAGGTCCAGAAACGCTCGAGAATTATTCCCATGGCAATGATTGCGCAGAGAATGATCGGCGCCATCAACCAGCCGCCGGACTTGACTATTTCAACCATACGATTCGGGCTCGGGGAAAACTGGAAATATACTAGAACCTGACTCAATTATCCGCATGCCAGAGTCGATGTGCCGTCTCACGATACTCCCACAGCTCAATACCGTGACCAGCGACACACATTCGGACTCGAATCGCGCCACTTGTCGCCGTGTTCAGCACGCGAGCGCCCGCACCTTCCCAGCGCGCAACAATGTTCTCCTTCGGAAACCCCCACTGATTCCTGTGCGCCGCAGAGACCAGCGCATAGCCGCTGTTCACGGATCTAATGAACGGCACCAGCGAGGATGTCTGGCTGCCATGATGCGGCACGCTAACGACGTTCACTTCGGGCAATATGCGCGCCTGGATCAGGCGCGTCTCAACAGCCGCCTCGATATCGCCGGTCAGCAGGTATCGCTGCTGCCCCGCCTCCACGAGCAAAACACAGGATGCGTCGTTACGTTCGAGCGCATGCCCGACCGGCGGATGCAGATAGTCGAATCGAACGCCGTTCCAGAGCCAGCTATCCTGTGCCTCGCAGCGTGATTGATGCCGCTCAATCCACGGCAAAGCGTCACCGCTCTCAAGCCGCTGCGCAGGAATCGCTTCGAGGATGGCCTGTAGCCCGCCCGCATGGTCGAGATCGGAATGAGAAATCACTACCCGATCCAGTGCCGAGATGCCCTGACTGCGCAGGTAGGGCAACACGATCCGTTCGCCCGCGCTACCACCGGAGCGCCAGGCTGGCCCCGAATCGTACAAGGCCACGTGCTCACGGGTCCGCAGCACCGCCGCAAGGCCCTGTCCCACGTCCAGCATCGTGATGTCGACACAGCCCTCTGGCGGGCTCGGCGGGCGATAGACCAGCAATGCGAGAAACCCGGCCCAGGCGGAAAAACGTCCGGGCCAGCGGGCGGGCAGAAGCACCCAGACCAATGGCAGAAACAGGCACAGCCAGGCGATTCCTTGTCGCGCGGCTATCGTATGCGCTGACCGTTCATCGGCAGCGAGCCAAACCAGCAGGTACTCAAGGCCCACAATTGTCCCTGCGCTGAGTCGCAGCAGCCAGTCACCGGGCGCGACAGCCACCCCGTCGAGCAGCAGGCCAAGCAACGCAAATGGCACGGTAATCAGAGTGAACAGCGGCACCGCCAGCAAATTAATTGCCGGCGCTGCGAGTGACACACGATCGAAATTCAACACGGTCAGCGGCAACAGGCCAAACAGCAGGGCCAATTGCAAGCCAGCCAGGCTTTGCAGCATGTGCAGCGGTTGCAGCCTGCCGCTGGCACCGTGTGCGGCGCTGCGACGGGCCAGCCACAACAAGACAGCAACGGCCGCAAACGATAACTGGAAGCCCGGTGCCAGCGTCGTCAGCGGGTCCGCTACGCTGATCAGCGCTGCCGTTGCCACAAGCACGGTGCAGGCATTGACTTGACGGCGCCACAGCACAATCGCGGTCGCCAACGCGAGCATCAGCGTCGCGCGGCGTGCCGGCACCGCGAAACCCGACAAGGCCGCATACAGCCCGGCGACTATCAGCGCGATCAACATTGCACGGTCATGGTGATTTGATTGCCCTCCGGCCAGGCCAAACAGCAGGCTCGCCAGCAGGTAGCTGCCAGCCGCCGCCAGGCCAATATGCAGTCCGGAGATCGCCATCAAGTGACTCGTTCCGGTGCGTGCATAGCGATCCCATTGCTCGTTCGATACCAGGTGCCGTGCTCCCACAACCAGTGCCACTACGACGGCCGCGACCTCACGTTCCGGCACCAGTTTCAGGACCCGACTAACGAAATGCTCGCGGAGCAACGCGATACCGCGCGAAGTATCCGAGTCCAGCAGCCGATTGTGCTTGCCGCTTACCACGTAGCCAGCAGCGCCTAATCGCTCGCGGAACGCCCAGGCCTCATAATCCATAGTGCCGGGGTTGCTGTTGCCGCGCGGCGGATCCAGGCGCAGCTCCACCCGCCATACATCACCGATGCGCAAGCTCACAGGGGGTTCAAACCAGCTCAGCCTTACACGCGCAGGTATACGCGGGTCGGATTCGGCGCTGGCGACAAAACTGTAGGCATCGCCGCTCACCGACGGAAAGTCGTCAATGCGAACGGTTGTCAGGATGCTGTCGCCTGCCAAGCCGGGGGCGAGCCGTGCGTCAATCATGAGGCTGGCGTGCACGAGGAACAACGCAACACCGGCCAGCACGCAACAGGCATCGCGCCGCCATTGACTCGGCAGTAGCCACAACAGCAGCGCCGGCAGGCCAAAAATGCCAAGTACCAGCAACGGTTGTTCCGAAGTGTAAATTGCGTCCGGAAAATGGTCTGGAAGGCGCGCAAAGCTGCTAAGCTGCGGCGCCATTACTCCTGCCAGAAACATCAGGCAGGCTCTTGTCAGCATCATGGGGCCCTCGTTCGCTGCAACGGACTGGCGGCGACAATTGACACTCTTAATTCAGAAGGGATTTCGGCAGCGATGCCAAGACGCTTTTTCAGGAAGTTTGCGGTTAAACGGCACAAAGTGAGCGATAGCTGGCTAATGCGGCCGTTCAAGAGTGTCATGCACGAGCCCCGCTACTGGGGTATCCGGCGCCGCACGGCCGTGCCGGCATTTGCAACCGGCCTTTTTATCGCGTGGATGCCTTTTCCCGGCCACCCGATCATGGCGATGCTGGCGGCGCTCGCGCTACGCGTCAATATTCCGGTTGCGCTTGTAACGACCTTCGTGAGCAATCCGCTGACGATGTACCCGATGTATTACTTCGCATACGAACTCGGCCGCAAGATTCTCGGCCGCCCGTCCATCGCGTTCGACTTCGAATTGTCGCTCGACTGGGTGACGGACAAGTTTCTTACAATCTGGCAGCCACTGACCCTTGGTTGCCTGATACTTGCGACCGTTAGTGGACTGGTTGGCTATGTTGCCCTCGACCTGCTGTGGCGCGCTTCGCTGCAGGACTACAAACAACGCAAACGGGATGACCGCCGCCGTATGGAGCACGGCAACGATAAGCGCTAGGCAGCGATGAATCTCCGTACCTGAAATTGGCGCCACGGGCATGACCGTGCTTTGGGGCCACGGGCATGACCGTGCTGGCCAAGTTATCGGTTCACCGGTCCCTGAGGCGCTTGTCTTCGAGCACGAGCACCCGGTCCATCCGGTCAGCAATGGAGTGATCGTGCGTCACAATGACGAGGCTGGTGTTGAATTCCTCGTTCAGCTCCAGCATCAGCCCCAGCACATGCTGGCCATTGCCCGCGTCAAGATTGCCGGTCGGCTCATCGGCAAGTACCAACTGCGGTTTGGTAATCAGCGCACGCGCAACAGCCGCGCGCTGACGCTCGCCGCCGGAGAGTTCGCCAGGCTTGTGGTTGAGCCGTTCGCCAAGCCCCACTCGTCCCAGCAACTCACTCGCCTCCTGCAGCGCTGTGGCTTTTGCAACACGCCGGATCAGCAAGGGCATAGCGACGTTCTCTGCCGCCGTGAACTCCGGCAACAGGTGGTGGAACTGGTAAACGAAGCCGATATAACGATTGCGCAGTTCACCCCGGCGCGATTCATTGCCGCCGTGCATGGCTTCGCCGCCGATAAAAACCTCGCCGTCGTCCGGGTTGTCGAGACCGCCTAGTATCTGCAACAACGTTGTTTTTCCCGAGCCCGAAGCACCGATGATCGCGACGCGTTCGGCGCGCTCGACACGCAATTCCACGTCCTTCAGTACCTCAAGTACCGAGTGGCCCTCTGTAAAACGCCGCGCGACGCCGCGACAGAGTAATACCGGTTCGTTTGAATCAGTCATAGCGCAGCGCCTCGGCGGGTGCAGTGCGAGCCGCCATCACGGCCGGGTACAAGGTTGAAAGCAGCGCCAGGACCAGCGCAATGGAAGCTATTCGCACAACATCTCCTGTTTGCAGTTCGGAGGGCAAATCACTGATGAAGTAGACATCGGCGGCAAGAAACTTGATGCCCAGTGTCGACTCAAAAAAGCCAACTACGCGTTCGAGGTTGGTCGCCAGCAGCACACCCAGTAACGCACCGACGGAAATCCCAACCGCGGCGAGCACCAGTCCGTGCGCGACAAAGATTGCCATGATGCCGCTGGCGCGCGCGCCCATCGTGCGCAGTACTGCGATGTCGCGGCGCTTTTCCGCCA
>JAUHZT010000171.1 GCA_030425905.1 Gammaproteobacteria bacterium
CCCTGCTGCTGCAGAACGGTGCCTTTTTCAATGACACGGGTGGCGCCTGGGTCTTCGTGCTCAATCACGACCGCAGCGCCGCCGATCGGCGCAACGTGCAGTTAGGTCGTCGCAACCCTAACCATATAGAGGTGCTGAGCGGCCTTGTTGAAGGCGACGAAGTTGTCATTTCTTCCTATTCATCTTTCATCACGGTCGACCGGCTGTTCATCGACCGCTAAGGCACATCGCAAATTAGCCAGGGGCAACGCAATGATTGAACTACACGACATATCCAAGGTTTACCGGACTGCTGACGTCGAAACCACGGCTTTGAATCACGTCAATCTGGAAATTGCCAGCGGCGAGTTTATCGCCATCATGGGGCCCTCCGGCTGTGGCAAATCGACCATGCTCAACATACTTGGCATGCTCGATACACCGAGTGCCGGCAGCTACCGCTTTCTGGGCACTGATATATCCAGCAGTTCGGAACGACAACTGGCCAGTGTGCGGAAACAGAATATTGGCTTTATTTTTCAAAGCTTCAATCTGATCGACGAACTCTCCGTTGCGGAGAATGTTGCATTGCCGCTGCTGTATCACAAGATCCCCCTCGCGGAGCGCAAGGAACGCGTGCAGCAGGTGCTTGAACGGATCAATATCGCGCACCGTGCCGACCACAGACCGCAGCAGTTAAGCGGCGGCCAGCAACAGCGCGTTGCTGTCGCCCGCGCCGTTGTAACCGCGCCAAAACTGATTCTCGCCGACGAACCAACGGGTAACCTCGACACCAGCAACGGCGAAGAAGTGCTGGATTTGCTCGGCCAACTTAACAGTGACGGCACAACGATCATTATGGTGACGCATGACCAGTCGCATGCCGATCACGCAACGCGGGTTGTCAATATGCTGGATGGCCGCGTGCTCTCCGAGAATGTAATTGGAATGCAGCAAAGCGGGGCGGCCCGCCATGTTTAAGAATTACCTCAAGATCGCCCTGCGCAACATAATCAGTAATCCGCTGTTCAGTACGATCAACATCCTCGGACTGGCAATCGGCCTCGCCTGCTGCATCATCATCACGATTTTCGTCCAGTATGAGATGTCCTATGACAAACACTGGACGAATGCCGACCGCATCCATCGGGTAACGCGCGACTTTTTCAGCAATGACCTGCATCTGGCTCCGGTTGCACCACCCATCGGGCCCTTGCTCAAAGCTGATTTCCCCGAGATTGAGGATGTAACGCGTATCCTGGAAGTTGGCACTATCACGCTCAGTCGTGAAGGCGAATCCTTTCAGGAAGACTCTCTCGTTATTGCCGATCCCAACGTATTCGAGTTCTTCAACCTCAAGTTCATTAGCGGTGATCCGGCCAGCGCCCTGGCCCGCCCTTCGAATATTGTTCTGACCGAACGGGCTGCCGCGCGCCTGTTTGGTAACGAAGACCCGATCGGCAAGAGCGTGAATATCATGGACCAGGCCGATCTCACGGTGACTGCGATCATCGAGGACATTCCCGACAACACGCACATGCGATTTGAGTCGCTCGTGTCGATGGAAGTCGTACCGATGATCATGGGCCCGGACGAACTGGACAGTTGGGGAAGCAATAACTATTTCACCTATCTGCGCCTGCCCGAGGGCTACGACCCTGCCAGCCTTGAAGCCCGGTTCGTGGATTTCCTGATCAAGCACCGTGGAGCAGACGCGCCGAGCGACACGGCACTCAACCTGCAGGCGCTAACCGACATTCACCTGACGTCCAATCGTGATGCTGAATGGCGCGAGAATGGAAGTCTGGCGGTCGTTTATACGTTTTCCGCAGTAGCGCTGGTCGTACTGCTGATAGCCTGTGTGAACTTCATGAACCTTACGACGGCACGTTCGACACAGCGTGCCAAGGAAGTAGGCATCCGGAAAGTCGTGGGTGCCAGGCGCAGCCAACTGATAACACAGTTTCTCGGTGAATCCATACTGCTAAGCGCCATCGCGATGCTGCTGGCAGTCGCTATCGTCGAACTGGCCCTTCCACCGTTCTCGGCGTTCCTCGAGAAACCGCTGGCGTTCTCTCTGGCGACTCCTGCCACGATTGGCACACTGGTACTGGGTACCCTGCTGGTCGGCTTGCTGGCTGGCAGCTACCCTGCCTTCTATCTGTCCCACTTCCGGCCCGTCGTGGTGCTTAAGGGCGCCAGCGAAGGCGGTGGCTCGGCGATTCTGCGGCGTTTGCTCGTCGTATTTCAGTTTGCCACGTCGATAGCACTACTGATCGCGACCGGTGTCGTGATGGCCCAGATGCACTACGCGCGCACCGCCGACCTTGGATTCGACAAGGAGCGCAATATCGTCATGGGACTGCCTTACTTTGCCGACCTTTGGGAACTGTATGAGCCAATGCGCGCCGAACTGGAAGCGCACCCGGATATCTTGTCCGTTGTTTATTCGTCCCGCGTACCGAGCATGCAGAACCTCGACGGTTCCGGCTACATCCCCGAAGGCACACAGGCCACGCGCGACAACATAGTGGGCATTTCCGACATCAAGGTTGATGCACACTGGTTCGAGCACTACGGCGTCGAGTTCCTGGCCGGCCGCGCATTTCGCCCAAACGAAGTTCGCATCGATGGTCCGACCGACGAGAACCCGGTCGTGAAAGCCTACGCTATTCTGAACGAGTCAGCCGCGCGACGCTTTAACTGGTCGCCGCAAGAAGCGGTTGGCAAGGTGATTCGCCAGCCACTCAACCGGGACCTCAACCGCTTTGCCGACCGCGAGATTGTTGGTGTTATTCCAGACATTCATTTCTCATCCCTGCACGATGAGATGAAGGCGACCGTCTATGCCGAGCCCAATGCGAACTATGCGCGCAACCTCTCGGTCAAGATAGCCGCAGGCGACCCGGCCGCGGCAATCAGCAAGATTGAGGAAGTGTGGGAACGTCTCGTGCCTAACGCCCCGGTAAGCTGGCAATTTCTTGATGACCGTTTCGATGCACGCTATCGATCCGAAGCGAGACAGGCAAAGATGTTCGCCGTGTTCTCAATGTTTGCAATATTTGTCGCAACGCTTGGATTGTTCGGGCTTGCCTCCTTCACGACTGAACGGCGCACAAAGGAGATTGGCGTACGTAAGGTTATGGGTGCGTCGGTCGGCGATATCATCTTTTTGTTGACCGCAGACTTCACAAGACTGGTACTGATCGCCAACGTCATTGCCTGGCCGGTCGCCTACTTCTTCATGTCACGCTGGCTCGGTCGATTCGCCTACAAGGCACCGTTCAGCGACTGGGCCTGGCTGTTCGTCGCGAGCGCACTGCTTGCTTTGGCCGCTGCCTGGCTGACAATTGCAGTACAGGCCGGGAAGGCCGCGCGATCACGACCTGTCCTGGCACTGCGCTATGAGTAAACGGGGGCGGGGTCGATGCGCTGGCGACCGGTGCGTGCACCGGTCGTCAGCGAATCACACCGTCCTTCTTCAGGCGCCCTACAATCTGCTTGCTCTGCGCAACGATGACTTCATAGCTTGTCGTACCGTGTTTCGTTGCTGAGTCCACCGTGTGGATCCGCTTGCTGCTTTGCACATCGTAGAAATCAGAAACCAGCACGACATCCATTGTGATATCGGTATAGGTCGGACGCGACACGTTCTCGTACTCATAGCGGAAGAAGTTCAGCAGGCTGCCGCCAATCACCTCTGCCTCGGCGTCTTCGCCCTGCACCGTATGTTCTTCAAGCTTGGCCCCGGCCAGCCGGCCGCTGATCAGCAGGATGCCCGTTGCTCCGGTTTTTGCGACCAGTTCATCGATGGCATCGGGCGTCGGTGATTTCGCCGGACTCTGCTTTACGAAAGAGTGCGCGGTTACGTTGTGGGCGCGCAGCTCGGTAGTCAGGCCCTCTTCGAGTTCACGCGCTGTATTTCTGCTTGGCGTAATGCCGACAACGACGATATTGGCATACGGTGCATTCGGCATGCTGGGTGCTGCACGCACCCTGTCGATCGTCGTCTTAGAGACCGGTGCACCTGAACACGCCCCTAGCGCCAGCAAACACACCAGCAAACCGGCCAGTGGCGACGCCCCATAATCACGATACCTGCTCATTACTCACTCCAGGCCGGGTAGACCCGGCAATTTGTTCAGCCTGCCCCGATACTCCCGGAGCTCAGGCCTGATTAAAGCGCACCAGTCGACCCGGGCGCGCAGCGGTGATCTCGTCGTCCAGCAACACCGGCTCGCCTGCCACCAGCGTCGCAAGAAAACCACTAGCACCCTGCAGCAGCCGTTGCCCGCCGGCAGGCAAGTCGCGCACCATCCGCGGCGGCTGCAGCGCCAGCTTATCGTAGTCGATGACGTTCAGATCGGCACGTTGCCCCAACCGTATGCGCCCGCGGTCTTCAAGGCCAAGATATTCGGCTGCATCGGCCGTCAGCATTTGCACCGCACGTTCCGTGCTCAGCCGGTCGCGGCTACGATCGCGCGTCCAGTACGACAGCAGGTATGCCGGGAAACTGGCATCGCAGATGGTGCCGACATGCGCACCACCGTCGGACAAGCCGAGCAGCGCATTCGGATGGGTAAGCATCGTGTGCACATTGTCGTAGGAAAACTCGGTGTAGTTATAGATCGGAAAGTAAATGAGCTGCCTGCCGTCCATCTCGAGGCAGACCTCATAGAGCTTGTGCATGATGGGCACGCCTTCGCGCCTCGCTTCAGCGCCGAGGGACTGCTCCGCGCTCTGTTCATAGTCGGGATGTTCGCCAAGCCTGAACAGCTTGAACGCAATCGTATCGATTTCGCTAATGATACGGTCGACTATCGGCGGCACAGATGAACCCTCACCCGACAGCTTTACCGGGGTCTCGGCAAGGCAGCGCTGCTTGAAGTCCGGGTCGCGCATGATGCGTACGCGCTCCTCCAGCGGCTTGTCGCGGATAGCCAGGTAGCTCGGCTGCGCGAGGATCGGGTGGAAGGTGCACTGCAAGCCGTTGAAGACGCCAATCGCCCGCGGCGCAACCTGGACACGAAAGTCGACGCCATCCGCATTAACGCGTTCAGTCTCGGTCAGGATGCGCTGCCACTGATCCGGTGCAAAGTCGCGTTGCATCAGTGAAATCGAGCAGGGCCGCTGACCGGCCCGCGCAAAGGCTTCCAGCATAGCGAACTCGTCGTCGAACTGATCGCCTTCGCGTTCGAGATTAAAGTCATTGACTGCCTGTAGCACGCCGCGCTTGCGCCCCCTGAGCGCCGACGCCAGACCGACGAGTTCATCACGCGTCGCTTCAGACGACGGCGTCCACTCGCCGTCGGCGCTGCGATGCACGTCGCTGCGTCCGGTCGAAAAACCGGCAGCGCCAGCGTCCATGGCCTCGCCCAGCAATGCGCGCATCTTCTGAATGTCCTCTGCGGTCGCAATTTCGTTGCAACTCGCACGCTCGCCCATCACATACACGCGCAACGGATCGTGCACTGCCATCACGGCGAAATCGATTGTGTGCGGCACGGCGTCAATGCTGTCGAGGTATTCCGGAAACGACTCCCAGTTCCAGCTTATGCCTTCATGCAGCGCTGTTCCGGGTATGTCCTCAACGCCTTCCATCAGGCGCACGAGGCGCTCGTGATCACGTGGGCGCACCGGCGCGAAACCAACGCCGCAGTTGCCCA
>JAUHZT010000172.1 GCA_030425905.1 Gammaproteobacteria bacterium
CGCTTGTTCATAGCCCGAGTCCGCGCAGGATGGCGTCCCTTTGAACGGATGCCGCACAATGTAACGTCCCTGGTAGTTTTGCCGGTCACCTGTTTCCTGGAATACGAGATCTTCGGGAAAATGTTCCGCGTCATAACGTACGTGCAGGCGTGTGACAAACACGTTTTGCGCAGCCATCCGACTGTTTTGTGCGTCAGCGTCAACCCAGAATACGCCAAGCTTGCGCAGCTCACTGGCGCTAAGCGGGTCGGCAGCGCAAGGGTCGCACCAACCCATGTCCCAGGCGTACTCGAGAAAAACGGCGCGACCATTCTGCGCCCGGACCTGTTCTTTGAACATGGCGCGGTAAAAGTCTGCAAATTCATCTTCGACAAACTCCGGGACTTCCGTGTTACTGGGTAACCTGACAGTGCGGTAATTGATTGTTTCGACACGGCCGGTTCGGGTCAGGGTGTAAACATACAGTTCCTGCTCGTCTTTGGCATTCAGAGTGCCAAGGCGAATCGGTAGCATGAATTTCTTACTCTCGAACGCAACCTGCAGGGGGCGCAAGTAGGTTTGTCCGGACTGCTGCTGAGCGGCAAGGTTAACCTTGGCGACAAAGAAGCGCATATTCTGTTTCAGGTAACTGCCGATGACCTTATCGGCACCGCGCGGAACACGGTAGCCGTTGTCATTGAGCCACTTGATAAGGCCGTCGCTTTCGGTACCGGAGAGAATGAGGATGTCGTATTCACCCACGGTATAGCTGGCTTCGATGGCAACACCCAAAGCCCTGGCCTGCTCACTATCCTGCACCGAAGTCCGCGATCCGGCAGCACTGCTGAACAAACGCGTTTCCAGTTTCGCGCACGGGTCGGCGTCGAAGTATTCAACGAGCCGCGGTGCCGTGTAGGCATCAAGGTGTTCAAGTACCGCCTTGTCGGTGACATTAATCTGCTCGCGTTCGATAAACGTCGGCACGGGTATCACCATGGCAAAGTCCTGTACATCGCCTTGGAAGTCATTGGCCATCGTGATTACTGTCCGGTTGCCATCGCGGACAAGTACCACCTGTGAGGCCCGGTTGAACAGTGCGGTATCCGCCTTGGCGACGTAAAAACCGCAGAAGGCTTGTGCGGTATGAGCGAGAAAGACGCTCAGGGAGGCGGTAAGCAGTAGTATCAGAATGCGCATGGAGGTACTCCGTTTGAGGAATTGGTTGGGTACTGGATTTGCCGGACCACTGGTACCGTCCGCCACGCCACAAAGCGTCGATCAGGGGCACGAGTGGGGAGCAAAAGACCAGCGCAAGAACAGGTGCGCCGGGTTTGAACAGACCAAACTGGACAAACGCCGCAACAACCGCGACGAGCGCTCCAAACAGTGCTCGGCCTGCGCGTGAGTCTGGCGTCGTTTTTGGGTCTGAAATCATGAAAAATGCAAAAATGAGTAGCGACCCGTTCTGCAACTGGTGCAAGGGAATCGTCAGCGGATCGCCCAGCCACAGGGCACGAGCAAACAGCAGGCTCGCGTACACAAACAGGAAGCAGCAGGTTGTCTCGGCACGTCGTGCCCGGGTCAGCACGATGAAGCCGGCACAAGCCAGCGCAAAGGCACCGAGTGCAGCACTGCCCCACTGGCCAGCCGCAATCCACACGTGATCGCTACCGAGTACCAGCACCACGATGGCGACATTGGCCGGATTGAAGATGTGCTTGCCCTTGACCCGTAGCAGGTATTTGCTGCTGATTGCAATGAGTGCTGCGAGAAACGCGAAAACCGCCTGGTCGGTTCTGAGAAACATGGTTAACGACAGCGAAGTGATTAATGCACTCAGGGGGTCGAATGTCGCAGCGCCGGTCAACCGGCCTGCGAGGTACTGCGTGAGCAATGCCGTGCCGGTAATGAAAACGGCGTGCTGCCATTGAATGCCAAACTCGAGGGCGCTTACGCCGAATACCAGCAGCGAGCTCAGAGTGACGATCTGGTAGTAGCGAGGATCGGCAAAACGGCTTGGAAGGCTGGCGAGATTGCGACTGAGTGTCTGTACGTCCATACCCGCTGTAAACGGCTGGCGCCGGGTGACGGGGTTACCTGGGTTGCCGAAAGTATTTGACTGGTAGCGAGGTCGCCTATTTAATGCTTTTAAAATCAGCAAGATATGTTCTTGCATCCAATTTGGCGTCGGCGCGCATCTAGACTGCAGAACGCAGCTATTTGATCTGCATCAACAATGGAGTAAGCAAAGTGACAGAGGATTTCATTCCAATCGTAATGTTTTCGGGAATTACGCTCGTGATGTGTCTGTATTTCTGGTTTCGTTACCGGGCACGTTTAGACATGCAACAGACGGTCAGGCTGGCACTCGACAAAGGTCACGACCTGAGTCCGGAAATGATTGATCGGCTTGGACACCCGAAGGCATCGAAAGACAAGGATCTGCGCATCGCGTTGATCTGGCTCGGTATTGCCGGCGGTATGTTCCTGTGCAGCTTTGTTGTTCCAGACCCGACTGATGATGCGCAACGCGGCCTGCTGGCGGCTGCGGCATTTCCGTTTATGCTTGGCATTGCCTACCTGGCAATGTGGCGCTTTACGTCGCGTGACTGACGCGGAGCCGACCTCGGTCGGCGTACCCTATAGTCAAAGGCAGGCACAACGAACGTGACGTCCAGCAACGAAAGCGAAGACCATCGTCTTATTGCACTGGTCCTGTCGACACAGGATACACGGGCCTATGGTGAGCTGATTGGTCGCCATCAGTCGCAGGTACGTACGTTCTTGCGCAAACTGGCAGGTGACGTAACTCTGGCCGATGATCTTGCGCAGGACTGTTTCATGCATGCGTGGCAAAAGTTGTCGACGTACTCCGGGCGAGGGTCTTTTATCGGCTGGTTGCTGAAAGTGGCCTACACCACATTTCTGCAATCAAAACGAAAATCGAAACGTTATGGTGAAATTCTGGAGCAGGCCGGGCATGTCGCCGATGCGGAGTTGCGTAGCTATAGTGTGCAGTCTGACGAAATTCCCGATCTCGAAAAAATGATGGCGGTATTAAGTGAAGAGGAGCGGGCAATTATGGTGATGTCGTATGCGTGCGGGTTATCGCACCGGGAAATCGGGGATGCCACAGGGCAACCCGTTGGCACGATTAAATCAATAATCTTTCGCGCGAAAGAAAAAATCAGGACTCGTTTTGAAATCCAAGATAGTCAACATGGCTGAGAAAGCACAGGATCCCGAAGATATTGCGCTGCGCGCGCTGTTTGCGAGCGAGCCTGTGGCAGACGACGGCTTTAGCGAACGCGTGGTCGCGCAGATTCGGCGCGGACAACGAATTCGTCGCTGGTGTCTGGGCTCGGCTGTTGCGATTGGTGGTGCAATCGCGTTCAAGCCGATGGTGGCGCTTATCGGGCTTGCGTATGGCGCGTTTCTGGATGCGAGTACAGGCCTGTTCGCTGAATCACTGGCGGGCGTTCCGTCGATGGGAATGATGGCCGCCGGTGGCGTATTGTTCGCGGGCCTGATGATCGCTTTGCGTTTGCTGGAAGAATAAGCGGCTATGCAGGCTGTGCCAGCGGTCATTGTTTTGCCACGGGCGCTCAGTTACATTGCGGCAATGAACCTGCGTGAAGAAGTTGAGCGTCTGCTGCCAAATTGGGAGCGGTGGTATCCGAGCCTGTTTGATGCGGCTTCGGACCTTGGCGTTATCAAGGCGGAAGTCTGCGACCCTGGTTCTTTACTCCTTACGCGTCGGCACCAGAAGGTGCGGCAACAGGCCGAGGATGCGCATCGCGAGAAGTGGGGCGGCGATGCTCAGGAATAAACGACGCGGGACATTATGAGTTTCGATCTTGAAAGAGTACGTGCCGAGTTTCCGGCACTGCAAATCATGGACGCGGGCAAACCCCGCTACTATTTCGACAATCCTGCTGGCACGCAGGTGCCGCAGCGCGTTGTAGATGCGGTCAGTCATTGCCTGTTAGAGGCCAACTCTAATCTTGGCGGTGACTTTGTAACCGCAGGTCTTGCGGACAAGCTTGTTGCAGAAGCACGCTCAGCAATGGCCGACTTTCTCAATGCCCCCGATTCTGACGAGATCATATTCGGCCAGAATATGACGACGATGACGTTACATCTGTCGCGTTCGATCGGTCGTCACCTGAAAGCGGGCGATGAAATAATACTTTCGCGCATGGATCACGATGCAAATGTCCAGCCGTGGGTATTGATGGCGCGTGACTTCGGCCTCAAGGTCCGCTGGCTGAGCTTCGACACTGACAGCTTTGAGTTCGATCTGGCGCAACTGGACACCTTGCTCAATGAGCACACTCGGCTCGTTTGCATTGGCGGTGCAAGCAACCTGCTCGGAACGATCAACGACATAACAGAAGTTAGTCGACGCGCACGAGCGGCTGGTGCGTGGACATTTGTCGATGCGGTGCAGTCCGTCCCGCATGTTACAACCGACGTGCAGGCTATCGGCTGTGACTTTCTCGCATGCTCGGCCTACAAGTTTTTCGGAACTCACCAGGGAATTCTCTGGGGCAGGCGCGCATTGCTGGAGCAGCTCGAGCCTTACAAAGTTCGACCCGCACCCGACGAGCTTCCCTGGTGTTTCGAAACAGGCACCCAGAGCCACGAAGGTATCGCCGGCGTGGCGGCGGCAGTGGACTACTTCGCATGGATTGGCGAGACAATGGCGGGTGGCCAGGCGGCTGCATCGCTGGAAACGGGAGATCGGCGCGCGACATTACGTTCTGCGATGGGACTGTTGTTTGCTTACGAACGCGATCTTGCCGAACACCTGATTGGCGGGCTCACCAGCCTGAGCGGAGTGACCGTACAGGGCATAACGGCAATTGATGCGCTCGACCGGCGTGTGCCGACGGTCTCATTCACGCACAAGCAACGCGCTCCGGCTGATATCGCGCGGCAGCTTGCCGAGCACAATATGTTTGTATGGAGCGGGCATAATTACGCAGTAGAGGCCGCGAAATCACTCGGGCTTTACGAAAATGGCGGTGCCGTTCGTGTGGGGCCTGTGCATTACAACAGCCACGCGGAGCTGGACGATCTGTTAAATGTTCTCGAAGATATTTTGTAGGCTTTCCGACTGAAAATTTCGGTAAGAGAGGCGTTCGCAGACGCGTTCGCAAAAAAACAAATGCCGCCCGAGGGCGGCATTTGCATTTGGTGAGATCAGTACCGAAGGGTGGTAGTCAGTAGACGCTGGAAGGTTGCTCCATCATCCGCATAAGACCCGTCCGCCGCTGCGATACCTCTTGAATCTCACTAGACATGGATCACCTCCTTTCAGTTTGTTTGCCCATGGCCAAGTATGTCGTTCGAGGGGCAAAAATCAAGCAAATATTCGTCAAAAATCATCGGTATGAATACAACACTTCATGCGCTATTCTAAACAGCTCGCCGATGCTCGGTGGTCTTTCGAGACCAGCCTGTCGATAACAAGAATATAGCTGGCGGAACCCGGCGAACCGCAGCGACACGGGGAGTTACATGGCGGCTGAAAAATCTTCGACTGAACTTGCAGGCGCGGCGCCGGTTGCAAGTGGCCAACGCATTTCCAGTCTCGATACGCTGCGCGGTGTTGCCGTGCTAGGCATCCTGG
>JAUHZT010000173.1 GCA_030425905.1 Gammaproteobacteria bacterium
TGGAACGTGATCGCCGGACTGCAGATCCAGTTCTGACAACCGAGGTCGCGTGATCCAAAAGGGGTCAGAGCCCGCTCGGAGTGGGCTCTGACCCCTTTTGTTACTGGCTCGTCAGTCGAGCCAGGACGTTTCGTACGATCATGTCACAACGATGCCCGGCGAATTCATGGACGCCAACGTGTGCAACGTCTCCCAGTTCCTGCAACCTTTCCTGCAAAAGCTTGCGAGCCCGGTGGAAGCGCGTCTTTACCGTGGCTTCCTTGATATCGAGAATCTCTGCTACGGATTGCACACTGCACTGTTCCACAGCACGCATCATGAACACGGTACGAAAAGCATCCGGTAGTTCGTCGATACAATCCTCCAGCACCTGGCGAAGCTGGCTGTTGGCCAGTTCCCGGTCCGGCTGCATTTGCTGACGTTCGGGACGGTTGAGCTGAAGTACTTTTTCGAATTCGGAATCTTCCATGGTTTCGTAACGCCTCGTTCTGCGCAGATGCATCAGGGCGGCATTGCGGACAATAGCTGCCAGCCAGCCGCCCAGGGCATCCGGGTCTTTCAATTCGGAATAGTGTTCAAATGCCTGAATGTAAGCGTTTTGCACCACGTCAATAGCCGCGGCGTCATCGCGTACGATGCTGCGTGCCAGGCGAAACAGCCGCTGGTTATAGCGCCGCATGATATCTTCATAAGCCGTGAAGTCGCCGTCGTCCAGGCGGGTGACGAGATCACGGTCGCAACCCCTGTCTGTCAATTCAATGTTCCTGACGCTCTCGATCATTTCATCTCCTTGGTATTGCCGGGGTCGTTGACGAGCCCGGCGCAGTGTGGCGAAGCAGCGGTAAGCGTCGCAAGCCAGGCAACGAGTTGCTTCCTCTCGGTTGCATCAGCTAACCCGGCGAATCCCATCGTCGTGCCTGGCACCATAGCGAAGGGCGATTGGAGAAACCGGTCCAGCGCTTCGGCTGTCCACGTGATATCAGCATCGCGCATCGCGCGCGAGTATTCGAACCCTTCGACGCTACCGGCAGCCCGTCCCAGAATACCGCAATGCATAGGACCCGTTCGGTTCCGATCCGGTGAATGGCAACCGATACAACGGTTGTAAATATCCTCTCCCGCCGCAAGATTAACTGTCTCCTCTGGCGAAGACGCTGCTGCAGCGAGGCACACCGCCAGCAACACCGTCAACGCCAATAGCCTGGTTCGAAGGGATTCGTACATCGCAAACCGGTCGCAATCAGGAGTAGAAAGCGTCGGGTACGGGATCGAGTCCCAGTGCGTGCCGCAGGACTGCCCAGTGCATCGCTTCGTCGGCGAGAATGCTTGCAGCAGCAGCCGCGAGATCGCGATTGTCGAACACCGGTATCGCTCCGGCATAGGCACTCACCGCACCGCGCTCAAGCCCCGCGGCGAAGTGCAGTACATCGGACTGGTTGTTCAGACGGTCGACCGGGAAGTCGTAACTGTCGCGGGCATCGGTTGCCGTGCCACCGAGGCTTCGGACCGCTTTCGCCAGCGCATCGACATGCTCGCGGTGGTGACCCTGGAACTTGGCCGCAACTTTGAGTACGGCAGGTTCCAGCAAGCCGCTTTCAGCCCCGACCTGGTAGGCAGCAACGGCTTCGTGTTCCGCTGCAATTGCAGTATTCAGAATACGAATATCCTGGCTGACCTCGATATCATTGGCACCTTCTGCACGTGCCGATGACTGACCTCCCAGCATCGCCACGGCAACACCGGAAAAGGTCAGGCCTGCCGTTTGCTGGATGAACCGGCGCCGGCTTTGTCGCGCCGTTTCGGTCAGCAACGCTGTCGATTGTCCCTGGCTGTGCATTTTTTTCATCTCTGTTTACTCCTTGGATCACGTTTAGTTATGAGCCCAGCGGTTGCATCGCGTGTTCGTTATGTCAAGGATGCAACTCACTGCAAAAAGGTTCCCGGTGACGAAATCGGTGTCGGCGTTACAGCGATTTCAGGTACTCGACGAGATCGGATTGCTCGTCCCCTGCAAGACCCAGGTTCAACACCAGGTCGTAGTGAGCGACCACAGCCTCCAGCGTCTCGAACTCGCCGTTGTGGTAGTACGGTGGGTGCTGCCAGAGGGCGCGCAACGGTGTCGTCCGGTAACGCCGGGTAATGGTGCGCGTTGCATACAGTGGATCTGCACCGATTTCGTGTGCTTCGTGCAGGGTCACGCCGGCATCGGTCAGCTGTGGGCCGACATGGCATCCGGAACACTCCGCTTTGCCCGCAAACAGTTGCCTGCCCCGTTCGGCCGCCGCCGCGTCGAAGCTGCCCGGCGGAGGCGCTGGCGCAAGCAGGCTTTCCTGGTATTCGCGCAGCGCCGGCAATTTCGGCGTTACCAGGTCCGGATCGGCCGTAACGCTGATGTTAAGCAGCGGTTCTTCAAAGTTTCCCTGCCCGCCCATTTGTGTGACAGCGACGTAGGCATTCCAGTAGGAAACCGGGCCTTCACCAGTGTACGTCTCCAGCGCGACATCCTTGAGTCCATACGCCGGCGCGATGACGACCGGGTCGCTGATGCCATCGAGGTTCCAGTAGGGGTCATACATGCCCGGACCCCAGGACTGTAATTCCGCACGCAGTTGCGGCTTGTCGTCGAAAAACGGCGACAGGGAAAGGATCAACCCGGGATCCAGGTCCTTGGCAGGCCAACCATCAAGCCGAAACCCAACGCCTGGCGCCACAGAGTCATCGACATCCGAGTGACAAAGCGCGCAGGTCACTCCGAAATGGCTTACGCGGCCGTCCGCTCCTACCTCTGCCTTGATTCCGACAACGGCATCCAGGCGCAGCAATTCCACCGTCGTAGCCGGGTCAGTCAGATCGGCTGTCGCCAGCAAACCATCCGGCAATGCTTCGGCGTCTACCTTGAGTCCAACTGCAAGAGCGGTTGCCGGACTGATAGTTTCGACGACTTCGTGAAAGCGCAGGACATCGGTCCACAGGGCTTCATCGCCATATGTGTCATAGCGAAACGTCGCTTGCGGGTCGAACGTGTCCGTCGGTTGTTCGGGCGACGATACCCGGCTGTTGCTGTCGCAGGCCGACATGAGGAGCGCCAGGGACAGAAATACAATGGGGAAACGGCTTCGAAACATTGCTTCTCTCACATTTGTTAGTTGCAGGTAGCCCGGAGATGCAGGTGACATGGAAAAGGTTCCCGCGTACCAGGTATCACCCCAAAACCGGCTGCCGTTCGTCAATGACGGCATAGGCCTCGTGGTTGTGTATGGACTCCTGGCTTTTTACTGACACCCGAATGTTGCCGGTATCGGGGTGGTAACGTAGCGCCAGAAAAACGTCACGAGCGACGTCCTCGACGAACCTGGCGTTCTCATAGGCCCGCTCAGTTACGAATTTTTCGTCTTCGCGTTTCAACACGCCGTACAACTCGGACGACGCACAGCTTTCAACCAGGTGAACCAGCGACTTGATCGGCAACGGCGGGCCCGCGTCGAATACAATGCACACAACGCTGCGCTGGTTATGTGCGCCAAAGCGGGAGATCGCCTTCGAGCACGGGCAGAGCGTGGTTACCGGTACTTCGAGACGTTGCGTCAGGATCGCCGCATTGCCAGCTCCTTCCTGGACTTGGTAGGCGGCCGTTACGTCAAGCATGGACCGAATGCCCGAAACCGGCGCGGTCTTGGCAACAAACCACGGCAACCGCAGCTCCAGCCGACCACGATTTGCATGACTACGCCGGCACATGTGCTGGTACAGGTCCGGGAGACCCTCGATCCTGCACCGACCTTGCAAGCGCTCGAAAATTTCGATCAGCCGCGACATATGAGCACCGCGATCCGTCGCCGTCACCTCGACAGACGCGGTACCGCAAACCACACTCGATTGTTGCTCGCCGTCGGCATCTGTCACGACCGCCGGAAACCGATATCCCTCGATTCCGGCCTCATTGATGCCGATTCCCCGCTTGTCCCGCTGCGACTGTATGTCCGGCAAACCATTCGGCAGCGCAGAACGCCGCTCGCCAGCCATTAAAACGGCTCCATTTCAAACGACGATTTCGGTTCGCCGCAATCGGGGCAGGTCCAATCTTCAGGAACATCCTGCCAACGCGTACCCGGTGGAATTCCGGCCTCCGGGTAACCAAGGGATTCGTCATAGACAAAACCGCAAGTCGAACAAACCCATTTGCTCATTGCTTCCTTCCTCTCGATTCAACTGGCGTGCCGGTCGAAGATGCAGCGAGACAGGGAAAGGTTCCCGCATGGACGCACCGGTGCCTGGATCGAGAATCTCGATTGATCAGTCCGCTTTTTTTCGCTTGTACGGTTCAGTTCGCCGGTCTAGTGTTAGCGCTCGATTCCGGACCTGCCGTACTTCGCAGATGCAAAATGAGATCTACACCGTGCTTGGGCAACTGGGGATCATCCTGCTTGTCGCACTGGCCGGCGCCACCGTTGCTCCCCGCAGTTTCCGTCCGGGCTGGCTACTCGCAGCGCTGGTGTTGTACGTTTTCTACGATGCATTACTGACGCGTGGTTTTTTCCTGTTGCCAAATTTGCCGGCAGGCTCATCGTGGAACTGGACCGGCAAAATTATTGCGACAGGCGGACTCCTGTTGCTGGCGCTGTCGCCGCTATTCGGCCCGCGGAAAGTCGGGCTTACATTGTCCCAGGACAAAGGTCTGTACGCGCCGGCAGTCGTCACCGCGGTCCTGGGCGGTGTTTTTACCACGCTGGCCATTGTGGATGGCAACGGACCATCTGACCTGGAAACCATAGTCTTCCAATGGACAATGCCCGGACTGGACGAAGAGCTGTTCTACCGTGGCTTGTTGTTGCTGGCCTTGAATGAAGCGTTCACAGGTCGTACGAACGTGCTGGGCGCTCCCATCGGCTTCGGCGGGCTACTCACGTCGGTACTGTTTGGCCTCGTCCATGCGTTCGGCTACGGCGATGTCGGCTTTAGTTTCGATGCGATGACGTTTGCGATCACGGCGCTGCCATCGTTGATCCTGCTCTGGTTGCGCGAGCGAACCGGCAGCCTGGTTTTTCCGATCCTGGCACACAATATGGCAAACGGAGTTTTCACTCTCATCTGAGCCTGGTGTTGGCGACAGACTAAGAGGCAGCGATAACCTCCAGGAACTCGCTCCCGTAACGCTCGAGTTTTGCCTCGCCGACGCCGCTGATGCTCAGCAACTCCTCGTCCGTAGTCGGCCGATGCTCGGCCATTTGCCTGAGCGTCGCGTCGTGGAAGATGACATAGGGCGGCAGGTCGAGACGGTCGGCGATTTCCTTGCGCCGCGTTCGCAGCGCCTCGAACAGAGGCTGGTCGGCCTGCGCCAGTGTCGCAGCCGTGTCGGCACGCTTTTTCTTCCCGGTCTTTAACTTGCGGTCTTCGCGCAGCTTGACCTCGATCTCGCCTTTCAGCAGCGGCCTGCTCCCTGTCGTGAGCACGAGCGCACCGTAACGTTGCTGGTCGGCCCGCAGAAAACCCTGCACGATGAGCTG
>JAUHZT010000035.1 GCA_030425905.1 Gammaproteobacteria bacterium
TCGATGGGTCGGCGAACGTCGCCGATCTCCATCATGGTTTCTATCACCCAGCGGCTTTCCTTGTGCCCACCCGAGTCTGTCACGATGCGTTCATCAAGCACATCGGCTACGCAGACGACGACCGTATTCATATCGTTCTGATGAGGGTGCATTTTGAATTCAATGCGGCGGCGCCCGTCTTCCATAAACGGCCGGAGTTCAAATGCATGCAATGCCGAAGTGCGTGCGCCCGTGTCCACCTTTGCCTTGATACGCTTAAGACCCAGCTCAGGCAGGCAGACCCATTCGCGCCAGCCAACGGTGGCGAGTGTCTGATTTTTCATTGGTTCGCCTAGGCTACCGTTCGTAACGCACGGCTGCCATTTGTTTTTTCATGGGCCGCCCTAGAAGCGTGCCTGAAAGTGGAGGTACAGCAGGTGATTGGCGAGGTCGGTTCGATTCTCGCGAAACGCATGCTGGTTCAGGTAGCCAGCCTCGAATCCGAGCCGGCGGTGCAGATCGAAGGACAGGCCAAGCGTTGTCCGAAGTTGCGCGAGGCCCTGATTGAGCCCCCAGTCGGTATCCCGCAAATCGATAAACGGCTCCAATGCGAGCACCAGTCTCAGGTCCGGCCGCTTGCCCAGCGGAATCCGACTGCGCAACATGAGGCGTAGCGTCACGCCGGTGCCGTCAGCACCTTCACGGTGGCGCTCTTCGACACGTCCGCGCAACAACCAGCGGCTGTTCGCTGCCCCGTCGAATTGCCACGCCAGTTGCTGCCACACACGATGCTCTTTGACGTGCGTACCGCCGCTACCCTCGGATCGCACCTGTGCATAGCCCAGCCAGGCGCTCAGCCCGGGTGTCAGGTCGTAGCCAAGTGCCGGGCGCAACAAGACCTGGTCGACGCCACCCGACCGGTCAAACCAGCGGTATTGCGCGTCGAGCGCATAACGCCATGGGCCTGGCGCATCAGCAGCGCCGAAACGGTCCGTGGTAGACAGGATCAGCCAGGTGCCGGGGGCATCGTCGGCCGCGTGCGAAGTATGGCCCAGCAGCAAGAGCAGCAGGACCATTAGCGTCAGGGGACGGTTCATGTGATCAGGGGCAAGACCATGCTTGCAAGACTCAATAACAGGAAGAAGCCGCACATGTCGGTGGCGGTGGTTAGCAATGGCCCCGATGCAACGGCGGGGTCCAGTTTGAAGCGTCGCAGGATCAGCGGCACGGTGCCACCGATTGAAACGGCGATCAGTGTATTGACGGCGAGCGCTGCACCGACAACCAGCCCAAGCACCGCATTTCCCTTCCATATCCAGGCCGCCACGCCGAGCAAGGTACCGAGCGCGAGCCCGTTAATAAGGCCCACGGCCGCTTCCTTGCGCCAGACCCGAAACACGTCGCGCGGCACCGCCGCGCCCAGTGTTAGCTCACGCATACTCACCGCGACCGCCTGGTTACCCGAACAACCGCTCATGTCCGACACGATTGGCAGAAACACCGCCAGTGCAATCACGGCCGTCAACGTATCCTCGTAGGCCGCGATGACACTCGCGGCCAGAATGTTCAGCAGAATATTGATCGACAACCAGGACAGGCGCCGCCGCGAACGCTGCAGCACCGGCATACTGCGCAGCTCGTCACCACCGATAATACCGGCCGCCTTCAGGTTGTCGCTCTCGGACTTCTCGGTTAGCGCTTCGAGTACCGCCCTGCGGCGTACGATGCCATGCAGCATGCCGCGCGCGTCAACCACGGGCACGGCCGCAATATCGTGTTCATCAAAAAAGAACTCAAGGTCGTCGAGGCTGGTTTCGGGCGACACCGTCAATGCCGGCGTGGCGAGTTCGCCGATGGTCATGTCCGGTTTGGCGAATACGAGATCGCGCAGGCGTATAACGCCCTTTAACTTGCGCTTCTTAACGACCACGTAAATATAGTGAACAGTCAATAACGCGTAGTCACGCTCCTCGCCCGTCAGGTCTTCAACCACCTCGCGAACCGATTTGCCCATCGGGTAGGATGCGAACTCCGTCATCATCAGGCCACCGGCCTGATCCGGCTCATACGAGATCAGCTCGCGAACTTCCTGCGCGTCCTCATCGTCGAGGTGCGATATGATCGCTTCAGCCTCATCGGCATCGAGCTCTGAAAGCACGTCGACGCGATGATCACTGGCGAGTTCGAGGAAGATCGGCGCCGAATCCGCTACCGGCATTTCGTGAATCAGGTCCGCCACGTGACCATCGGGTAATTCTTCGATCAGCGTCGCAGCACGGTTTGGTGAGACCAGAGACAATAAAGCTCGCTGTTCATCCGGTTTCAGTGTAAAAACCGCATGCAGCAAGTCGCTCGGCTCGAGCTCGTCGAGCAAGGCTTCAATTGCGTCCGCGTCGCTTTCGCTTTGCAGCAGGTCGCTAATCTCGAGCCAGGGTTGTTCCTGTCGGTTCGCCATGTTTCTCTAGTCCGTCTGGGGTGGCATGACCGGCGTCGCCACATTCGTTTTCTGAAATTAGCCGCTAGCCACGAAGTCGCAGCATCACACTATGAAAAATACGCTCGGCCCCGTAATTGCGCTGCTCATCAGCGTTTCGATCCTGCTGACCGGCCAGGGCCTGCAGGGCACGCTGCTGCCTACGCGCGCGTCGCTCGAGCACTTTCCAACGCTGGCCATCGGCACGATGGGTGCCGTTTACTTCCTCGGCTTCACTATTGGCTGCCTGAAAGGCGGCGAGCTGATCAAACGCGTCGGCCACGTTCGGGTTTTCCTGGCCATGGCAGCACTCGCCTCCGCGTCGCCATTGTTACACGGACTAATAGTACATCCGATCGTATGGGCGCTGTTGCGAATGTTGACGGGTTTCTGTTTTGCGGTGCTGTACGTTGTGATCGAAAGCTGGCTCAACGAGCAATCCACTAACGAAAACCGCGGCGTTATTTTTGCGACTTACGTGATGATCACGCTCACGGTCATGGCCTGCGGGCAAATGCTCATGCTGTTATATGACCCGAATGGCCTGCAACTGTTCGTGGTGGCATCCGTGCTGGTATCGATTGCGGCTGTGCCGATTGCCCTGTCCACGTCGCCGATGCCCGAGCAACTGCATTCTGTATCAATCGACATCGTCCGGCTGTACCGGATCTCCCCCCTGGGCACCATCGCCTGCCTGGCCTGCGGTCTTGCCAACGGTGCATTCTGGGCGCTGGCACCCGTGTTCACGGTGACGGTCACCGGCAATGTAGAACTGGCCGCGTGGTTCATGACGGCAGCCGTACTCGGCGGTGCGGCCTCGCAGTGGCCCTTCGGCTGGATTTCCGACCGTGCCGGCCGGCGCAATGTGCTTGTCGTCATGTGCCTCGCCGGCACGATCGTCAGCGCCGCGGCTGTCTTCGGTGCCGCGCAGCTTTCCTTTTTCTCGACCACACTGATTGGCGCCGTGTGGGGCGCGATCGCGTTTCCGCTGTACTCAGTCGCTGTCGCGCACACCAACGACTTCGCCAATTCCGACGAATACGTCACCGTGTCCAGTGGGCTGTTACTCATGTACGGCGTGGGCGCAATTGTCGGCCCGCTGGTTGCATCGGCTGCAATGACATACTTCGGTCCGGGCGGGCTGTTCCTGTACATCGCCTATATTCACGGCGGCCTGACCTTGATTGTCATCTACCGCATGTTGCGGCGGCGGCGCCCGATCAGCGAAGACAAGCACGTGCCCTTCGCCGACTCACTTGCCTCGGCTCACACGGCGTCGCAGGTGTACGAAGAAGAGGTCCAACAGCAGGCCACAGAACAGACCTAGCCCGCGCTTGCACCGCCATGCAATGAGCGGGCGGGCTCTACTCGAACATCCGCCACTCGGGCATATAGGAAAGCCCGAGATTAACGATGCGGCTGATTAGCGCGTCGTAACCAACGCCCACAGCTTCGGCCGATTCGGCAAAGTCTTCGCCAAGACTGAGATCGGGGTTGGCGTTCGCCTCCAGCAGCAACACGCTGCCATCCGGCCGCATCCTGAGGTCAAGACGTGCATAGCCGCTAATGTGCAGCGCACGGTATATGCGCTTGGCAAGCTTCGCCAGTTGCTGTTGGCCGGCCGCGTCCAGCCCTTCGGCCGGGCCTGTCGAAATGCCGTGCTTCTTCTGGTAATTCCGATCCCATTTCACTTTGCGAGTGGCAATCCCCGACTGCAGCTTGGTGGTTGTGCCAAAGTTCATCTCCCAGGCGGGGAAGGTGGTTAACCTGGAGTTGCCGAGAACGCCAATATAGAGTTCGCGGCCGTCGATATACTCCTCGACCAGTGCGTCGTCCTGCACGTGCTCGTGAATGAACGCCACTCGCTCGCGCAGACTGGCGACGTCTTCGACAATAGACGCTTGCGCGATCCCGAGCGAGGCATCCAGACTTGCCGATTTGACGAACAAGGGAAATTTCAGATTCCTGGGCTCCACGAAACGCTTGCCAAACGGGAAGAGCTGAAATGCCGGTGTGGCTATACGGTGCCAGGCGAGCACCTGCTTTGTGAGTATCTTGTCGCGTGAAAGCATAAGTCCGCGCGGATTACAGCCCGTATAACGCTGGCGAATCATTTCAAGGTACGCCACGATGTGCTGGTCGTAGGATGCGATGCCGGAAAACTCCTCAAGCAGGTTGAATACAGCATGCGGCCGCCACTCCCGAATGGTCTCACGCAGATCCGACAAGCGATCGCCCACGCCGATGACGCGTACACGGTGACCGAGATTGCACAAGGTCTCGTACACATTGAACTCGGTCACAAAAGGCTCGATCTCCTGCTCCGAAAGCCCGTCGATAGTCTCAGGCGGTATATTCTGCTCGTGCGTCAGCAGCAGGATGCGGTAGCGTCTCATAGCGCGTAGTTCTCCCGGTTTCGTTGCAGCACATCGAGCACAATCCGCTCATGCAATCGCACGACCGGCCGCTTGGCCTCGCGCCGCGAGCCTCGGAGCACGAGATCAAGCTGGCGCGCGCGCTGCCTGACGGTACGTATTGCGTGATCGACAAAGTACGGATGCAGTCGCGCCCGCCGTTCGAGCAGCCGCCGCAGTTGTGGCTCGATTTCGCGCACGAAGCGGCTCGCCGCAATCGCCCGCGGCCGCCGTGCGCGCGGCACGAAGACGCGCGACATCCATTTGTCGTAACGACGCTCGGTGCCGCCGTAGCGAGCCTTCTTGAGTTCATAATGCTCGCCCAGGGTCTGGTCTACGGCGGCCAGCGGCTCCACTACCGAGCGCTTACGCTGCCTCGGTGGCTGCAGAGCGACTTCGCCCATGAGTTCATCGACGAATTCAAGTTTGCGCAGAACCGGCCAGTCCTCGTAATCGCGCTGCCAGCGTGCCCGTGCCTGCATCCAGACCGCGAATGTCTCCGCGAAATCCTCGGTAGGGTGACTTTGTGCATACCAGTGGCCAAGGTGCAGCACGTGGCGGCGGCTACTCGGACGTGGCGAGTAGTCGTCGGGATAGGGCGCGGACGCCCGCCCGAAGACACGACGCCAGTCGGCACGACGTCGCAGGCGGTAGGCATTGTCGATGGCATGTCCGGTTTCGTGCCGCATGATTCGCAAGCGCCACTTCCGGTTGCCACCCTCGACATCGCCCATCATGTTTCGCTCAAGCTGCCGCAGGCGCGGATGTGCAAGATAAAATGGGATGGCAAAACCCGGAACGCCGTCCGGAGAAAACCATTCAGTGGACAGCCAGACATGCGGTCGAAAGACAAAGCCGCGGCGCTCCAGCTCCGCATACAGGCGCTCCACATCGGGCCAGGCAAGGCTGTTGCGCAAACGAAGTCGCAGACTGCTGAAGCGCAGATTGAGCAGCGTGGCGTCGTCATAGTGCGCCCAACGGTAGTCAGGCAGCGCAATACGGGTCGATGAGTGACGGCGGCTTGATGGCATGGCCTGCCATGGTAGCGAATCGCGGCACAAACCTCATATCGTGTACCTGATTGCCGTGGCCACCCGCATCACCGATAATCCTTGCAGGCCGCGAGCGGCAAACACAGTAGTTCAAAGGCAAACCCGCGGCTCAATCGTGAGCTCTGCACCCCGCGCACACCGATTCACCAATCCGGAGGGCTCATGTTCGCATTCCTCGGCATTATACTCGGCATTGTCCTGCTGATCGGCGGCGGCACAGCGCTCGTGGCCGGCGCATCGCGCATCGCGTCCCGATTTGGTGTCTCGCCGATGATTATCGGTCTAACCGTTGTCGGCTTCGGCACCAGCGCGCCCGAGCTCGTCGTCAACATCCTGGGCGCCATGACCGGGCAGACCGAGCTGGCCTTCGGCAATGTGATCGGCTCGAATATCAGCAACCTCGGTCTCGTGCTTGGTACGGCCGCAATCATTCAGTCGATCGACCTCAAGGGCAAGGTTATCCAGCGGGAAATTCCCTTGTTACTGCTGATCACAACAATCATGACGGTTATGGCGCTGGACGGCGTCTTCGAAAACCGTGCGCCGCGCTTCAGCCAATCCGACGCTGTCGTGCTTCTGCTGCTGTTCGGAATATTTATTTACATCACCGTGCAGGATGTGGTCATCGCAAACCGCGACGATGCCTTGATCACTGATGTCTCGCGCAATCATCTCGTCACGCCGGAGCAGCAGTCTGGCTATCAGTGGCTATGGGTGCTGGCGGGGTTTGCGCTGCTGTTCATCGGCGGCCATATAACCGTGACCCAAAGCGTCAGCCTGGCGACCCAGCTTGGCGTTGCGCCTTCAATTATCGGCCTGTTCGTTGTGGCCGTGGGTACAAGCATGCCCGAGCTCGTCACCTCCATTGTTGCTGCAATGCGCAGGGAGTCAGACCTTGCGCTTGGCAATGTGATTGGCTCAAACATATTCAACTCGTTGATCGTATTGCCGGCCAGCGCCCTCGCGGCCCCTGTCATCATTCCGGCGGGCGGTATTTTCGATCTAAGCGTATCGTGGCTGTTCGCCGCGGTATTGATCCCGATCTTCTTCCTGCGCAACGCCAGTATCGGCAGGCTGTCGGGCATTTTTCTTCTGGTCGCATACATCGTCTACGCGGTGTATCGTCTCAAAGGCGATTTCTGAAATGGCAACGCAAGGAGCAACCAGGCCCGCATGCTGAATGACTTAAGCCAGATCCTGGCGGCAAAACCTTTCGGCACCTCGGTGACTGTCGGGCAAATTGCGGCTGTAGGAATACTCATCCTGCTGGGCTATCTCGGCAGCCGCCTCAGCGTTTTTATCCTCAACCGCCGCCTCGCCAACAGTCGGCTGCGTCCCGACGCAATTCACGCCATTAGCCGGGTTGTCTTCTGGCTGATTCTCATTGTCGTGTTTCTGACCGCGTTAAGCCTGTTACACGTGCCGCTGACTGCCTTTGCTTTCGTCACGGGCGCCATTGCTATCGGCGTTGGCTTTGGCACGCAGAATATTCTCAATAATTTCATCAGTGGCTGGATCCTGATGGCCGAAAAGCCCATCCGCATTGATGACTTTATAGAGATCGACGGCATGCGCGGCACTGTTGAGCGAATCGGCAATCGCTCAACCCGTATCCACCGAACGGATGGTGTGCACCTGCTGGTGCCGAACAGCAGCCTGCTTGAAAAGATCGTGATCAACTGGACACTCGTCGACAAAGCCATACGCACCACAATTCGCGTTGGCGTTGCCTATGGCTCGCCCGTCAAGCTTGTGGCACAACTGATAGAGCAGGCCGTACTGGAGCAGGACGAAAGCAAGAACAAGCCGAACCCCGTGGTTGTATTTGAAGATTTTGGCGACAGTGCGCTGATCTTTGATGCCTATTTCTGGTGCGATGTATCCGGCGAACGCGAGCTCCGTTCGGTGCGCAGCAACATTCGCTTTCGCATAGTCGAGTTGTTTGAACAAAACAACATCGTCGTTGCCTTCCCCCAGCTTGATGTCCACATAGCAACCGCAAAACCACTGGCAGTGCAGCTGGATGGCGGCACCGGAAATTCGACATGAGCGACGAACAGCTCGCCGAAGGCCTTATTCACGCGCAGGTGCTGGACGGTAACGGCGGTGCACGCGCGCTTGCCGCCAGTGAAGTCGCAAACTGGACGGCTGCGGATGGCGTCCTCTGGTTGCACTTCGATTTCACCAAAGACGGCACCTATCACTGGCTCGCTGAACAATCCGGTTTGCCCGATGTTGCGGTCGACGGCCTGACCGTCAACCAGACGCGCCCGCGCGCGGTCGCGCAGGCCGATGGCCTGCTTGTTGCGCTGCGCGGCGTGAACATGAACCCGGGCGACGACCCGGAGGACATGGTGTCCATCCGCGTGTGGATCGACAAGGACCGGATCATCACCTCCCGCCGACGCAAGCTGCTCGCTATCCAGGACATGCTGGCCGCACTGGAAACGGGCGAAGGCCCTGCCAGCTCAAGCAGTTTTCTGGCCGATCTTATCGATCGGCTGGCTGACCGTATCGGTAACTTCGTGGACGAGATCGAGGATCGGCTGTTGCAGATCGAGGACAAGCTCTCGGATGACTCGCCACAGGGGCAGCGGCAATCGCTGGGCCTGGCGCGCCGGCAGATCGCCAATGTTCGTCGTTTCGTCGCACCGCAACGCGATGCACTCGAGCGCCTTTACCGCAACCCGGGCCACTGGTTTCCCGAGGCTGAGATCCAGCAGATACGTGAAGAAGCCGACAGAATAACGCGCTATGTCGAAGACCTCGATCTCGCACGCGAACGCGCAATCGTGTTGCAGGAAGAGTACCTCAGCGTAATCGCGCAGGAACAAAACAACCGCATGTACGTGCTGTCGATCGTCGCCGCCATCTTTCTGCCGCTCACGTTTGTAACCGGCCTGCTCGGCATGAACGTCGGCGGCCTGCCTGGTACGAATAGCGAACTCGGCTTTAGCGTGTCAGTTGCGACAATGATAATCTGTGCGGTTCTCGTCGCGGTGATCCTGCGCTGGAAACGCTGGATGTAGTTTACGCCATTGATTGCCGCTGCCATGTCGACCCAGGAACAGCAACCCACGCTATGAACAAACGCAAGCTCGGCCCCTTCGAGGTCAATGCCATTGGCTTTGGCTGCATGAATCTGTCTCACGCTTACGGCCACCCGCCCGACAAGCGTACGGCACTCAATGTCCTGGCACGTGCGCTCGATCTCGGTGTTGATCACTTCGACAGCGCCGCCCTGTACGGCTTTGGCCGCAATGAAGAACTCGTCGGCCCGTACCTCAAACCATACCGCGACAAGATCACACTGGTCAGCAAATGCGGCATGCGCGGCGAGAATGGCGTTCGCACCATCGATGCGCACCCCGACGCACTGCGTCGCGACCTCGAAGCGTCACTACGACGCCTGCAAACCGATGTCATCGACCTCTATTACCTGCATCGCTGGGACAAGAAAGTCCCGATTGAAGACAGCATTGGTGCCATGAGCCGCTTTGTGGAACAGGGCCACGTTCGAGCACTCGGGCTTTCGGAGGTATCCTCCGAACGGATCCGCGCGGCGCATAAAACGCATCCGATTGCAGCCGTGCAGTCCGAATACTCGCTCTTGAGCCGCAACGTTGAAATTTCAGTGCTCGATACCTGCGCTGAACTCGACATTGCCTTCGTTGCATTTTCTCCGCTGGCACGCGGCTTCCTGACGGCTGTCGATATTGACCCGGCACAGTTTGCCGAGAAAGATATTCGTCGCGGAATGCCGCGTTTCCAGGCGCCGCATTTCGAACGCAACCGCGAGTTGTTGCCGGCGTTTCGCGAACTGGCGGAAGAGGCAGGTTGCAGTCCGGCACAACTTGCGCTGGCCTGGATCCTGAACCAGCCACGCAATCTGCATGCGATTCCAGGCACAACCAGTGTCCGGCACCTTGAAGACGACATTGCAGCGGCCAATGTCAGTCTCGCGCCCGAACTGCTTGAGCGTCTTGAAAGCCTGATTAACCAGGAAACCGTCAGTGGACCGCGTTACCCTGCCGCAACGCAGAAGGAAATTGACACCGAAATGTTCTGAATTGCGGCCGGGTCAGCCGCCGTCTCCGCGCTGGATGCTATCCATTGTTCGACGAAACCGCGTCCTGTGCACGAGGGCGCTGTGATCTGCTAGCCGCGGGAAAGACTAGTTGGCGACTTCCTCGTTGGACCGAATCGACAACGCTGTCACGTTGGAGCCAGCCGGTGCGCTTACGTCATCCACCTTGATCGGAAAAATGACTTTGCCGGATGCGCTGGTAACAAACAGGATCAGGCGTTGCGGGTATTTTTCCCGATAGGCCGCAAGATCGAAGCTCTCGGTCAGTTCCGTGGTGCGCGGTTCAGCGCCCTTTTCCAGCAACTCGTTCAGATCACCCATCGCAAATTCGCCGCCGAACAATACCTGGCCGCCCGACTCGCCGCTGATCTGGAATTTTTCGTGCGACGATTCGGACTTTTGCCGAACCGTGTACACAGCATCCCGGCCCAGTTCATAGCGGTAGCGCAGGCAGGCCAGCTCATTCAGGTCGGGTCGATGTGACAAGGCCAGCAAGTTGCCAATACCGATCAGCTCAAGATGCCGTTCCGCGTAGCTCGACACCGGGCTGCCATAGAACACAGGCAGGCCTTTCATGCGTGCTTTGCTGATACCACGCCAGTCGGTTGAGGCGACCAGCACCCGGTGACCGGCCGCCTGCAGGGCTTGCGCGTAGCACAATGCCACGTTGTTGGCGCCCACTATCAATGCGCCGGTGGGTTCGGGGTTTGCGATGCCCAGCCACTTGGCAACCAGCCGGCCGCTGAGGCTTTGCACGACGACCGTACCGACAATGATTGTGAATACCATCGGTACGAGTTTTTCCGCGCCCGGATAATCCATGCCTTCAAGTCGCAATGCGAATAGCGCAGATACGGCCGCCGCGACGATACCGCGCGGGAAGATCCAGCCGAGGTACAGTCGCTCGCGCCACTCAAGGTCGCTACCCAGTGCACAAACGATGGCGCGCAGCGGTCCCGCAACAATCTGCAGGAACAGGAAAACGAGGACAGCACCGCCGCCGAGTGCGAGCAGGCTGGCAAGATCAACGCGAGCAGCGAGCATAATGAACAACACGGCGACGAGCAGTAGTGTCAGGCTTTCCTTGAAGTCCAGAATATCCTCAAGATCTAGGTCGCGCATATTGGCTTGCCAGACACCCATGACGGTAACCGCGAGCAAACCGGACTCGGTTTCGATTGTCTCTGCAACACTAAAGACGAAGATGACACTGGCGAGCGCCGCATAGTCGCGCAGGTAATCAGGCAGCCAGTGTTTTTTCAGAACGAACCCGAGTGCCTGGCCTGCCAGCACGCCAAGCCCGATTCCCACGAGGACAATCAGCCCCAGGGTACTGAACACGTGTGCGTCAGTGCCGGCCGACTGCACGACAACGATGTAATCGAACATCAGGACCGCGAAGATAGCGCCAACCGGGTCAATGAGAATGCCTTCCCAGCGCAGGATATTGGCGATCGATTCGGACGGACGTATGGTTCGGAGCAAGGGCAGAATCACCGTCGGGCCGCTGACGGTGACAATGGCGCCGAACAATGCAGCGAGATAAAAGTCCCAGCCAAGAAGGTAGTGGGCTGCCGCAGTTGCAGCCACCCAGGTGATTAGCACACCGATTGAAACGAGATTACGCACCACACCGCCGTGGCCGCGAATCTCGGAGAATTTCAGTGTCAGGCTGCCCTCGTACAGGATAACCGCTACGGCCAGGGAAACAATCGGCTCCAGCAGGTCACCGAACACGGCATCCGGGTCGAACAAGCCAAGCACCGGTCCGACAACAATGCCCGTGAGCAACAGGAACAGGATGGATGGCAGTTTGACCCGCCATGCGACCCACTGGCAAAGAAAACCCGCAACGAGCAGGCCGCTCAGGAGCAAAAATATATTGCTGTGCAAGGTCGGGCACGCCTTTATCGGTTCTGGTACCGCATTGTATGCACAATGCCCCCCGATGGACGAGTCCGTTGGCGTCTTTTTGCTTGCCGCCAGCCGTTCGTCTGCGATCCGCTGGCGAACCAGACCGCCCCGAACGGCATCCGTGGCCCGCGCCGTTTTTGCGTTCTCGCATAATTTGCGCGGGCCCGCTGATACTCAAGCACAGGCAATGCGCTTATGATAGTTTGTGCCAGCATTAGCACTAGAGCATTACAATGAACGGAGAAAAAAATCTCGCCCTGTTCTGCGACTTCGAAAACGTCGCACTCGGCGTTCGCGATATCAAGGCGCCCACTTTCGACATCAACCTGATCCTGGAGCGCCTGTTGCTCAAAGGCAGCATTGTCACCAAGAAAGCTTATTGCGACTGGGACCGGTACAAGAACTTCAAAGCTGGCATGCACGAGGCCGCTTTCGAACTGATCGAAATCCCGCACGTCAAGATGTCGGGCAAGAATTCCGCCGATATTCGCATGGTCGTTGATGCACTGGACCTGTGCTATACCAAGGAACACATCGACACATTCGTCATTATTTCCGGTGACTCTGATTTTTCGCCACTGGTCAGCAAGCTGCGCGAGAATTCGAAGACCGTCATCGGCGTTGGCGTAAAAAACTCCACGTCGGACCTGCTTATCAGCAACTGCGATGAGTTCATCTTCTACGACGACCTGGTCACGAAAGAGACGGCCAGCGACGAGAAAGCCGCCGACGCCACGAAAACCAGGTCAAAGACACCGCGCAGCAAGAAAAAGCGCACCCGCAAGAAAGCGGACAAGGCCCAGGAAGGCATTGACCTTGTTATCGAAACCACCGAAGCCCTGTATGCCGAACGTGGCGACCGGGCCAAGCTGTGGGGATCAATGATCAAGCAGACGCTGAAACGTAGACGGCCCGGGTTCAATGAGTCCTATTATGGTTTCAGTTCGTTCAGCGACTTGCTCGAAGAGGCACAGAAGCGCGAACAACTGGAACTTGAACTGGACGAGAAGTCCGGTGGCTACGTCGTGAAGGCGCTCAGCAAGAATATCTGATCGGGGCGCTGCCGCCCGGGACTCGACTTATTTGCTTGCTTGCTCCGCCGGGCTCAGGCGCGTCTTCCACTCCACATGGCGGCCGTCCTCGAAGATCACACTGCGCAAGTAGATGCTCTTGTCGTGCCGCCCAATCCAGCCCTGCACCGTGATCGTTTCACCGAGCACAAAGTCATCCAGCGAAAAACCAAGCTTGCCTGATAAGCGGCGGATCGTGTTGACCGCATTCCATTCAACCAGCCACTTCTCTGTGCCACCGTCGTCGGTCGTGACCTCGAGAACCAGGTGTGAGTGCGGATTGCGCCACGCGATGTCGGTCAGGACACCTGTCACCGAATGGTCTGACTGCATGTCAAAATTCACAGGTACCGAATGGTGCGCATAAGCGGTCGGCAGCCACAGGCTTAACAACAGAACAACTGTCAGCTTTTTCAGGTTTGTCCGAATGCCACGGGTTCTTGCAATTACAGTCATTCTCAATCTACTCCGTTATCTGCATCGATGGTCAGCACTTCGGCGGCCTCGGGCTCACAACCGTAGACCTCAACCGAAAAGTCCGGCTCCGCGTCGAACAGGTAGCTAACGACGAGCGGTTCGGTGTACATGGCGGGATCGAAATGGGTGATTCTTAACGACAACTTGCCGTCGATGACCTCGTAGCGCTCAAGCGTTGCCAGCAACGGACTTTGCGGCAAACCGGCCCAGCCGCGAATGGTCGACAACACCCGCGTCTGGTCACCGTAGTCAGTTGTATGCACCAGCAAAGCGGCGCCGTCATACCACGCTACCGACGAACCGAGTGTCGGCAGTTCAGGATTGCCGGGAACATGCTGCGCCCCATCAAAGTCACTAATCAGCGGCACTTCCCGCTCTATATCGAACAGCTCATGCCGCAGTGTGATTTTCGTAGCGTGCTGCTGAATTTCGAAGGGGGTATTCGGGTTTGAGAACACGCGGGTCCAGCTTGCAGGAATACAGGAGAGTGCGGGATCGTCCTTGCCAAAGTCGTAATGTTCGCGAAATTGCTCGCCCGCCGTTGTCAGGTGCGGCTCTGCAAAGTCTTCCGCACGATACAGAATCCAGACTCCGCTGAGATCCGGCGCGGCGAGCGCCGCGCAAGGAACGCTTGCTAGTGCCACCAGCAGCAGCCTCAACACTGCGTTTCCTGATTTCAATTGCATTGTCATCATCCTATTGCGGCCCGAAAGCGCGCAGGAGACGGGGTTAGCTTTGCAGGTCATTTACACCTGCAAGGAAAACTTCCATCTCCTGCGCGGGGCATGGCAGCACACGTTGCCTGCTGCCTGTCCCGATACCGCCAGGGGGTGCCGGCATCGAACCCGGGTCGTTCTATTGCCTGTTGTTGGCGCTTAGCCGCCAACCCGTCATTGCCTAGTCAAACAGCATCTGGAAATTCACACCGATGGTGCGCGGCTGATTAACTGTCACACGGTTTTCCTGCTGGAAATTATTGAACAGCGACAACCAGGCCGTTTCATCGGTGACATTGCGCACATACAGCGCTGCCGAGTAGCGTTCCCAGTCGATGCCGAACTTGAGATTACCGAACACGTACGACGGGTTCGGGATATTGCGTTCCGGACGTGGCTCGTTGACATCCACTTCGCCCTGGAACTGCACATCAGCGCGTACATAGGCTGCACCGCTACCCAACGCCCAGTCGTATTGTGCAAAGGCACTGCCAGAAAAGTCCGGGACACCCACCAGCTTGTCGCCCGCCATGGCACCGAGTGGATCGCTAAGCTGTGCCACGATATCGGGTGAGACGCAGGCATCGGCATCAACCTGCCAGGTCGAATCCATCTGCGTAAAGTTCAGTCCGGCCGTCAGGTTGTCGGTAAATGCATATTGCATGTCGACTTCGATACCGTTTGATTCAATGGCGTCGTTTTGCTCGGTGCAGTTGACGAGGCCGTTGAACTGGCTCGTGAAGGCCGCCTTCATCTGCACGTTGTCCCACTGGATCTGGTAGGCCGCGAGATTGAGCAGGAAGCGCCCGTCAGCCCACAGCGACTTCAATCCGACTTCGATGTTCTGGGTCTGATCTGATTCGAAAGAGTCCGGTATGGTCGGCGTTATCTGTGCGTTCACGCCACCCGCACGGAAGCCTTCGGAGAATTGCACGTAGAGGCTGCGGTCCTCGTCAAAACGGTAGGTAAGCTGAGCCTTGAAGATGACGTCGTCTTCGCTCGCAGGCGTATTGGTTTCGACGCCAGCCGGGCCGCCAATGATCTCGGAGCGCAGGAACGGTACAACGAGATTACTGAATTGATCACGCTCGGTCTTGAACCAGCGTACGCCACCCAGCAGTTCTACCTTGTCAGTGACATCGTAGTAAACCTCACCAAATACGGCCGACAAGGTCGTATCGTTGGTCGCATTGCGATCGAGATAAGGATCTTCGCCCATCAGGATCTCGCCGGTGCGCGGATCAGCGGCCAGCCCCTTGCTGTCGACTTTCAATGTGCGGTCTGCGTGGTAAGCACCCACGATGTAATTGAGTGGACCCGGCAAGCTGCTCGCGAGCCGAACTTCCAGGTTCCAGAGTTCCGCCTGCATATCCTGTACAACGACCAGCCGGTCGAACGGGCTCGGCGTTACGCCGCCCCAGGGGCCGAGCGGCGTTTCATAGAAACGCCGGTGCAGGCGCGCAGGACTCGAAGAGTCGATGCGGGACTGTACATCGCGATCAAGATAACTCGCTGTTGCAGTCAGCGTTCCCCAATCGAAGCCGTGCTCATACTCGACGGCAAAAATGCTGAGGTCCTCGTCGTAGGGTTCATGGCCACGCACGTTGGTCTGGTCTTCACCCACGCCTGGCGTGAAGAAGCGATTGCCGCCGTCGATGAACGGAGGGCCGACGAAGTATTCGGAATCGATCGGGTTTGCCGAGTTGCGGCCTTTAGACGTCAGGCTCTGCACAAAGGTCTGGAACAGCAAACTTGAGTTGTCGGAAATGTCCCACTGGGCAAACAGGCGTCCGCCTGTGCGTTCGTGCTCATTGACCTTGGTAAAGGCGGACACGCCATCCTGGCAGGCAGGATCTAGAATCACTTCCGGGTCTGTCTCGCCAAAATCTGTGCCGGGTCCGTAGCAGCTATTGTCCGCAGGCCCTTTGTACAGCACACCGTTGTCGATAAAGCCGCCGAGGCGGTCGTAGTAGCCAACCGCGCGAATCGCAAATACATTTTCTACCAGCGGGATATTGATCATGCCTTTCGCGCTGTAGTTCGAGTCGCCGCCCGAGACACCTGCGCCATCGAGTGCCAGCTTGGCTGCAAACGCGCTCGCGTCCGGCTTGTTCGTGATGATGCGAACAACACCACTTAAAGAGCTTGCGCCGTACAGCGTGCCCTGCGGGCCACGCAAAACTTCAACGCGTTGTGTATCAAACATGTCCAGGTCGGGCTGGTTGCCGCCAAAGGAGACCGGATCCTGACCGTTGCCGGTCATCGGAATGCTGTCGTAGTAGACACCAACAGTCGACTCACCGGCACCGCTCAAGCCACGGATCAGGTATTGCTTCTGGCCCGGCCCGACATCGATAACGTCCAGGCCCGGTGTCGAACGTGAAAAGTCCACGAACTCCTCAACGCCCATTTTCTCCAGCGTGTCAGTGTCGAATGCAATGATGCTGCTGGCGAGATCCTGCGACGTCACGCCGCTACGCTTGTTCGCCGTTACAACGATCTCTTCGATACCGCCGCTGCGGCTGTCTGAAGTTTGCGCCAGTGCGGGCATGCTGCCCGCCACACCGGCCGCCAGGATGGTCGCCACCAGCGGCTTGTTTCTGATTAGGTTTCGCACAATGTCCCCCGAAAAAGTTTGAATGCTGTTTCGTGCCGCTTGCGAGAATAGGACCGGCGCTGTTATATATCTACGAAATATTATCTATACATGATATTGAAATGGCTGATATAAGCTCGCTTGACTACCGGCAACTGCGCGTGTTCGACACCCCGATTGAGGAACGCAGTGTCACGAAAACCGCACAGCGCATGGGTTTGACGCAACCGACGGTCAGCGCGGTGCTGAAGAACCTGAGGCTCGTGTTTGACGATGCACTGTTTGTGCGGGAACAAAGGGGTGTTACGCCCACCGTAAAAGCCGAGTTTCTGGCGCCGCAGGTCCGGGATGTGCTGTTCCGGATCGAGACACTGGGCTCTGAACCCGACTTTGATCCGGCGCACCAGGACCGCCAGTTTTCGATTGTCGCTCGTGACTTTGCACAGGTGATCGTGATTGCGCCGTTCATTGCGAACGTGCTGAAAGACTATCCGCGCATACACATCGCGATCCACGCGCTGCCGATGGCCGAAGCCGTCGAGCGCATGGCGAGCGGGGCTGTCGATCTGGCGATATCGAGCCTGCGCTACGCACCGGAACGCCTGAAACAACGCCTGATACTCAAGGAGCGCTATGTTTGCGCCGTTGCCGCCGGCAGTGCGCTCGCGCAGCAAACCACCCTGACGCGGCAGGATCTGGAAACGCACAGCCACGTTTCAGCTTCGGCCCTGTCAATGACCGTGGGCGACCCGGTTAACGATCTGTTCAAAACCGCGGGCATCCGGCGTGATGTCAGGGTGGCTGTCGACGGCTACCTGCTCGTACCGCGCATGCTGCAAGGTACGGAGTTCATCGCTATCCTCCCTGAGTCACTGGTGCGCACAAGCTATTTTCCACTGCGGGCGTTTCCGATGCCGGTCGAGTTTCCCGACTTGCACATGGCGCTGCTCTGGAACGGCCGCGTGCACAACGAACCGGGCAACTGCTGGTTACGCGAGCAGCTAATACGCTTCCTCGACGAGCGTGCGGTTGACAGAACGCCGGTCTGCTAAGGCCAGTTGCGCGGCACAGCGGCGCAGATCGTCGTCGCTATTCTTCCCGCTGCCACTCGACGAGTTCCACCCGGCGATTTTTGTCACGCCCGGCATCGCTCGAGTTAGAGAACACCGGGACCAGCGGCCCGACACCGTGCGGCTGCAAGCGGCTGTTGTCGATGGCAAAACGTGAAACCAGGGTGGATACGACGGTTTGCGCCCTGTCTGCCGACAACTTCCGGTTGTAAGCAAAGGTGCCGACCGAATCCGTATGTCCCACCACGTAGAAACGCTTGTCCGGATTGGCTTTCAGATAAGTCGCGATGGCTTCGAGGGCGGCATCGGACTCAGGTAACAGGCTCGCCTTGTCGAAGTCGAACACGATGCCATCGAGTACTACCCGGCCCAGTTCTTCAATGTCGGAACCGATCGCCTCCGCATCGACTACTACGAGGCCGGTTTCCGCTGCCTCGACTTCAATGATATCAATCAGCGCGCCGACGTAGTCAGCCGAATGCTGCTCCACAGTCAACACCACATACACCGTGCCAGCTGCCCGCTCTTTGCGCGCAACGATAGAACCAGCGCCGCCTGATGACGACGTACCCGCGAACAGGGAATTTGCTTCGCCACCCTTGTTGAGAGGATTGGCCGCATAAAATGCTGTCATCCAGTTGCCGGAACCAATCGCTGCACCTTTGCGATCGGGAAAGAAGCCAGCACCCAGAATTTCAAATTTCTGCGCCTCCAGGCCTTCAAGATAATTTTTGTAGATTTCGCTGTAAGACCGATCGCTGCCCCGGTAGCGGTAGAAAGTACGGGTCACGCGACCTTCCGTATCGATCCAGTCGTCGATTCTTCGGTAACCCGTAACTGGACCGACTGCGACTCGGTATGGCCTGTAATTCTCGATTTGCTGCCAGGCAATGTCCTGGCCCGGGTAGCGACTGATCAGCGGGTGCTCTATTGCCCCTGCAATATCTTCGGCCGCCGCAACATTCATTAACAAACCCAGTACCGCGGCCGCCCAGAATCCCCGTATCAACTTGCCCATCAACCTGCCTCCCGCTTTTTCTTGTTTTAAGTATGGGGCACACGCCAGTGCCCGTAGCCTATTCTAATTCAATCTCCGGTCTCAGACAGAGCGGCCCGCTGCGTGACCGGAGGCCCACGCCCACTGGAAGTTGAAGCCACCGAGATGACCGGTCACATCGACCAGTTCGCCAATACAGTAGAGCGAAGGCTGACGTTTACAGGCCATGGTTTGCGACGACAGTTCATCCGTATCGATACCGCCAAGGGTTACTTCCGCGGTCCGGTAGCCTTCGGTTGCCGCCGGCCGCAAGGTCCATCGCTGCAACTGCTGCGCTATGGATTGCAGCCGTGCATTGGGCAATTCGCCGATGGCCGTCTCCGCGCTGTCGGGCCAGAACAGCGCCTGTAATTCGAGTACCAGCGCTCGCGGCAAGTGGTGCGTGAGTACTGTACGCAGGCGCGAGCGCGGATGCTCGGCCTTGGCCTGCAATAACACCTGCGCCGCATCAGCCGCGGGCATGAGATTAAGCTCGATGTCGTCACCCGGCATCCAGTAGCTCGAGATCTGCAGGGCCGCCGGCCCGCTCAAGCCACGATGGGTGAACAGCAAGTCCTCGTCAAATGACACAGCGCCGCATTCGATGACCGAGGCCACACTGACGCCCGCGAGCCGTTCGCTCATTTCATGCGCAGCACCTGAAAATGTAAAAGGGACCAGTCCTGCTCTCGTGTCGCGTACAGCCAGTCCAAACTGGCGCGCCAGTCGATAGCCGAAATCCGAAGCTCCCATTTTGGGAATAGACAAGCCGCCCGTTGCCAGGACCAGTGACTCACTAACGAACTCGCCTTTGTTGCTACGTACCTCCCAGGCGGTCGCATGGTCAACAGCGCTAACACGGCAGTTTGTGACAATCTGCACGGCATGGCGTTCACACTCCCGTTGCAGCATGGCGACTATTTGTTTGGATGACTCGTCACAGAACAACTGGCCCCTGGTTTTTTCATGGTAGGCGATGCCGTATTTTTCGACGAGGGCGATGAAGTCCCACTGTGTATAGCGACTGATCGCCGAAGTGCAAAACTTGGGATTGGCCGAGATAAAGTTGTCAGGCGTGCAGTAAAGGTTGGTGAAATTACAGCGCCCGCCTCCCGACATGAGAATCTTTTTGCCAATTCGGTTCGAGCCCTCAAGAACCAGCACTCGACGGCCACGTTCGGCTGCGGTTGCCGCACACATGAGGCCGGCTGCACCGCCGCCAATAATGATCACATCGAATTCAGTCACGGCGCGACAGTAGCATTGTTACTCGCGCAGTTCGCGCAAGTTAAAAAAGTCGCGTTGCAAAAAAACGACGAAAGGTCCGACAAAACATTCTTGCAACGAAAGTTCCATACTTTTTGAGACTGAAAAAAGTCCATATTTCCTATTTGGAATATCACCGTTTTTATTTAATAAACAAGCACTTAAAGATATTCTAACGACACCTCTTATAGCCTTCTTCACGTGCGCTTCCGGATATAACAACAACGAATCGTAAAGCGTTGCGCTTCTGCTACGGTGCTTCGCAACCTTATGCATTCTGATTGTTTGCACACAGGGATCGCATTTGTTTTTTGCTATTAGAAAAGGGGAGAACAATTCTCATGAACACTCATCGAACATTCGGCAGGTTGCTGCGTTCGACAGTGCTGGCGGGGGCCATCGCAAGTTTATGCACCCCGGTGTATGCGCAAGAGGAAGACAGTGACGAGCTTGAAGAAATCACTGTCACCGGTACTCGAATCCAGAACCAGAACGTTATCGCTGCCAGCCCTATCACAACGATCGGCCAGGAAGAGATTGCGTATAAACAAACGCCCAATATTGAAAGAATCTTTCGCGATCTTCCGATCACGATCCCGGGCGACGGCGAGAACGTGAACAACGGCACCGCCGGACAGGCGACGCTCGACTTGCGAGGCCTTGGGCCCGAACGCTCATTGATTATGGTCGATGGCAAGCGCCTCGCTCCGTATGACATCAACGGTATTGTTTCCACCGATGTCATCCCCGTGAATATGCTTGAGCGTGTTGACGTCGTTACCGGCGGCGCTTCCGCGGTATACGGATCCGACGCTATGTCGGGTGCCGTTAACTTCATTCTGCGCAAGAACTTTGAAGGCGTGGAAATGGACTTCGGTTACTCGGACACCTCGGACGGTGGCGAAGACACATACTACGTCTCTGCAATGGCTGGCGTTAACTTCGACGATGATCGCGGCAACATCACCATTGGCGCAGGGCGCACGAAGCGCGGTGCTATTCTGCTGGCTGACCGCCCCTTCGGGCTGTTCGGTGTCTCTTCCGCCACCGGCTCGGGCCTGAGTTCGCAGCCACCGGCACCGGAAGCGGGTTGCTCGGGGAATACGGACCTCAGCACGGCGCACTCATCAGGCGTGGGTTCAACCACGGCTATCCCGGCGACGCTGAACCTGCGCAGCGGTAACACCTACCAGTTCCGCGACGACATGAGTCTGAATGCCGGTGAATGTGCACGTTTTAACTTCAACCCGTTCAACTACTACCAGACGCCGCAGGATCGCTGGCAGGCAACGACCATCGCAAGCTATGACGTTTCTGATTCAGTCGAGTTTTATGCGCGGGCTTCGTTTTCGTCCAATCGCTCCGACTTCCAGATCGCGCCGTCCGGCACCTTCGGTGAGGCTTTCACTATTCCGGTTATGAATCCGTTCTTTACGGATGCTACCCGGACCACGATCGTGGATGACCTGAATGCCGGCGCGGTTACCTTCGTCGCAGAAACCAATGATGAGATCGCCCGCATACAGGGTCTTGGCAATCCAACCCAGGATGATCTTGACTCACTGGCTGCACTGCAAGCGGCACTCGCCGCTGATCCACTGGGCTTCAACCAGGTCGGTATCCAGGACCTGAACGGTGACGGGGTGTTCGATGCCAGCGATGCGTTCACATCGACCGCAAGACGACGCACTGTAGAACTCGGCGCCCGGTCAGGCCTGTTCAACACCGACTATTCGCAGTACGTGGTCGGTATGCGCGGCACCCTGCCTCGCACCGAGAACTGGAACTTTGATGTTTCCTACCAGTACGGCGAATCGGACTTTGTTGAAACGCGCGATGGTTTTACGAACCTGAACAACCTCGCAGCCGGCATCAACACCGTAGACGCCACTCAGTGTATCGATGCACTCGGCAACGTAACGGCAGCGCCGTGTACACCGATCAACATCTTCGGTCCATTGGGCTCGATCACTGAGGAACAACGCGCTTCGGGCTACTTTATCGCGATCGCGAATGACGTACGCAAGGCGACTGAGACTGTGTATCACGCGTCGGTAGACGGCTTGATTGAAGGCCTCAAGAACCCCTGGGCCGATGAGGGCCTGTATGTTGCGGGCGGTTTCGAACACCGTGAGGAAACAGCGTTTTCGAGCCCTGACGAATGCCTCAAGGAAGCACCGGCGAGTTGCCAGGGTGGCGCAGGCGGTAATCGCCTGCCGATCGATGGCGCTTACGACACTGATGAGTGGTTTGTGGAAGCCATCTATCCGCTCATTCAGGGCGTAACGGGTGTCGAGAATCTCAGCATCGAGGGTGGTTTCCGCTGGTCGGACTTCAGCATCCAGGGCCGTACCGAATCCTGGAAAGCTGGCCTGAGCTGGCAGATCACGGACAGCTTCCGCTTCCGCTACATGGAGCAGCAAGCTGTGCGCGTTGCGAACGTTGGTGAGCTGTTCAGCCCGATCGTAACAGCGCTCGACAATGCAACGCTGGACCCCTGCTCCATCGGCAATCCGAACCCACCTGCACAGGGCTCGGAATTGTTTAATCGTTGTGTCGCAACCGGCCAGCTCGCAAGCCAGGTTGGTACCACACCGGATATCATTTCCGGCCAGGTAAACGTCTTCAACGGCACCAACCCGGCGCTGTTGCCGGACCCGGAAACTGGCCGCACGACGACTTTCGGCTTTGTCTGGGAACCGGACTTCGCGTTTATGGATTCGATGTCGCCAACGACAGTCTCACTGGACTACTACGACATCACCATTACCGACTACATCGATCAGCCTTCGGGCCAGGAAGCACTGGATCTTTGCTACGTGCTGGGTGATCCGAACGCCTGCGGTGGCATTGTGCGCATCGGTGGCGCACTGGGTGAATCGGGCACGGGCGCTCCTGCCTACTTCACCAACTTCGAGAAGTTCCAGGCAGAGGGTATCGACCTGTCGGTCAGCACCGGCTTTGATCTTGGCGGACTCGGTGACTTGGGTGTGCACCTGACGGCGCACAAGTACCTGTCCAACGAGTTCCAGACCACTGCGGCATCACCGCTGGTTGACTGCAACGGACGCTATGGAACCTCCTGCGACCCGGTTCCCGAGTATCGGCATACCTTGCGCGTGAACTGGTTCTACGATGCCTACGACGCGTCACTGCTGTGGCGCTACATCGGCGCCATGGACGCCCAGGAAAATGAGGCAGCCAGCCTGTTCTCAGCTTTCCGCAGCGTGGATGCCCAGGACTATCTCGACCTGTCTGTCGGCTTCCGCTACAAGGACTTTGGCCGTATCTCACTGCTGGTCAGCAACATCACCAACGAAGATCCGCCAATCCTCGGCAACGAAACCGGTTCAACGTCGTTCAACTCGGGCAACACCTTCCCGAGCCTGTTCGACACACTGGGCCGCACTTACTCGGTTAACCTGAAAGTTACCTTCTAGGTTCCGCTTGAGTGATATAGAGGCCAGGCCTTTCGGGCCTGGCCTTTTTTTTTGCGCGTTACAGGCTCTGCACAGCCGACTCGAGCGCTTCGATAAAGGCTGCCTGCAGCCGGGTTGCCTGCCAGCCCGTGCGGGTTGCGATACCAATCTGTCGTTCGGTGCCCGGCAAAGGCCCGGCCAGCGTCGCCAGCATGCCGGTTTCAAGTTCAAGTGCGACCTGGCGCGTCGACAAGACGGCGGCCCTGTCACTGCGCAGCAACAGGCCGCGGGTAGCAACGAGGCTGCTGCATTCGATCACGCTTGTTGGCAGCGGCAAGTGCCGCTCACGGAAATAATCGTTGAACTGTGTTCGCGCCGGCGTGCCGGTGCGGGGCAGCACCCAGCCGAGCTGCAAGAGTTCGCCATCTGTCGGTACCGGCGCGCCGAGCAAAGGATGATCCGCGCGCACCAGCAACGACAGCGAATCCGTAAACAGGGGGCGCTGATCGATTCTGCGACTCGTAGCCGGCTCACGCAGCGCTCCCAGAATCAGGTCGACGTAGCCTTCCTGCAAGCCGTGCAGCAATTCATGGTAGGGGCCCTCTACGATGTGCAACTGCGCTTCGGGATAACGCTGCATTAACGCTGTCGCCGCATCCGGCAGCAAGCCTGCGCGGCCCAGGGGCAGGCAGCCGACCGTAATCACCCCACGCACCTGGCCGTGAACCTCGGCGACCTCCTCGAAAGCGTGCCTGATCTCGGCAAAGCCCAGACTGGCGGACCGCGCGAGGTTACGCGCCAGCCGCGTCGCTTCGGTGCCCGTGGCAGTACGCTGGAACAGGCTGACCCCCGTAAGACGCTCGAGGTCTTTCGCCGCCCGGTGCACACTCGGCTGCGCGACACCCAGCTCCCTCGCCGCGAGACTGAAACCGCCAAAGCGGACCACGGCGATCAGCGCGCGCAGCTGGGTCGCCGTCGCCGTACGAAACAGGGGTCCGGTAACGGGTGTGGTGTCGCCTAGTTGGCGATCAAGCCGCTGCAGGTAACCGAAAGCGCGGCGGATACGCCGCACGAATAGCTGCCCTGCCGCGGTCGCCCGCATGCCGTCAACCGTGCGCTCGAACAATGCGGCACCTGCCGTTTGCTCCAGCCGCACCACGGCCTGGGTCACGGCGGACTGCGACAGGTGCACGGCGCGCGCCGCGCGGCTGATGGAGCCCTGATCGGCAATTTCGAGTGCCGCGTGCAAGTGTCTCAGGTTCGGGATCTTGTTAAGCATTATAGAAAAAACTTATACCATATCTCGTAAATATGAGGTGAATAGCAAGCCTTTGAGGTTCAGAATGCCCACAGAGTAATTCGCCAGATATAGGAGAAGCAGCATGGCGGTTGTGGTCACGGACATCCAGCGAGCAGCACCCGAGGCGGTCGCAGGGCTCGCGCAGCAAGGCGTAGCAACGGTGCACGAGGCACAGGGCCGCAAGGGACTGATGGCGTCCGGTATACGGCCAATTTACCGGCCCGCACACATCGCCGGCACTGCCGTCACCTGCAATGTTGCGCCGGGCGACAACTGGATGATCCATGTGGCCGCCGAGCAATGCCAGGCCGGCGACATCCTGGTAGTCGCACCTACAAGCCCGTGCGAGGACGGTTACTTTGGCGATCTGCTGGCCACGTCGCTGCAGTCGCGCGGTGTACTCGGTCTCGTCATTGATGCCGGTGTCCGCGATATCGCGACCCTCACCGACATGGGTTTCCCGGTCTGGTCGAAAGCCGTCTATGCGCAGGGCACCGTTAAGGAAACGATCTGCGACGTAAATCGACCGGTTCTGTGTGGCGGCATGCGCGTGTGCCCGGGTGACGTTATCGTCGCCGACGACGACGGTGTTGTCGTTGTAGAACGGGCGAATGCTGAAGCCGTTCTGGCCGCGGCGCAAAAGCGCGAAGCCAACGAAGAGGAAAAACGGCTGCGCTTTGCCAACGGTGAACTCGGGCTGGACGTCTACAACATGCGTGATCGCCTCGCCGCGAAGGGTCTTGTCTACGTCAGCAGTGCGGACCTCGAGGAATGACACAGCGCGCACTGCCATGCACGATCATGCGCGGCGGCACGTCAAAAGGCCTGTATTTCTCAAGTGCGGTATTGCCCAGCGACGTTCAGCAGCGCGACCGCGTGTTGCTCGCCGCGATGGGTTCGCCGCACAGCCAACAGATTGACGGCATGGGCGGCGGCCACCCG
>JAUHZT010000174.1 GCA_030425905.1 Gammaproteobacteria bacterium
GCGTATGCGCAGTGACCGACCGTCTGACCCGGCCGTGATGATCACGTCCTGGTCGGACTCGCGTATCAGGCTACGCGCGCGTTCAAGGTCTTCTTCACTGGTCAGCCTGACGAGCACACTGCTGTTGTCGATTTCAACGCGATGCCGGATTTGCGCTTCTCGCAAGCGGCCATCGAAATCGTCCTGGTACAGTTCCAGCCGCTTGTTAACGGCTGTATCCATGTCCACTTCAAGCAAGACATAGACACCACCCCGCAGGTCGAGGCCAAGACTCATCGGGTTCAGGCCAAGGCCGCGCACCCACGCGGGCATCCGCGGCGCATCCGTCAAGGCTATACCGAAGTCGCGCGCGTAGTTCTCGCGCAACAGGTCGCTGGCAACGACCTGGTCATTACGGCCGGAAAAACGAATGACGCCCCGCCCGTCATGCAGGTAAGCGGCTTCGGGCTGGACGCCGGCGTTTTCCACGACCCGCACAAATTCATCGAGTCGCGACTGCGCCAGCTCGGCACCGTCCTGCTCTACGACCTGCACGGCAGGCGAGCTGCCGTACATGTTTGGCAGTGCGAGCAAGATGCCCGCAAGTACAATGACCAGAACCAGAACATTTAACCAGGCGGGGTACTTGTTCATGACGTCGCCAGAGAAGCGGCTTAAGCCGCGTCGTATGTGCCCTTCGGCACAACCTGTGAAACGCTGGCTTTCTGCACTTTGATCGTTGTGCCGTCTGCGATTTCAACGGCTGCATAGTGTTCGCTGACGTGCGTCACCTTGCCAAGTATGCCGCCGGCCGTCATCACTTCGTCACCGACACCCAGGCCAGCTACCAGCGCCTGGTGCGCCTTCTGTTTCTTTTGTTGCGGACGAATCAGCAGGAAATAGAAAGCACCGAAAATGACGACCATCGGTAGCAGCATGCCCAGGGGGCTGCCTTGCTGTGCGCCCTGCGCATAGGCGTTACTAATGAAAAATTCCATGAAAATTTCCGAGTTTGAGATTTACGTGAAGTATCCAGGCTAATTTTGAAGCTGCTTTTCTGCGGCCCCAAAAAAGAGCGCGGTATTATGGCACAGTCATTCTAGGTATGGGCGCTCAATCGGAACACAAGTGTCGCCCGTCAAGTCGCGTAGATGCGCCGCAGGCTGGCGCGGAAGTCGGCCAGCGTACCGGCCTCGATCGAGGCCCGCACATCCATCATAAGCTTCTGATAATAATGGAGATTATGAATGGTTGCGAGGCGCGGACCGAGGATCTCTCCGCATTTCTCAAGATGCCGCAGGTAGGAAAGGCTGTAGTGCTGGCAGGTGTAGCAGCTGCAATCCGGGTCCGGCGCAGAGGTATCGTCGGCAAAACGGGCATGCCGAAACTTGAGCGTGCCGCGCGACGTGAAGAGCTGGCCATTGCGGGCGTGCCGTGTCGGAATCACGCAATCAAACATATCCACACCGCGCATGACGGCCTCGACAATATCCAGGGGCAGGCCCACGCCCATCAGGTAACGTGGCGCGTCGGCAGGCATTCTCGGTGCCAGAAAATCGAGCACTGCATTACGTTCGCTTTCGGGTTCCCCGACCGCGAGCCCGCCTATCGCATAGCCGTCAAAGCCGATGCCCGTTAGCGTCTCGAGCGATTCGGCGCGCAGGTCATCGTAAACACCACCCTGCACGATCGCGAACAATGCCTCACCGCGCTCCGGCTCCGCGGACTTCAATTCATCGAAGCGCTGCCGGGAGCGCGCCGCCCAGCGCAAGGAAAGCTGCATGGACGCTCGCGCCTCGTCGCGGGTTGCGGGCCAGGGCGTGCATTCGTCAAAAATCATGGTCACATCAGCATTCAGGTCATGCTGTACTTCCATCGACTTCTCAGGTGAAAGAAACACGCTGTCGCCATTCACCGGCGACTGGAAGCGCACGCCCTCCTCCGACAACTTGCGCATGTTGGCCAGTGAAAAAACCTGGAAACCGCCCGAGTCTGTCAGGATCGGGCCCGGCCAGTTCATGAATTCATGCAGGCCGTTGTGCTTGCGAATGATCTCTGTACCCGGCCGCAACATCAGGTGAAAAGTATTGCCGAGCAGAATCTCTGCCCCGTCGCTCGCAACCTCCTCGGGCGTCACGCTCTTGACGGTGCCATAGGTACCAACCGGCATGAAAGCAGGTGTCTGCACCGTGCCGCGTCGAAACTCCAGCTGCCCGCGGCGTGCGAAGCCATCGCTGGTCTTGATCTGCATTTTCATTCTGTCTTTCCCGGGTGCAGAAACATGCTGTCTCCGTAACTGAAGAACCTATAGCGACTGGCGACCGCATGCTGATACGCGTGCATGATTCTTTCCTTCCCCGCGAACGCGGCGACAAGCATTAACAGCGACGATTGTGGCAGGTGAAAATTGGTAATCATTGCGTCAACCGAGCGAAAGCGATACCCGGGCACGATAAACAAGTCCGTTTCGCCACTGAAGGCCTGCAGCGTGCCGCTTGCCGAAGCCGCCTCCAGCGACCGTACCGCCGTGGTGCCAACGCAGATGACGCGCCCTCCGGCGCGGCGTGTTTCCCTGACAAGCTGACAGCATTCTTCCGACACAAACACGCGTTCACTGTGCAGCCGGTTCTGCGCGATATTCTCGTCGCGCAGTGACTGGAACGTGCCGGCACCGACATGCAGCGTGAGATACGCATGCCGCACACCCAGCGCCTTTGTCTCCTCCAGCATCGCCTCGTCGAAATGCAGCCCGGCGGTCGGCGCCGCAACCGCACCCGGATCCCGCGCATACACTGTCTGGTAACGCTCGATATCTTCGACGCTCATGTCACGTTCGAGATAGGGCGGCAAAGGCACCTCGCCGTGCGCCGCAAGAAACCCAAGCACGGGTTCTGAGAATTGCAGGTCGTACAACCCGCCCTGCCGCCCCCTGACCGTGGCTACGCAACCCTGCGCCAGCAACAAACGTGAACCTGCTCGCGGCGACTTACTCGCACGCACATGGGCCAGCGCTGCAAACTCGCCCTGCACGCGCTCGATAAGAACCTCGATAAGGCCGCCGGTTTCTTTCTTGCCAGCCAATCGCGCCGGGATCACTTTGGTGTCATTGAAGACCAGCAGGTCGCCGGGGTTCAGCAAGGAAGGCAGGTCATAGAAATGCCGGTCGTTCAGCTCGCGCCCGACTTCGAGCAAACGACTCGCACGTCTCTCGTCCGCCGGAAAGCGGGCGATCAAATCGTCGGGCAATTCGTAGTTGAAGTCGCTGATGAGCATGGGCGCGCATGGTAGCAGAGCTATGCGCGCCCGGCAGTGCCGGTTGGCACCGGCCGCAAAAGCTGGCGTCCCTTACATATGCGGCGGGTATATGCGGCGCGGGCGGCTCAGGTCCGCTCGGCCGGCGCCGGCAGCACACGCAGCTCTGGCTTGACGCTCCGCAGGGGTGGTACGGCCGGCAGATTTGCCCGTGCAGGCAACGTCGAAAGCGGTAGTGGCGACGTGTGCAAACTGCTCGTCTTACGGTCCGGCATCGTTATGTTGAGCGTTTCACGACGCTTGTCGCGCATGATTCTGAGCTCCAGCGTTTCGCCTGGCTGATAAGAACCGAAAATACGCATGCAATGGTCCACCGACTTCGGCTCGCGTCCGTCGATGCTTTGAATAACATCGCCTTCCTGAAGCTTGAAGTCGTTGGTACCCGGCGCGCTGATAACAAGCGGCCCAGGCCTTCCGTCAGTTCGACGATCTCCAGATCGCCCCAGCCGCTCTGCCAGCCACCAAACGAGTAACGGAAGCGGTCCACGACCTCTGGCGCCACGTGCACTTCGGGCATTCTCGGCATCGTGAAGTTCTTGCCATCCTGCGACCACACGAAGACCTTGTTCTCAACGGCCCGCGGCTCCACTTCCAAGCTGCCGGCCTTGCCGTCGCGAAGATAGTCGACTTTAAGTTTGTCACCTACTTCCACACCTTTCATAAAGTCCATCAAGCGCATACTTGCGGCGCGCCGCGATTCCGCGCTCATGTCTTCGCCATTGATCGCGGTAATCATGTCACCTGCACGCATGCCGGCATCATCCGCGGCGCTGCCGGGACTAACGCTGACAATCTCTACACCGTCAACCGGTCCTTCCTCGCCGTCCGTTTCAATGTTGATGCCCATGCGTGGCTTGTTCGAGAAACCAATCTCGTAACGTCCGGGCTCGCCATAAGCTTCAAGACGACGGGTGCTCAGTTCGGCTACCTGTTTCGCTGCTTCGGCAAGGCGCTCTTCAGCTTCGCGCATGCGTTGCGTGAACTCCGCTTCGCGTTTTTCAGCGTCTTTCAGGTTTTCCTTCACATCCGAGTCCTGCTGGCCTTGCGCAAAGGCCGGTGCCGCACACACTGCAAAGAGCAAGAGCGCAACTTTCGGCAACAGTGTCGATCTCGTGTTCATCGTCTCGTACTCCTGGATCAAAATGCAGTTCGTTGCGCTTGCGCATAGCGTAAACGAACCAGCGACTTCATTAGCCTGACGCGTTCACGCCAGAAAATTTCCTCTTCTTCCGCCGTCAGCCGAATCTGCGGATCACTGAGCTGATAGTCGATCGCCGCAATCCGGTCTTCGAGTTCCAGAATCGTAGCCTGCGTGCCTGCGCGCACCACTTTCGGCCGGCTGGGCAAGGCGCGCAGGTCATTCTCGAGCTGCCGCGATTCGACCATGAGCGCATCAAGTACATTGACCGGCGCAACGTTGCTGACTTCGCGATTGTCCGGCACCGTTGGGAATTGCACGGGCACGTCCTCCTGCAGGCGCGGCACCAGCACCGCAACAAGTGCCGCGGCGGCAACCAGACCCGCACCGGCATACCAGTTTTTCCAGCCGCGCGACGCGCGCCTGACCAGCAGACCTTCAGCTTCGGCCTGCTCACGGATACGGTGCCAGACCGCCCTTGGCGGCATCGTGTCAGGCAACCCGTTCAAACCCTTGCGCAAATTGCTGTGTTCGTCGGAAGTTAATGCACAGATCATTTCGTCCTTTTCCTCACTGCTCGTGCTTTTACCCTCACTGTGTGAATTGCGGGAATCATTCATTCTCAGTAACTCCGGACCGTGGCATTGTCGGCCTCTATGGATTCATTGCTGGTTTCGAGCATGGGCCTCAGTCTCTGATATGCCCGCGACAGTTGCGATTTTGAAAAACTTTCTGTCTTACCCATGAACGCTGCAATCTCCTTGTGTGTAAATCCTTCGACGTCGTGTAGCCAGACCACGGCACGTGCGACATCGGGCAGGTTTGCAAGCGCCGCGTCCAGGTCCATCGCGTCGTCGGGGTGCCGCGAAATGCCGTGACTCAGGTTGTCGCCTGGCGTCATGTCATCCCACCCGTCGGCCAGCGACTGACCACGGCTGGTCCAGGCCGAGCGCAGAAACATCAGCGAC
>JAUHZT010000036.1 GCA_030425905.1 Gammaproteobacteria bacterium
AATGCCAGTACAACTGGCGAGGTTCAGCACCCCACTGCTTCTTGAAACGGAAAGTACCGCTGTCAACGCTCGAACGACCAAAGTCGAACTTGCTCGAGCGCCGGTTAATGGCACTGCACAGCACTTCCCAGTACAGCAGCATATTGATGCTGATCGAATTGAACTCGCGCACCGTCGATGCCCACGGAATTTCAGTGACGCCCCCGTGATGGAACAGAAATGCGACACCTGCCGGTTTGCCATGCACCTTGATCGTGACAAGTTCGCATATGCCGGGAAACCGTTCGATGATTTCCGCGAACATGCGCTTGCTATAAACCGGTGTACCAAGATCGCGCATGTTGCGGCTGAATACTCGGTAAAACTCGTCGAGTAATTCCAGCCCGCCTTTGTGTATCTCAGGATTCTCGCGCATTGGCCGACGAATCTGTGAGCGTCGTTTCGCGCCGAGCTGCTTGCCCAGTTCGTCTTCGGTCTCTGGCAAGTCCAGGATCATGGCCACCTTGTCGGTGCGCGTCTGCCAGTCCGCAAAATCGGCCGTCTCACGCACCTCAAGATGATCGACGCCGAGATCCGATGCCAGCGAGCCCGCTTTTTCGAGTAATGCCTGGCGCGTCGCCTCACTGTTGGCCAGGGTACCGCCGTAGTTAAAAAACGGCAGCGACACGAGGTAGTCGCCAAACAGCAGGCTGGTCTGGCGGACGAGCGGCAACACGCCGTCAATTTCGCCGTCGGCGCGCAACGCCGCGAGGTAATGCGTTTCCTTGCCAAACACGCCCGTGTAGAAATCACGCCATGCATAGTCGTGATACAGGCTCGCATCCTCGCAGCTTGCTATGAAGCGACCCCACGCCGGGGCAAATTCAGCACCGACGCTTTTAACCCGAATCGCCATGTCAGGCCGCTTGCCCTGCCGCGCCAGCCAGCGTTGCGCTTTCGATCTCACACTTGGGCAGATTGTCCAGCACCTCGGCCATTGTGCCGAAGTCGAACTCACCGATCAGGCGCCGCAGACGCGGTTCAAACTTGTCGAGGTTATGGTAGTGACGGAAGCTCGACTTCATGCTGGTCTTGACGCGCGGCTGTTCCGGGTCAATTTCCCACGGGTGCAGGTAGAACGCGAACGGCTGTTGCTGCCGGTTCAGGCGACCCATGCCCCAGCGCGAAAACCAGTAGGGAAAAATACGGAAATAGCCGCCACCGCCAATCGGCAGACGACCGCCGGGAACAGCAATAGTGGACGGCGGAAACTCCGAGAGGCACTTTGAACTCTGCAAACGAATTTCGTAAGGAACGCTCGGCGCGTCGTTAATGCCGTACAGGTCATGGCGGGCCGGAACGATACTCGAGTCGTAGTCAAAACCCAGCTCGCCAATCATGTCGAGTGCCCACAGTGACTGTTTGGTAATCGAATAGGACGCCGCGCGATAGCCTCGCACGCGCACACCACCGATCTCTTCGAGGATTTCCTTGGCCCGGCGGGTCTCCTCGAAAAACACGTCACGCTCTTGCTTGTAAATCAGTTGATGACTGAACCCATGGCATGCCAGTTCATGGCCGCCCGCAACAATTTCGCGTACAAGCTCGGGGAAGCGCTCGGCAACCCAGCCGAGGACAAAGAAAGTCGATTTGATACCCGTTTCGTCGAACAGGCTTAGCAGGCGGCGCGTATTGTTCTCGACGCGCGAAGGTATGCTGTCCCAGTCTGCACGATCAATTGAAGCGGCAAGCGCCGACACGTGGAAGTAGTCTTCCACATCAACCGTCATCGCGTTTTTGATCTTTTGCTTGCTCACTGGCCCTTATCCTTTGGCTCGACGAACGGTGTCAATTGCTTATTGATTTGTGTGAAATTCTGCTGCAACAGCGTCTGCAGGCGTGCACTTGCCGTCTCGCAACTTTCGCTGCATTCGACAGCAAGCATGCGTACGCCTGAACCCGGCCTGGCGCGCAGTGTAGCGATGAACTCCGCCAGCTTCACATCTATTTCGCGCGTATAGGCCTTACCGGCCACATCGTACCAATAGGCAAGGATGCGTTGTGCCCCATTGCCGGCAGCAATCCGGGTCGTCAGTACCACCGGGCCTGCATCACCGAGCCGCAATTCGGCACCGCCGGTGCCCACGACGTCCCACGCATCAATGTCGTACAGGCGGTTGCCGCTACCAATCAATTCACTGCCCTGGCTCTGCCGTGCGTAGTGATTCGCGTACAACCAGAGACGATTGCCGTGCGTGTCGATGTATTGCCGACGCACTTCGGCAAGCGGCCCCTTGAAGCTCACCGTCAACGTATTGCGTGCATCGCCGGCATCTTGCCACTCGCCGATCTGCTCCGGCGCGTTCAATGTGTATGTGGCAGTTGCCTCGTCGGGCCAGCTCATAGCGAGCGCCACTGCCGGGCCGACCGCAGCTACTGCGGCGACGATGACGGTTCTTGCCAGCACAGTTCGTGAACTAATGGCCGTGTTGCTGCTTTTGTCAGCCACTGTCTTCTGCTCGCCGGCCGCCTCTTCAGCTTTGATATCCGCAATCTCGAGACGCCGCGCAAGCACGTAGAGCGGGATTAGAATAATTGCGAACAACACCCAACCGTAGTTGTAGTGATCAACCTTGACGAGATAGTGCTGCATGTCAGTCGCGTAGCCGGCGAAAATAATCGTCGTCACACGGAACCAGTTCATGAAAATGGCGAGAGCCGCTGTCACGGCAATCAGAATTACCTGGCTGCGCAGGCGATCCAGAAAAAGGTAGGCATAGAGCGTCGCCAGTGCCAGTGCGGCGATAAAGAAATGCAGACCCGCACAACCCGATGCAATCTCAAAGGTGCCGTTTGGCAGCTCGACAATTGAACCTGTAATAAACGCCGGGATGCGTGCCGCATTCAGCACCGTTGTAGATGCGGCAATAGTCATTTCCTGAAGCACACCGTTGAAATAGTCCCAGAACGGAATGGCAAACAACAGGTAGCCAACCGGGAACAGCCAGGCTTTTGCAGACGGCATGCCGAATGCCGCGACCAGCGCCAGGTAGATGATCAGCGGTATCGCGAGGGCCTGCACGATCATGACGTCGGCCAGCCACGCCGCAAACCAGGCCAGGGTGGCAAGCAACAGCACCAACAGGGCCGGCCAGAATACCTGCGGCGCGAGCTTGCGACCTTCTGCTGCTCGAACGATCAGCCAAAGCGAGATGGCAACAACGAGATAGCCGTGCGAATACGCGGCGGTGCTATAAGTCCACTTTTCGTGCAGCGTAAGAAAGGTAGGCCAGAACAGCGGCACCACCAGCAATACTAACGCGCCAACCAGCAATGGCACTGACTTCGCGCCTGAAGAAATCGATTGCTGCATGGCTGTGCGTCAATCAGTCTCGGTCGCGGGAATAACCGATGGTCACAGCTACCCGGTTTTCGGTGTATTCCGCGGTTGGCTCTGTACTGCTGCGATCTGCACGCTGGTAGTTCACGTTTAAATCGAGCGTGCGGCTCAGGCGCCGCGTCAGGCCGAGGTTGAGATACAGGTCGTCATCATCGCGATCTGCATCACTGAATTGCCCCTGCTCGAAACGCAGCCCGCCACTGGCCGTCCAGCCGCTGCCGAGGCGCCATGACACGCCTCCCTGCAGACCAAAGCGATTGCGATCGAGAATATCGCGAGACACGTAGTCTTCGTTATACGCATTCACCGAGAAATTCCAGGAGGTGCGTGCCCGCTCCATGTTCCAGCCTACGCGGAAACGCTGCCCTTCGAAGGGTTCGCCGGCACCAACGACATCGCCATTGCTGCTCTGCGGGCTGCGGCCCGGGTCCTGGAATTCGCGGAAAATGTTGCCCGCGTCTGAATATTGCTTGTCATACGACGCTGTGAAACTCGAACGTGCCGTCAACTGGCGATTGAATTCAACGTGTGCATAGATGCCGTCGGCCGAGTCTTCAGTTGCCATGTCGTCATCGAATTCGACGCGATTGCCGCCGAGCCTGACCGACACCGTGCCACGTGACATTTCACTAGAAAAACCAACATAGGCAAGCTGCCTGTCGTAATCGCGGCCGAGGATATCGTCGTCGTAGTCAACCTGATCCATTGAGTAGTTCAGCGACACATTGCGCTTGCTCGACAACGCGCGAACGAGCGCCAGGTTGCCGCCAAGCACGTCGTTATCGAGGTCACTTTCTTCAAATGTATTCACACGCAGACGTGCACCCGCATCCAGCGCTGTGACGTTGCCAATCACGAAGTGAAAGTCCGGCCCCGTGGAGAAATTGTTAATGTTCTCGATGTTGTCCGGCGTATCGGACTGGTACGGGTTCTGCTGCAGGGTGCCGAAGCGATTCTCAAATACCCAGGTAACTGTTTCCGGCATCAACGTGAAACGCGCGGCAGCCAGCATATTGCCAACAACATTGCCGTCGTAAGTATCGTCGAGGTAATGGCGATAGCCGAGTGAGCCCTGTAACAGGAATTCACTCACCCGCGTGGCATGACTCAGGTTCACCGTGCCATCAATCGTCAGGATCGTTTCGCTGACTTCACCGGTGTCGTCACGCCCGATGTTGTCGCTGTGCGCCACGCCGCCACGAATTGAGTTACGCAGCTCCACTGCGTTTGCCGACGTCGCCGCAAGCAAGATGCCACTCACCGCTATGGCCAGCACGGAACGTGCGGCTCCAATGGTCCGTCTTGTGTGTTCAGTCTGCCTCATTCGCCACCTCTGCCGCCGGCCGGTGTCCATATCCGTAGCCGTACATACCGTAACCGTCAGAGCCGAATCCGTTCGCTGCCTGGTTCAATACAAGATTTATTGCTTTCGAATGATCGAGACTGTCCAGCGCTTCAGTGACAGCATGCTGCGGTGTATGACCGGCACGAACAACCATGACTATCTGCCCCATCGACATCGCCAGTACACGCGACTCACTGGTTGGCAGGATCGGCGGCGAATCAAAAATGACGACGCGCGAGGGATCGTTGAGCGACAGCGCCGAGATAACCCGCGCCATGCGCCGACTCGCCAGCAGCTCGTTGGCATTGGGATGCACCTGACCGGCTGGCAACACGTTGAGGCCCGGGATATCGGTGCGAATCACGGCACTCTCCGGGTCCATGTTTTCCGTGGTCAAGAGATCGATCAGGCCCGGCTGGTCATCAATACCCAGCAAGGTGCTGATGTGTGGCTTGGCGACATCCGCGTCGACCAACAGAACCGAAGTGTCTTTCTCGGTCGCCACGCTGAGTGCGAGATTAATGCACGTGAAGGTCTTGCCGTCACCCGACAATGCACTGGCCACCATAATCAGGTTCATCGGCGATACGCCTTCCTGCGGTGGCACCTGGTGGCGAACGTTCTCGAGAATGGGTCGCTTGATCAGCCGATACTGGTCGGCCATGTTGCGTTCCTGTGCCTCGGGCGCGAGGAAGCCGTTCTGGCGAAGTACCACCCGGTCGATCTCAACCAGCCGCAGATCGTCAAGTACCTGCGAATCATCGGGATCCACTTCAATGGTGGTCAGCTTCGCAAACTGCGACGGTATCGTCGGCTCCTGCTCACTCAGCGGCTTGCTCTGAGTAGCGGCATCGGTACCGCTCTGAGTGCCCTGGATCTTGCGCAACGCATCCTGAATCTTGCTCATTTTCCGACCACTCTTAAATCAGTTTCTGAACCAGCTGGCTTGCCGGTCCCTGAAACAAAAAGACTAAAAGAAACATAGCAACGAGAGCGATCATAGCAACAGCAAATGAACTCAGTTGTCTGGTGTGAGTACGGGCGCGCTCCTCGGTGCGCATGGCGACGATGGAACCCAGTACCGGGAAGCCCGTCACCTGCCCCAGGGTGCGCTTATCGCTGAATACGGGCCGGAGCTGGTTGGCGAGGAAGGCGATACCGCCGCCTGCCGCCAGGCCACCCAGCAATACGGCTGCCAGCAGCAATGGCCGGTTGGGCGCCGCCGGTTTGTCCGCCTTAATTGGCGGATCGATCACACGAAACTTGACGTCTTCGCTGCGCTCGGCCGACTCGGACAATTCGGCGACTTCGAGTCTTTGCAGCAACGACTGGTACTGCGCCTGTTTGACGTCGTAGTCGCGATTCAATCGCGCGAGCTCCGCTTCAACTTCCGGCAATACGTCGATCAGGTCGCGCAGTTCCTGCACACGGCGGCTGTGGTTCACTTCCTGTTCCGTCAACGAGGCAATCTCGACGTTAACGCTCGACAGTTCGATCTGAATGTTCTGGTACACCGGGTTGTCCGACACCACACCGACATCACCGCGGCCGGACAGGGAAGCCAGCGCTTTCTCGCGCAGTTCACGGAGCTGCTGGATAGTTTCCTTGGTGGCTATTACGTCCGGATGCAGGTCAGTGTAGCGAAGCTGCAGTTCCTCAAGGCGCCGCTCGTTTTCGATAATGCGATTATCGATGTCCGCTGTTACACCACCGCCCGTGGTATTGACCGGGCTTTCGCCGCGTAGCTGCTGGTTCAACTCCTGCTTGCGGCGCTGTGCGAGCCGCAGGTCGGAACGCGTCTTATCGAGAAGCTGCATTTCAGTCTGCAGGCGCGCAAAGTAGTCGCCACCCTCGCCGGGCATCTGCCCCACGTTCTGCCGTTTAAAGTCAGCCAGGCGCTGCTCGGCGGTGACGAGTTCCGCTTCGAGCAATTTCAATTCTTCACGCAAAAACTTCTGTGCCATTTGCGTATCGAGACGATTAATGCCGAGCGAGTCTTCAACAAAGGTGTTTAACAGGGTACTCACGACCGATTGCGCCATCGCCGGATCGACATCGAGGTAGGAAATTTCATACAGGTTCGGGTCGCGCCGATCGGGGGTGCCGAGCGTAATCCGGTTTCGCATGCCGGCAATCACACCGTCGAGCTCGCGCTGGTCTTTCGCACGCAGATGCAAATTGGTCTGGCGGGCAACCTTCTCAAGCTGCGGCCGACCGAGCATCGCCGTGGTGACCAGCTCGACGCGGCTCAGCACGTCATTTTCCACGGTCAGGTTGCTCAGAATCGGTTTCAGCGCCGAGTTCGTGTCCACGTAAATTGTCGCCGACGACTCGTAACTGTCAGGCAGCGCATAAACGACCACCCAGCCAACGGCGCACACGCCCCAGGCGACTGCCACGGCCAGCCAGCGAAAGCGCCACATGCCCCTTAACTCGGCTATGACCGTTTGTAGTAATTCATGCATGCTATTGCTCTCGTGCGATAACTATTTGTTTCGCCTAGAAAAATGTCTCAGGAATGATGATGACGTCGCCGGGCCGTATGTCGGCGTTCTGGCTAATATCGCCATTATTCAACAAATCGCTGAGCCTTAACCGGTACTCGGTCGAGGTTCCGTCAATTTTTCGCACCAGCTTGGCCTTGTTACCGGCGGCAAACTCGCCGAGACCGCCCACGGCGATCATGACGTCCAGCACTGTCATGCCTTCGCGGTAAGGAATCGCCTGCGGGTTGGCCGCCTGCCCTACGACACGAATCTGCTCGGCGAAAACGCCCTGAAAATCGGTAACAATGACATTAACCGATGGCGACTTGATGTACTTGGCGAGCACGGCTTCCATGTCCCGCGCCAGCTCCGAAGGTGTTTTGCCCACCGCCACCATGTCTTCAACAAGTGGCGTGGAAATCTTGCCGTCGGGGCGTACCGGCACCTTGGTCGAGATTTCCGGATTACGCCAGACAAAAATGTCGAGCATATCGCCGGGACCGATTCGGTAGGTGGTCTGATCGATAACCACCTCGGAGCTGCCGCCGGAGGAAGCCGATGTCGGAATGGGTTGCGTCGTGGCACAGGCCGCGAGTGCTGCGAAGAGTGCAAGTGATAGAATCCTTTTCATGGTGTTCATCCAGTCCGTTTATTCTGTTACAGGGATTCAGCCAGCGCCTGGGCTTCTGCCCGGCTCGGGAATTCCCGGCCTTCGGCAAGCGTACGTCCGAGCAACGCTTTTGCGTCCGCGGTACGTCCAAGCTCGCCCATGACCTTGGCGAGGTGATACTTGATTTCAAGGTTCTGCGGCGACTGCTGTTCCGCCCGCTGCAGAGTACGGAGTGCCTGGTCGAGTTGCCCGTCGAGATACAGGATCCAGCCAAGCGTGTCGCTGATGCTGCCATTGTCCGGCGCAAGCTCACTGGCACGGCGTGCCAGCACCAGCGCCTGCTTTGAGTCACTCTGGGCATAGCGCCATGCCAGGTTATTCAGCGCAACCGGGTCGTCACCGTTCTCCGCGAGTACCTTTTCGTATTCAGATTCCGCGGCCGCACCCTGGCCCAGTCCGTCGAGGTACTGCGCGAGCATGCGTCGCATGACGTAGTCGTCAGGATTCTCGGCAACCCAGCGTTCCAGCGTTGCAATACTCTTTTGCGGCGCGAAGCCCTGGTAGGCACGGGCCATCTTGGCCGCCAGCGCGCGACCCCAAACCTGCCCGGCCGCCACTTCATAGTGCTCGGCGGCAGCGTGTGCATCGCCCGCAATCATCTCTATATCGCCCGCCATGACCGACAGTTGCGGATCGTCGCCGTTATTGCGGCGGAAGTCGTTGAGCCGCTGCTTGGCGGCAACCAGCTTGCCGTCGCGGGCCAGCACTTCGAGCTGTACCGCGAGACCCTGGCGGTCGGACGGCAGAATTTCCCGGTAGCGTTCAATGGCCAGCAGCGCACCGCGGTAGTTGCGGTTCTCCAGCTGCGCCTTGGCGAGATCAAGCTGCAGGCGCGCGTTGTCCGGTGCCGCATCGGCCGCAAGCGTGAGGCGCCGCAGACCGGCTTCCTGCTGGCCGGTTTCGATCAGCGCCAGTCCTTCGATATGTGACAACAGCGGATCGTCCGGGTGAAATTCGCGGGCCGCGTCGATGATCGACATCACTTCTTCGTTGGCATCGTTCATGTACGCCGTACGAGCGCGCAGTACCCACAGGAACTCGAGTTCCGGGCTCGCCTCCGTAGCGTCGGCGAGTTTGCCGGCTACCGATGCATAGTTTTTCTCGCTCGTGGCAATACGTGCCAGGGCCGCGAGACCTGAACCAAACGACGGATCTGCATCGACAGCTTTGGCGTACCAGTCTTTTGCCGTTGCTGTGTCACCGGTCTGTTCGGCAACGCGGCCAAGACCGTACAGCGCGGCGACTTTCTTGCTGTCGCGCACCAGCGCATTGCGAAAGTAGTTGCGAGCCTCATCCATGTCGCCCAGTGAATAACGCAACATGCCGGCAACAACGTGCGCCTGGCTATCGTCCAGGTTGTCAGCAACCAGTTGCTTGCCGGCCGCGATAGCACCGCTGGTGTCATCCTTTTTCAGCAGCGCCGCCATCAATAACGACTCACGGCGGTAGTCGTCCACCGAATACGGCGGCATGCGCTCAAGTACTGCAATTGCCTCGTCGAAACTCTCGGCCGCCATCAAGCCGGCCGCCAGTGAGAGCTGCGCCGAAGGGTCGTCAGGATTGGATGCAACCCCCTGTTCGAGGTAGCGAATAGCGGCCTCTGAGTTGCCGCGCCCGAGTTCCGCCCGGCCCAGGATGCTCAGCGTCATCGGGTCTGACAGGTAGTCCTCGTCGAGCGCGCCAAGCGACTGGATCGCCGCTTCCGGCTTGTGCAGCCGCAGTTGCGTTTCAGCGAGCAGCCGCCGCGTTACATCGCCGCCGACGCCTTCACGCGCGGCCTGCTGCAGGAACATCTCAGCCTGCCGCAAATAGTTTTGCGAAAAATTGATGGCGCCCATGATGGCCTGGCCACGCAAGTCATTCGGCGCACGGGCAAGGTAGTCGCGCAATTCACGCTGCGCTACTTCGTAGTCGCCTTCGCCAAATGCCAGCCGGCCGCGCAGGAAGAACATCAACGGGTGTCCGCCAAACAAACGCCCCATGTCCTGGATCTGCGCTCGTGCGTCGTCAAACTGAAGCGAATCGAGTAACACCGACGCACGGTTCATACGGGTGGCGAAGCGATCCGCTTCGGGCGTCTGTGGCGTTTCGTTTGCAATCGCCTTGGCGTAGGCGTCGGCGGCTGCTGGTAGCTGACGATTCATGCGCGCGAAGTTGCCGGTGGCTCGCCAGGCCACGTCGGAATTCGGATTTCGCGAACGCGCCTGTTCGAGATAGTCGAGCGCGGCCGCTTCGTCGTTGCGCATCGCCGAAACTACGGCCATACCGACCAGCGCCTGCACGGCATTCTCGTCGAGCGCGAGAGCAGCCTTGTAATGTTCCTCGGCTTCATCGGCATTGCCCAGCGTTGCCAGGACATCGGCCACAAAGACCTGGGCTTCAAGATTGTCACGGCGATCACGCAAGGCCGGTACGACCCGTTCGAAGGCTTCCTCCGAACGGCGCTGGTTCAGCAGCGTACGGCCAAGACCCAACCAGGCCTCCGCATCGTCACCTACCGAACCAAGAAAACGCTCGTACTCAATTTCGGCCGTCGGGAAGTCGGCTGTCTGGTAGGCTGATTTGGCCAGCAGTTTGCGTGCACTGTTGTTCTGGTCGTCATCGCGCAATACGTTCTTCAGCTCGATGATCGCGGCCTTGTAATCGCCTTCGTCGACCAGCGCTTCGGCGCGTTGCAAACGTTCTGCCGGGCTCGGCTGGCAGGCAACCAGCAGAAGCGCGGCCGTCAGCGCCGCAAGGCGCCGGAAAATGCTGCGGGAAATTTTCATAAGCCGCGGATTATACAGGTGTTTCGATAACACAACGCGATGCAGGTTCGCTCCCGAAATGTGAACCGCGTCACACTTGTGACTGCGCCGGCTAACCACTGCAGGGTATCCGCAGCATCAGGGTCGTGCCCTGGCCGACTTCGCTGGCCACCTCGAGGCTGCCGCCAATCTGCCGCAGCGTCTCGCGAATCTGGTAGGCGCCGATGCCCATGCCGGCTGTGCCCTTGGTGCTGTCAAAAGGCCGAAACAAACGTTCTCGCACGAAACTCTCCTCCATTCCGATACCTGTATCGCTAATCCTGATCTCACATTGTTCGTCATGACGAACAAGGCTGACTTCAACTTTGCCGCTGGCCGGCGTCGCATCCTGCGCGTTGCGAATTGCATGGTAAATAGCCATCTGCAGGCGCTCGCGGTCCGCCTTGACGAAAATTCGCTGGTCACCCACCCGAAATGCCGGTGTCGGTTCGCGCGATGCGCAATCGGACACGGCCTTCATGATGACAGTACCCAGCTCCACGTTCTCCAGCGTCTGCGAAATACTGCCCTGCCGGAGCTGCTCTATTACGCGGCGCATGCGCGCGACGCCCGCGCGCACCGTCTCGATTGCGTCGTCAACAAACTCGGGGTTATCACGATGTTTCTGTGCGTTTGCCACCACCAGGCTTTGTTGCGCAATGATGTTCTTGAGGTCGTGCATGATATAGGCCGTCAGCTTGTTATACGCCTCGAACTGCCGGCTTTGCGCCAGCATTTCGGTGGCCGCGTCCTGTGCCAGGTAACTGGCTATCTGCTTACCCGCGGTCTTCAAGAGGTCGCGGTCTTCGTAAGTTAGCGACTGCGGCGACGCGGGATCAGACACCGCCACAAAACCAAGCAGGTTGCCGTCGTTAATGAGCGGGATAATGAGGTAAGGATGCTCGAGGCCGAAGTCCGCCGGCTCCAGCGCAAGCGGCAAATAGAGCTCGTGCTGGCGAGCATATTCGTGGCAATCAATAACCCAGCCACGCTCAGCCAGGAACACCGGCAACTGATCACGCTCCTCAAACTGCGTCTCGACAAGCTTGGTGTTCCATCCCGCAACACAGCGGAATTTGCTGTCGTCATCCGTCTTTTGCCACAGCAATCCCGTGGGTGCCCCGACAATTTCTGTCAGGGCCTTGATCGCGCGCTTGCGAATCGGCAGGCCATCGGCGCTGTTGTTGAGCGTTTCAGTCAGTCGCAGCCACTCTTCCCGGTAGTCGTACTTGTTCTGGTAGAAGTGTTTGCTGATAAAGACGCGCAGGCGGGCCCTGATAGTGTCCGACGCGAGCAATACAATCAGCAACAGCACCGAACCGCTGAAAAATACGATTTGCGCAAGGGCGGCCCAGCTACCGCCAAAGTCACGGATAAACTGACCAACAATGCCGACGAACGTGAGGTAGATGCCCGCGCCGAAAATAGTCGTCGAGTGGAACACGATCTGGCGCGACACGAAAATGCCACCTGACCAGGACGGCGAACGCTTCACCGCGAATCCCAGCAACGGCAAGGCCATGACAACAATATAGCCGCGCGCTGCCCACAGCACTTCCGACGCACCGCCACTGACAACCGCGTTGGAGTACATCAGCAGGTCATAGGCAAAAATGGCGCCGATGCCAAGGCACAGGAACTTGAGGTCGCGCCGCTGCTTGCTGCGCGAATTGCGGTAGATCTGCTCGACATAGACGAGCGCCGCCAGCGCCGTAAGGATCTGCCCGAAGATCAGTATCTGTTCGGCCCCGAGCGCCAGGCGGCCGTTGCGATACAGAAACTCAAGCACCGTGCCCAGTATCAGGATGCCGACGGCCAGCGCGAGACCGCCGAAACGCAGTAAACGAAACTGCATGCCGCCAACGGCGCCTGCCAGCAGGCTCGCGAGGTAGAGAAGCCAGGCGGCATCAAGTGCGAACTCGAGCAGGAAATACTGGAAGGCATCCAGCCGCAGCCACTCGCCATTTGCGGCAAATATGGCGCCCCAGACAGCCATCGACACCGTGGCTATCGCCAGAAACGGTGCGCGCATGCGCTGGCGAAAGGCGGCCAGCAGCAGCAAGGTCAGTAGCAGATAGCCGGCGGCCGCCAGTCCGTAACCGAACGTCTCGAAAGTGGCAAAGTCGGCAGGCATCAGCAGCCCACTAACGTGCGCCTTTGCCCCAGAGCACGACCTCAACGGTTTGCAGGCAAATCACGAGATCCAGTAGCAGGTTCTGGTTCTTGACGTAGTACAGGTCGTACTGGAGTTTTTCGGCGGCATCTTCGGCGGATGAGCCGTACGCGTAGCGTAGTTGGGCCCAACCCGTCACGCCCGGTTTAACGGTGTGACGTTCGGAATAATACGGAATGCTCTCGCTGAGCTGCTCGACGAACTGCGGGCGTTCCGGGCGCGGCCCAACGAGGCTCATCTCGCCTTTGAAGACATTGATGATCTGCGGCAATTCGTCCAGCCGGAACTTGCGCAACACGCCGCCTACGCGGGTAATCCGGCTGTCGTTCTTGTCAGCCCATACCGCCTGGCCATCGGCCTCGGCATCTACCCGCATACTGCGAAATTTGAGTACGTCGAAAGTATTGCCGTGCAGCCCTACGCGGCTCTGGCGGTACAGGACCGGTGCGCGCAGGCCATCACCGAGCTTGATAGCCAGCGCCACGAGCAGCATCACGGGCCACAGCAGGAGCAGCGCCAGCGCCGCCACGGTGATATCCATGGTGCGCTTGATGAAGGAACGGGCGGCATTGACGCGGAACCCGGGCGAGAAAATCAGCCAGCCAGGATTCACCAGGTCGATGCGAATCTTGCCCGACTCACGCTCCATGAACTCCACCAGGTCAATAACGTTGATGCCGCGCAATTTGCAGTCGAGCAGCTCCCGCACCGGCAGGTTGCCGCGACGATCGTCCATGGCGATGACGATCTCATCGGCATCTTTCTCCTGCGCGATGCCGAGGAGGTTGTGCGAACCGGTCATCAGGCTGCGGTGATCTGTAATTTGCGTGTCGCCCGGTGCCGGCACCGTGCCGACTATCCGAAAGCCGCGCCGGTCGGCGCGCCGGCGGAAATCGAGAATGGCCGCGGAGCGTTCGCCTGCACCGTAAATCAGCGTACGATGCCGGAATATGTTTTCATCCACGATTCTGAGAAAAATGAAGCGCACAATCATGATCGCCAGCATCGCCACCAGCATCGCACCGGCGGCCAGGTTCATCGGCAGGCTGATGGTCGGCAGCAGGTAGAACGACGACGACAGAACCACTGCGCTGATGACCGTGGCAACCACCACCCGGACGAGGATTTCCTTGGCGTTGGCGCGCTGATGGAAGTGATACAGGCCCATCGCGATGAGGCTGATTATGACAATCACGGCGACCGTGATCGCCCGTGGCAGCAGCGGCCCGATATTCTCCTCGCAGCTCTGTACACTGCCAAACACGAAAATTCCGGCTAAATAGACGGACGAAAAGAGAATTGCGGACTCGATAAGACCGAGCAACAGCAACGGTGTTCTGACGAAATTATTAATGGTCCAGGCGGGCATCTTTGATTCTTGAATTGCTTCGTATTTTATTGATATTTAAGAGCATACATGCTTTTCGTGACCACATTGTAACAAGCAAGGCGAACTAACATGCAGGCACACTCACCGCGGCCGCCATGTTAAAGCCCGGCAAAAAAATAAAACGTGATTCGGTCCGCAGACAGCGGTGCCGATTGTGTAGCACTTTGGACTACTCTTGGCTGCCGGTCGACCGGTAGGTTGGCTTTGTGCAGGAATTGCGACCTTGAAATTACGATTTTCCCGACCGGTAAAACTACTAATCGCTGCCGGCTGTATTGCGGTCGTGATCCTCGCACATCTCATGACCCTTGGCGAGGTGGCGCCGCTGTATCGCTCCATCCGCGATTCCCTGCATGCGCCGGGCTTCGCACTGTTCACCGGCGTTGCTATCGTGCTGTTGCGCGCACCGAGAGGTAGCTGGTGGGCTTATCTTCGGGTCATGCTGCTGGTCCTGGCCGTGGCCGTGATCGCTGAATCGAGCCAGATGTTTACAGGCCGCGATGCATCGCTCACGGACTTTCGGGCCGACCTGCTGGGTATTGGCAGCGTCACCCTGCTGTTTGTCGCCATGGATCGCCATCTGATCCGGCACACATTGCTCAGCCTGGCCCTGATTCTGCCGGCGGTGGCGGGCATTGCCCTGTGCTTTATGACCCCGTTGCGACTCGGTGCGGCCGTGCTTGAACAAGCCACTCGGGTGCCAGTACTGCTTAATTTTGACCCGGCCTGGGAGACACGCCTGATCAATGGCGGCAGCCTGTACGTGCAGAAAGTGGACGCGGCGCTGATTTCGCCCGATATGGCCGGTCTGGCCGGTCGCATTCGTCTGGACGAGGCCAGCGAGCGAAGCTTTGAATTCGCGCCCTACTCCGACTGGCGCGGCTACACCGAATTCACGTTTGTTGCCGCCTCGGGCAACCATGGACCTATGCAATTGAGCATCCGTATTCATGATCGGGCACACAATTCGCAGTTCGGAGACCGTTTCACGAAAACACTCTCGATAAGCCCGGAAGCCACCCTGTATCGGCTGCCGCTCGATGAAGTTCGCAGCACGCCGTCTGGCCGGCTGATGGACCTTGGCCAGATCGAAAGTGTTGTCTTTTTTACTGCCCGAAGTGAGGACAGTGACGTTCTCATCCTCGACAACGTGCAACTACGTTAACTGTGCCCTGTCGGACAACCAGCGTCTGAGCTACCATGCCGCCAGACAAATTCTCGGAGCTTCCATGTCACACAAAACGATTCACCTGATCGCCGCTGCCCGGCCCAACTTCATGAAAGTGGCGCCGCTGTATCACGCGCTCAAGGCGACCGATTGGGCGAAGCCCATGCTTGTGCATACGGGTCAGCATTACGACCGGAACATGTCGGATGCCATTCTCGAGGACCTGGGTGTGCCGGAACCCGATCATCACCTGGGCGTTGGCAGCGGCTCGCACGCTGAGCAGACCGGCAATGTCATGATCGCCTACGAGAAAATTTGCATGGCCTCGCCACCCGACTGGATCGTGGTCGTTGGCGATGTTAACTCAACCGTCGCCTGTGCAATGGTTGGCGCGAAGCTGTGGATTCCGGTCGTACACCTCGAAGCCGGCCTGCGCAGCGGTGACCGCCGCATGCCGGAAGAAATAAACCGACTGCTGACCGACTCGATCGCCGACGTTCTCTGGACCCCGTCCGAAGATGCGGACGAGAACCTGGCACGCGAGGGCGTCGCGGCTGAACGTATCGACCTGATCGGCAACATCATGATTGACTCGTTCGAAATGCTGCGCGACAAAATTGAAGCGACAGACGCACGCACCGAGAATGGCCTTGAAACCGGAAATTACGGGCTGGTAACACTGCACCGGCCATCCAACGTCGATTCGGCCGAGACGCTCGCGCCGATAGTCGATGAGTTGGTGGCTGCCTCGGCTTTGCTACCGCTCGTGTTCGTAGCGCACCCGCGCACAATCAAGGGCCTGGAAGCATTCGGACTGAAATCGCGTCTCGACGACGCAGCCGGCATCACCGTGCTGGAACCGCAGCCCTACATTCGCTTCATGAACATCGTGACAGGTTCCAAACTCGTCATCACCGACTCAGGTGGACTACAGGAAGAAACGACTTACCTGAACATTCCCTGCCTGACGATGCGCGAGAATACGGAGCGTCCAATTACCATTACGCAGGGCACAAACCGGCTGATTCGCGCCGATACGCTGCTCGACAATGTGCAGGCAGTCATGCAGGGCAATTGGCCGTCGGGAACCAAACCTGCGCTCTGGGATGGCAGCACGGCAACGCGTGCCGTCGCCGAACTCAAACGCCGCAGTTACGCGGACTAACTCGCTGCTTTACCGCCGAGCAGGTCCAGAATCTCGGCGGTTTTACTTTTCATCAGCGCCTCGTCACCGCGGCTTTCAACATTGAGGCGCACAACCGGCTCGGTATTCGATTTGCGGATATTGAAGCGCCACTGATCAAAATCAAAGCAGTAGCCGTCGATATCGTCCACGCTGTTCGCGTCCTTCGCATAGCGTTCATGCAAAGTCTGCAGCGCCAGGTCGGCGTCGTCCACCTGTCTGTTAATTTCGCCGCTGGCCGGATACATAGCCTGCCGTTCGCCGACGAGTTGTGACAGGGACTTGCCGGAAACTGACATCAGCTCCGCGACCAGCAGCCAGGGGATCATGCCGCTGTCGGCGTAAGAGAAGTCGCGAAAGTAGTGATGCGCGCTCATCTCGCCGCCATAGATCGCATCCACGTTGCGCATAGTTTCTTTGATGAACGAATGCCCGGACTTGCTCTGCACCGCGACACCGCCGGCTTGCTCAACTATGTCCTGGGTGTTCCAGGTCAGCCTCGGGTCGTGCACGATCTTTTCGCCCGGGTGGTCTTTCAGCAGACTTGCTGCCAGCAGGCCAACCACGTAGTAGCCCTCGATAAAGCCGCCCTTCTCGTCAAAAAAGAAGCATCGGTCAAAATCGCCATCCCACGCGATGCCCATATCAGCGCCACTCGCAACCACGGCATCGGCGGTGGCCGCGCGATTCTCTGGGAGCAAGGGGTTGGGAATGCCATTCGGGAAGGTGCCGTCTGGCTCGTTGTAGATTTTTTCAATGGCAAACGGCAGCCGGGGCTCAAGTTGGTCCAGGGCTATGCCGGCACAACCGTTGCCTGCGTTGGCGACCAGTTTCAGCGGTTTGAGTTGTGCCACATCGATATAGCTCATCATGTGGTCAACGTACTCGGCAAGTATCGAGGTTTCGATGCGCTGCCCGGGTGCTGCCGCGACCTCACGCTCATCCTGCTCAGCCAGCGCACGAATATCCACGAGCCCCGTGTCCGCACTGATCGGCCGTGCCTGTTCGCGTACCAGCTTCAGCCCATTGTAGTCGGCCGGGTTGTGGCTCGCGGTAATCATGATGCCGCCATCGGCATCGGCGTGCGTCACACCGAAGTAGACCATTTCGGTACCGCACAGGCCGATGTCTATGACATCCGCCCCGGCATCCGTGATGCCGCGTATCACAGCATCGGCAAATTCTGCACTCGACAAGCGCATGTCCCGTCCAACGACGATGCGCTTGCCCTGCAAGAACTTCGCCGTCGCATTACCTATGCGATAGGCAATGTCTGCATTGAGTTGGTCCGGAATTCGACCGCGAATATCGTAGGCCTTGAAACAGCTTATCTCGAGTGTCACGTATTGGTGCCCTCTCGTCCGTAGTTGTCCTCGATGCGCACGATGTCGTCTTCACCAAGGTAGTCGCCGCATTGTACTTCAATTACATGCGCGGGTTCGTCAAACGGGTTTGCGATGCGGTGGATGTCGCCGATAGCGATATAGGTCGACTCGTTCACGCCCAGGTCAAACACATCGTCATTCTTCGTGATGCGTGCCTTGCCCTGCACGACCACCCAGTGTTCGGCGCGGTGCGCATGCTTTTGCAGGGACAAGACGGCACCAGGATTGACGATCAGGCGTTTAACCTGAAAACCCGGCTGGTTTTCGAGGCTGTCGTAACTGCCCCACGGGCGAAACACCTGTCGGTGCAAATTACTTTCTTCGCGATCCAGAGCCTTCAGTTGCTCCACGATAGCCTTGACGTCCTGCGAACGCGATTTGCGCGTCACCAGTGTAGCGTCCTTGGTTTCGACCACGACGATATCCTCGAGACCCACCGCGGCCACAAGCCGGCTTTCGGATGAGATATAGCTGTCTTTGCAATCGTGCAGCAACACGTCACCCGAAATGCTATTGCCAGAGGCATCCTGCCCCGACACATCGTGTAGAGCTTCCCACGAACCAACGTCGTTCCAACCGGCATCGAGCGGCACCATCGCGGCCTTGTCGGTCTTCTCCATTACCGCATAGTCAATCGAGTCACTGCGCGAGGCAGCGAAAGACTTTGCTTCAGGGCGAATAAAGTCGGCGCCGTCCACACGGTTCTTCATGCTGCGCGAACACGCATCGAGAATGTCCGGCGCATACTGTTTCAATGCATCGAGATAACTCGCGGCGGAAAATACAAACATGCCGCTGTTCCAGAAATACTCGCCACTCGCGACGTACTGCTCGGCCGTCGCCTGATCGGGCTTTTCGACGAAGCGCTCAACGGCCACCGCAACGTCGCCATTGGGTTGTGCCTTGACGTAGCCGTAGCCGGTTTCAGCCCTGCCGGGCACAATGCCGAAAGTAACAAGATGTCCGTCGTCAGCCGCCTGCAAGCCTCGGAAAACGGCGGCCTGAAACGCAGCGGTGTCAGCAATGACATGGTCCGCCGGCATAATCAGCAACATGACATTCGGGTCTGCTTCAGCGGCGAGAAGTGCCGCGAGCGCTACCGCAGGCGCGGTATTTCGACCCTCCGGCTCGAGAATAATGCGCGCATCCTTGGGAATCTCGCGCAGTTGCTCGGCCACCAGGAAGCGGTGGCTCTCGTTGCACACGACAATGCACTCATCGAAGGCACCGGGCAGGTTTTCCAGGCGCAGTGCCGTTTCCTGCAGCATCGTGCGCTCGCCGGTCAGCGGCAGGAGCTGCTTCGGATACATCGAACGCGACGCGGGCCAAAGTCGTGTGCCGGACCCTCCGGACAAGATAACAGGCAGTACTTTACTCATACAGACAGGACCATTTGCGGCGTAAACGAGACACAGTACCGCCGAATCGCATCAAATTCTGCCAACGAGTACCGGTTTCAGGTTGTGACCCCGGTACGGCCACGACCGATCGCGTAATATTTCAAACCATGCGCTTCGACGGTCTCGGGCTCGTAGAGATTCCGACCGTCAACAATGACGCCGTCGCCGAGATTCGTCTTCAGCACGGCAAATTCCGGGCTGCGAAACTCCTGCCACTCGGTCATGATCGCGAGCGCATCCGCACCCTTGAGCGTCTCGTGCGCGGAATCGCACATAACAAAGCCCGCCTGGTCCGGATAAATGCGACGGGCCTCGTCCATGGCCTCCGGATCGTAGGCTCTTACGGTGACACCCTGTTCCCATAGCGCTTCCATCAGCACGCGGCTGGGCGCTTCGCGCATGTCATCGGTACGTGGCTTGAACGACAGCCCCCACAGGGCAATCGTCTTGCCCTTGAGCTGGCCATCGTAGTGCATCATTAATTTGTCGAATACGCGACTCTTCTGGCGATTATTGACCTCTTCCACGGCATTCAGAAGCTGCGCATCGTACCCGGCGCTCTCGGCCGACTTGGCAAGTGCACGCACGTCTTTTGGAAAGCAGGAACCGCCGTAGCCGGCGCCCGGGTAAATGAAGTGATACCCGATACGTGGATCCGAACCTATGCCGGTGCGAACGTGTTCGATATCAGCGCCAAAATGCTCGGCGATGTTTGCAAGCTCGTTCATGAAGCTGATCTTGGTTGCCAACATGGCATTCGCCGCGTACTTGGTGAGCTCCGCGGATCGTATATCCATGCTGATCAGACGATCATGATTGCGATTAAAGGGCTCGTACAATGATTTCAGCAACTCTGTGGTGCGTGGATTGTTCGTCCCCACGATGATGCGGTCCGGCTTCATGAAATCGCCAATCGCCGCGCCTTCTTTCAAGAACTCGGGGTTGGAAACCACGTCGAATTCAACACTTGCGCCGCGTTTGTCGAGCGTCGCCTGGACTTCGGCGGCAACCTTGTCTGCCGTACCCACCGGCACTGTCGACTTGTCCACGACGATGCGATATTCGTCCATGTGCTCGCCGATTGCGCGCGCGACGGCCAGTACGTGTTTCAGGTCGGCAGAACCGTCTTCGTCGGGCGGTGTGCCGACGGCAATGAACTGGAAGAGACCGTGGGCTACCGCTCTCTTCACGTCGGTCGTGAACTGCAGCCGTCCTGCCTCCATATTGCGGGCGATGTAGTCGTCGAGGCCAGGCTCGTAGATGGGGACATCACCCTTGTTCAGACGGGAAATTTTTTCCTCGTCGATGTCGTAACAGACGACGCTGTTGCCCATTTCGGCCATGCAGGCGCCTGTGACGAGGCCCACATAGCCGGAACCAAAGATCGTTATTTGCATTTGCGAAGCTGCCTTGCCGCGGTCGAAGCTGCCGGATTATACAGATGTGGCATGACTGCGCATCAGCGACTACTTCGCATAAAGCGTCACGCGGGCTTTTTGGGGAAATCGACGACCGTGTCGGGTTCCATACGGCTATTCCCGAGATTTGCCTGCCGGCACACAAGGTCCTCAATGCCGTTTGGCGGCTGATATTCCTTGACCGCTTCGATAAGTATTCGTCGCGCGCTCACGTAATCAAGATTCGCCGACGCAATTTTGAGTTGGTCGAGGAAGCTGTTGAGCACCTCTGTCGGTAACGAATCTTCATCGGCCGTCATAATGCGCGGATGATCGGTGCCTTTAACATTGGAGCCAATCAGCAACTCCTCGTAGAGCTTCTCGGCCGGACGCAGACCGATGTACTCAATTGCGATATCACCGTCCGGGTGCTCGGCATCACGCACGGTGAGACCCATCAGGTTGATCATGCGGCGTGCAAGATCATCAATTTTGACCGGCTTGCCCATATCAAGAACAAAGACTTCGCCACCTTTCGCGAGCGCCGATGCCTGTATGACAAGCTGCGCCGCTTCCGGAATGGTCATGAAATAGCGAATGATATCCCGGTGTGTCACCGTGACCGGGCCACCGGCGCGAATCTGTTCGCGGAACAAAGGCACAACAGAACCCGACGACTCGAGTACATTGCCGAATCGCACCATACAGAACTTCGTCTTGCTGGACTTACGATCACAGGCCTGCAGAATCATTTCAGCAATTCGCTTGGTCGCACCCATGACGTTGGTGGGATTGACTGCTTTGTCGGTTGAGATCAGCACGAAGGTCTCAATGTTGCAGTCCATCGCCGCACGCACTGTGTGTAGCGTGCCAAAAATATTGTTGTGGATGCCCTCGAACAGGTTGTGCTCGACAATGGGCACGTGCTTGTAGGCCGCCGCGTGGTAAATGGTCTTCACGCCGAAATTATTGATGATCTCGCGCATGCGGGTCTCGTGGTGCACCGAACCCAACAACGGCACAACTTCGGTTGCAGTGCCCGCCATCTTCTGGCGGCCTGATAGCTCGCGGCTGATGTGATAGAGCTGCGCCTCGGACATATCCAGGATGATCAGGCGTTTAGGGTGCAGGGCCAGAATTTGCCGGCACAATTCCGAGCCAATCGAGCCGCCTGCCCCCGTAACCATCACGGATTTCCCACGGATAGAGGCTTCGAGCAGCTTCTGGTTGGGTGGAACGGCATCCCGGCCGAGCAAATCCTCGACATCAACGTCGCTGATATCATCAACCCGCGCTTTGCCGGATACCAGGTCGCCGATGCTGGGGATGGTCTGTACGTGAACCGGGTATTGGGATAACAGCTCCAGGACCTGGCGTCGCCGGCGTCTGGATGCGCCCGGCATGGCGAGCAGCACGCGGTCAACATTGAACCGGTCAATAACCATTTCGACGTTTTCCGGGCCATACACTTCAAGGCCTTTTACGCGCTTGCCGATCAGGCGCTGATCGTCGTCGATGATGGCGACGGGGTTGAATTCGACGCTGCTACGCAGGCTAACCACCAGTTGCGCGCCGGCCGATCCTGCACCGTAGACGAGCACATTTTCACGATCGCCTGACTGGTTATAAAGCAGAAACAGGTTGGCAACGTAGCGACTCGTCGTGACATAGATCAGGGCAAGTGAGAAGTAGACGATGCCCCACTTCACCGCATTTAGCTCCGGGAACAGAAACGCTGTTGCAACTCCACCACCAATTGACGCGCCGAGCGAAATTCGCGCCGCCGAGAGCAACAGGTCGAGACCTACGTAACGAATGACTGAACGATAAAGACCGAGCAGCCAGACGCAGGTGATACCTGCGAAAACCGCTGCCAGGCTGGCAATAAGTTCGAACTCGAACAGCGAAATCTCAGTGTCGAGGAGCCAGAACGTGATGATGGCGCAGGCCGCGAAACCGAAAACGTCGGCTAAAGCCGTCAGAATCGCTTTGCTTGATCTGGGGAGGTTAATCAGAGTCCGTCGAATATCGTCGGTTCGATCCTTATGCTTGATCCCTGATTGCTTCACATTAGTCTCTGAAATTGTTGGCAATTTCGCTCGTCAGCTAACAGGCAGCTTCGACGCGCGCAATTGTGCATGGGGTTATGGAAAAATATGACCAAATATACAAGACTTGTCGCAATATGTTAACAACTCTCGCAGGAACGTTCGACTTCCCAATCAGTTGACGCGGATTTCGGAATATCTGCGCTCAGCGCGCGCTATTCTGGTGGACACCCGCCTTAAACACCAGCGCCAAGACCGCTAACGGCAGATACGCGATACACACGCCTGAGAGCCCGGCGAGCCGATCAGTTGCAACCATCGCGGCGATAGGCAACAACCACAGCAAGTTGATAACTCCTACTGCCATACTCACGCTTTTGTGACTGCCGAATTGCTGTGCAGCATGCTGATAGGCGTGACTTCTGTGCGCCTCGAAAATCCTCTCGCCGCGGAGCAAACGACGTAACAGCGTTACTGTAGCGTCAACCGCGAAGACTCCAAGCAGAATTGGCCAAACCCAGAAATCCAGAACTCCCAGTACTTCAGTAGTGATAGAAAGCGCCGCCAGTATGAAGCCGAGAAACGCACTGCCTGTATCGCCCATGAAAATATGAGCTGGCGGCCAATTCCAAATTAGGAACCCGAGCACCGCGGCTGCCAGTGTCAGAAGAAAAATGGCGAAGTCTGCGTTGCCGGGAAGCCAAAGCAGGAGCGCAGCGCCACCCGACACCGTAATCGCTTCAATGGCTGCAATCCCATCGATACCGTCCATGAAATTGAATAAATTAAGCATCCAGACCAGGTACAGCGCCGCCAGTGTTGTGAGGATCCAGAGGTTGTCAATCTGCAGCCTATTGAAGGCTATTTCCGGCGCCCCTCCCAGGGCAAGCAATAACAACAGTGTGGCGGAGAGATGAGCAAAAATCCGGATTGAGACCGGCAAGTCGATCCGATCATCTACGAAGCCGGTAACTGCAATAATCAAACCCGCCCCAAACAGCCCGGCACCTATTCGCAACGTCAGGACGTTGAGCAAGGTCGAAATCAGCAGACAAGCGAGAAAGACGACCACGATTGCGAGGCCACCACCGCGCGGAACAATCACTGTATGCGAGCTGCGCGCATTTGGTATATCGAGAATATTCCGCTCTATGGCAAAGCGTCGTACAGCACCGGTCGCAGCGAACGAAGCGAAGAACGCAAGTGGTATCAACAGCCAGAACACGTTCACACTCTCGAATGCCGCGTCGCCGCGACGGTCGAACGCAACTGTTGGGCACATGACACTGGCGGTTGCCAATCCAGCCGCGTCTGAACCTCGGTCAGATCGACCTGCAAAGAGTCTAGCAAGCGAGCCACTCGGGTCGACTGCCCCGCGATTGCCGCAAGACCTCGAAGTGCAAACTCGGGCACCTGAAACAACCTCGCGGGACGACCCAGCGCAACGCCAACGGCGCGCAGCAACTCGCTGGTCGACAAATCGACACCGTCCGATACCAGAAAGGTTTGATTTGCGGCGGCCGGATGTTCGCAGCAGCGCACTATCACGTCAACGAGATTATCGAGCGCAATCAGGCTACGACGGTTCTTGATACCGGCAAGCGGTAGCGGCAAGCCCTTGGCCACCCATTTGATCAAGGCTGCAAAATTTGCGCGAACCCCCGGACCATATACAAGCACTGGCCGGATGATTACGTACTCCATCGGCGAAGCTTGCCCTACCCCGATCAAAGCTTGTTCTGCACTCAGCTTTGATCGGGCATACATATCGCGCGGGTCCGGAATGTCTCTGGACGAGAATTTTTGGCCAGGTAATGTTTGCTCACCGTTCACCTTGATTGAGCTCAAAAATACGAACCTCCGAACTCCGGCATCACTTGCCTGACGCGCAAGCGCTTCGGTTCCTTCAACATTTGCGCGGTTGTAGAGCAACTCAGGGTCATCGGCGCATTCGTCCATCACGTGAACTCGTGCCGCCGTGTGCACGACAACATCAACCCCGTGCAAGGCTTCCCGCCACTGTGTTTCACTCCCTAGTTCGCCGACAACAACATGCCTGACTCCGTTGAGCGCAACGTCGGGTTCACGGCGAAACGCCGCTACAACTGTATGGCCGTCGTCGCACAGCCTCGGAACGAGCGATGAGCCGACGAAGCCGCTGGCACCGGTTACCAGGATCTTCATGAGTGATGCCCACTTGCAAACGAGACTATCTCCAACGCCATCAGGCGCGAGATATTTGGGCGAGAAAACTTCTTCACAAAATCCGGACGCGGTGCCGATTCGAGTATCAGCGAATCAAAGGCAGCACGTCCGCCTTCTACGTCACCGGGAGCAAAGACGGCCGCATTCGGTATCTCTTCGGCAACGAATTTTGCTGCATAGCCAGCTACCCCCGCCAA
>JAUHZT010000175.1 GCA_030425905.1 Gammaproteobacteria bacterium
CCAAAGCGCCCGAGCATCAATACAATGCGCAAACCCGACAGGCAATTCTCGCGGACTCGCGTTCCAGGTTCGCCATAGAGATTGAGGAAGCCTTGTCGTGGCTTGATGATCTGGCGGGTCGCTCGGGCTTGGTATCGGCGAGCGTGCAGAAGTTTGGGTAAGCTTAGAAGGAGCCCGGACGATCGGCAGCGCTCACGTTGCATGCCTCGACAATCTCAATTATCTGTCACAACAGGACGGGCCAGATAAACGCAGCACAGTGCCGTTGCCTAACGGGCCGGCTGCCATCGCACTCCAAAAACGACGTAGGGGTCGAAGGTTCTTGATTGAATATCCACCGCTGCAATTTCGCTGCTGTCCCTGGCGTTGTCGTACAGCGAGCGTCTGAGGGTTTTCTTGCGGCTGCTCAGGTTCTGCAGTTCCAGCGAAAGTGTCCAGGCTGGCGCAAGTTCGTAGTTTGCAAAAGCATTAACCCGGAGCGACTCGGTTTCCACGCGGGTCTCGTCGAGTCGAAATTCTGGTTCGCGCTCTCCAAGTACAAGCTGGATGCCCCAGCGCAGCCGATAAGCAGGGATATCCTGCGCAAACTCAAGGCGACCCTCCCACGGTTGTTTTGTGCCAGTGATCTGACGTTTCTCTCCTGTAAGAGGATCAATCACTGAGGTTTGCCGCCAGGTAATGTCGCCCTTGATATCGCCGCCTGAGATACCCAGGCTCGATAGCGGCAGGTCCAGTCCCAGGCTCAGCTCGTTGACGGAACCGCGTCCGAGGTTACCAGGGCCTTCGAAAAGCTCGTCCGTACCGTCATTGTCGGTGTCCGCGAAGATCGGAACCCGGTCGACGACATTGTCAATGCGCGCGTGACGTACGCCAACAACCACAGTGGTTTCCCGCCATAGTCGGTGTTCCCAGTTCGCGGAGAGTTCCCACATCGTCTCTGGTTCCAGCTCGGGATTGCCGATATCCAGGGTATCGGTTGCTAACTCGGCTGATGAAACGAAATCGTCAAATTCAAGTTGACCGACGACGCGCTGGAGTCGTACTTGAACCTGGCTGGCGGAGCTTGGCGTCCAGCTCAGCCCGATGTGTGGCTTAGGGAAACCCAGTGAGCGAGTCGTACTTGAATCGCTGCGTTGGCTTAAACGTGAGAATTCATAAGCGAGCCCGAACTCGGTATTCAAACGCGGACTAAGATCCCACACAATGCTGGCAAAACTTTCGGCGCGGTACTCGCGAACATGCACATCTGCTTCTGGCAGCGCAATCGAAAGGCCGTCTTCCTCGCTGAGGAAGTGGCTATCGAGGAAGTTGTAAGCCGTTTCCACGCCCCACTCGAATACCGTCGAGGAAGATAGCGGGTTACGAACAGTCGCGCGCAGAATCGATTCCCCGGACTCCGAGTTATCCCTGAAGATGGCGCTGCTATTCTCGTTACGCTCGATCTCAACGCTGTCCATCTTGCGAAGCTGCTGGATCGCGAGCAATTCGAGTGAGCTTTGGCTATAGAGGGCTCGGGTAAAACGCGCACCGAGTTCCAGCTGCTCGTAGTTCTCTCGCTCCGTAATCGTCGCGAATTCCATAGTGGGCAACCTCACCTGGAGATTCTCGTCTTCACGCTTCGTCCCGCTCTCAAGGGCGGCGTTCAGGCGCAGTTCGCCGCCCGAGGCCGGTTGTTCGTAGCCGAGGGTCACTTGCAAGACTTCATCCGCCGCTACGAGGTTCGACTCCGCATAATGAGTTACCAGACCGCCAGTATTGCGTCGTTGGCGTATTCCCTGGCCACTGTCATCGTCGGCGAGTTTGTAGGACTCGAAAGATAGCTCAAGCAACTTCTCGCGCCAGCGGTGTGCGAAGTCAACTTTTGCTGCGGGTAAACGGCGATGATCGCCATGAAAATAGAGCGCGAACTCAGCACCGATTTCGGTACCAGCCGAGTCATGACGCACAATGTTGGCGACCTGCATCTGCCCCTGCATGTTGATACCTGAACTGTTGCCGCGAATGAGTTCAATGCTTGCAACGGCAGAAGCAGGGATCCGCTTTAGAATGTCTTCGAGGCTGTCAAACTTGCTCGCCGGGCGCTGTGCGTCGATTAGAACATTGCCTGCTGCAGCGGAGTATCCGCGTACATCATCATCGCCTGCGTCAAACGTAAAACCGGGCAATAGTTGAACCATATCAAAAGCGGTATTTACCTGGGCATCTGTGAAAAAATGCGGTGGGAAAGTCAGTACGTTCGCTGCCTCTTCTTCGGCCCATGCGACAGAAAGAGTGCTGAACAGAAAGCATGCAATCAGCAATTGACGGATTGCCGTACCGAGGCACGAGGCGCAGCGGTCCTGATCATCGGCGTGAGCCGCTGCGTGGCAGGTGTGAGAATAGACTTGCATGGGAACAAGTCTGCCAGCCGAACCTTAAATTTCGCTTAAGTCGGGAAGCTAACCTGAACAAGAAGACCTTGGTTGCCGTCTTCACGGGCCTTGAGGGTCAGTGATGCGCCATGAACTTCAGCAATCTTCCGGCAAATGGCCAGGCCAAGGCCGTGGCCGGAACTGCGGCTGTCCATTCGATGGTAGCCAGCATTCAGCGCCGCACGCCGCGCGGAATCGATTCCCGGCCCATTATCGGCAACGCTCAGGCGCACCCGATTTTCCTCGCGTTCCAGCCTGACGATTATCTCGGTACCTGATTGAGCGTGGTGTAAGGCGTTGAGCAGTAAGTTTCTGAGCAGCACAGCCAGTAAGACTTTGTCGCCGGAGACTGTTTGCGGGGTTAGCACACTTACTGCTTTCATCCCCGCCGCCTCCAGTGACGAAGACAGCGCATTGAGTTCCTGCGTACAGAGTGCCTGAAGATCGACTGCCTCGAACGATTGCCGCATGTGACCCTGCTCTACACGTGCGAGGGTCAGCATCTGGCTGACCAGTTGTGTTAATCGGTTAACCTCAAACTTCAGCGCGGCTGTATCAGGCTCGGCGCTCGCCAGTTCGAGCTTCAATGTGGTGAGTGGGGTGCGTAGCTCATGCGCGACATCGTTCGCAAACTGACGCTCACGGCTTAGCACATCATTTACGTTGTTGATCAGCCGATTTATTGTGTCTCGTAATACCGCAACTTCGTGCGTGGGTGTCTTGACCGACAACGCGACCAGTGAGTCCGAACTGCGAGTTTCGAGTTGACGGCTAAGGCGAGATACAGGGCGTAGCACCATAGCGAGAAAAAGTCCGAGCAGTGCCAGGTTCATGCCGGCCGCGACCAGTACCGGGGTAGCGATGTCCTCGAACACGTCTTCCCGCATATTCTTCAGGTGGTCGTCGCGACGCAGGATCTGCACCAGGAACTGTTTACCTTCGCGTTGTGTACCCTCCCAGGTGTAGTCATGGAACTCAAGCTTGAGTGAGTCATCGTCATCGTCAGGGATCGGCATATCATGGTCCAGGTTACTGACGAGTTTGCCTGTTTGACGGTTGTAGACGTTGACCCACAGCGTGTCCTCATCGTCCGCATCGAAGACTTCGTTCAGAACCTTGCCAAGCTCGTCAGGCGGCAGGTCGCGGGTTCCGGACTCCAGCATTTCTGAAAGCAGTTGACTCTGTGTTTCGAGGTCATCGTCCAATAATTTTCGAAACTCATGCTTCGCGACGATGTAGGTGGCTGTAACACCGGCGATGCCAGTCAGAACCGTACTGAGTGCAAGCAGCAATCCAAGGTGTGTCAGTCGCAATGTCATTCGAAAGACAGCCGGTAGCCGAATCCGCGTACAGTCGTTATGCGTTCCTTGCCAATGATTTTTCGCAGCATGTGCATGTGCACGTCCAGTGTGTTTGAGTCAACGTCTTGTCCGAGTCCGTATAGCTGTTGCACGAGGCGCTCACGACTTACCGCCTTGTTGCCTGATTGCATCAGCACGGCGAGCAACTGGAACTCCTTGGCGGGCAAGCTGATTGGTTTGCCCTGCAGGTAGAATTGCTGCTGTTCGCTTGAGAAAGTGAGGTCGCCGGCTGTTAGCAGCTCCTGCGCAGCGCCTGATTGACGACGCAGGAGTACCCGAATTCGGGCGAGCAGCTCGTCGGGCTCAAACGGCTTTACAAGGTAGTCGTCGGCGCCGGTGTCCAGGCCACGAACGCGGTCATCGAGCGCGTCGCGTGCCGATAAGATGAGTACCGGCAACAATGAGCCTTTCCTGCGCATTGCTCGCAGCCAGTCGACGCCGTCGCCGTCGGGGAGCCCGAGGTCCAGCAATACTGCGTCATAGTGAGCAGCGGCCAGGTGCTCGCTGGCGCTCGCCAGGTCCCGCACCCAGTGAACACGGTAATGTTGCCGGAGCAGCTTAAGAAGCGCCTTGCCGAGATTCAGGTCGTCTTCGATGAGGAGCAAGAACACAGCCGATCAGCCCCGGCACCGCGACAGTGGAGTCTTTGTGCTATCGCTTCTGATGCGGATCGCCAGCCGTGCGTTTGTTGCCGCAGTGGTTATTTTCATTGAATGTCTTTTATATTCAGAGCGCAGGGCCAGAGCTTAGCGGCGCAACATTAAGTCTACCTTAGCCGCCGGGCCTTGTGCGCGGGTCCGAAGGCCCTGTATGGGGCAGCCTTGACAGTAGACGGCAGGGTGGCATAGTGTTTAGATATAAACTCATTATCCACAAATAAACAAGAAAGACCGCAGGCACTGCAATCGGTGGTAGCCACCAGCACGCACGATCAGCCTCATCGCAAGCTGCTCGTTAGCTCGGTTTCCCGGTTCCCGAGAACGTATAGTCCGGGCAATTAGCTCGATAGGGAAGCGGACCTGCACGGTGGGACTGGCTCGGGTAATGTGCCATTGGAAATCACTCGAATGACGAGACCTTAATTTATGAACGCATCAAGACATACGTCGGCCGTTGTTGCGGGCGTCGGCATGATCCCTTTCAAGAAACCGGGCGCATCGGATACCTACGATGTTATGGGTGCGGATGCGGCGAAAGAAGCGCTGCGGGATGCTGGCCTTGTCTACAAAGATATTCAGCAAGCGATGGTTGGCTATGTTTATGGCGATTCCACCAGTGGCCAGAAAGCACTGTATCGCGTCGGTATGACCGGTATTCCAATTGTGAACGTCAATAATAACTGTGCCACGGGTTCCACCGCTCTATACCTGGGACGGCAGATCATCGAAAGTGGTGTGGCTGATTGCGTGCTGGTGCTGGGTTTTGAGCAAATGCGGGCCGGTGCGATCGGTTCAATCTTTGATGATCGTCCCAGCCCGTTTGACCCTTTTGATGAGATTAGCCAGACGTTAGTTGACCAGCCGGAACTGGCTCCCGCGCTGCGCTATTTTGGTGGCGC
>JAUHZT010000176.1 GCA_030425905.1 Gammaproteobacteria bacterium
TCGACCGCGAACAATGGTTGGCCGAAAAACGCGCCAGCCTGCACAAGAAAATGCGCCTGTTCAGAAAATCAAATGGCAGCACCGGCCGCTGGCGCATGCGGCTCTGGAAATAATCAGCTCAGCCATTTCTCGACGTTCGGCGCCCGATAGTCCCTGAATCGTTTGAGCAAGGCTGCGGCGTCAGACTCGGCCAGCAACATGTCACGATTCGCCGCCCGCAGGAAGCCCTCGGCTTCGGCGTGCCCAAGGAACTGCAACAGCGCATCGAAATAGCCGTCGATGTTGAGCAGGCCGCAGGGCTTTGCATGCATGCGGAGCTGGCCCCAGGTAACTATTTCTACGATCTCCTCAAGCGTGCCGAAGCCGCCGGGCAACGCGATGAACCCGTCGGACAACTCGGCCATGAGGGATTTACGCTCGTGCATGCTGGCTACCACCTGCAATTCGCTGAGTTCGGCGTGCGCAATTTCCTTGGCGCGAAGAAACTCGGGAATTACGCCGTGGACCTTGCCACCGAGCGCCAGCATCCGATCAGCAATGACGCCCATCGTGCCTTTCGCGGCGCCGCCGTAGACCAGTTCGAGCCCCTGCTCGTACAACACTTCTGCCAGGTGACAAGCTGCGTCAGCGTAAACCGGGCGGGCGCCGTCACTGGATCCGCAATAAACGCAGATGCGCTTCATCTCAGGCCGCCGACGATTTCACTTTTTCAATAATTCCCGCTATCTCCGGCCGCGCCTGCCGCAGTTCCGCTGGCGTCAGCGCATCCAGCTCGTGCGGGAACACCAACCATTCCGCCGTTTCGCGGATGAAGTAATCCGGCACAATATCGGTTTCGTTGCGGCTGGGTTTGAACCACGGTACCGCAATACGCACATCTTCAGGTGTGTTGTCACGGGCGCGCACGCCAAGTTCCTTGATGACGGCCGCAATGGTATTGCCCGTGTCGAAGACATCGTCAACGATCAGGACGCGATCGTCATGACAAATCTTCTTGATGATGTAGTTCAGGCCATGCACAGCCACTGCGCCGCGTTCATCGACGCCGACGTACGATGAGGTGCGAATCGCAATATGGTCCGCCTCGATGCCAGCGTAGGCCAGAATTTCCTGGACCGCCATGCCAACCGGAGTGCCTCCGCGCCAGATGGCGATAATCATCGTGGGGCGAAAACCACTCTCGAGAACCTGCAGGCCGAGCCGAAACGAGTCTTCAAGCAGGTCCTGTGCGGACAGTACAGTCTTATCCATTGCTAATCTCTTCTGTGCGAGCCGATCGCTATCGCTATAATGCCGCATTAACGGAGTTCAGACGGGATTCTACCCGAAGCTGATCAAGAACGAGGTCCTGGGGAAATGAAAAATCATACCGTCGCAGCCAATGATCTCCTGCGTGATTCCTTTCAGCTTGCCGCGAATATCTACAACGCCGGTTTCAAGCCGGATTTCCTCGTAGGCCTGTGGCGTGGCGGCAGTGCTGTTGGCATTGCCGTGCAGGAAGGCCTGGAGCACTTCGGTGTGGACACCGACCATATCGCCATACGTACTTCATACACGGGCGCTGCGCGCTACTCGGAGATGGTGAGCAAAGCCGACGCGATCCGGGTGCACGGTCTTGAGTACCTGTACGAAAACCTCTGCTCGCACCACTCCATGCTGATCGTCGACGACGTCTATAGCACGGGCTCCAGTGTCGCGGCTGTCATCAAGCAACTTTCGCAACGGACGCGACGCAACCTGCCCAAGGATATTCGGGTTGCCTCTGTCTGGTACCGGCCCACTGAGAAAACCCTGCGCACGCCGGACTATTTTGTGCACGAGACGCGTGACTGGCTGGTCCTGCCCTACGAGCTGAGTGGCTTCTCGCTGGACGAACTGCGCCAGCATCGTCCCGAGATCCGCGACATCATCGACCGCCTCGAGCCATTCGTCGAAAGCACTGCACAAGCGTCGAAGAGCAAACCGGCCGCCTGAGCTGGCTGCGCCCGCTCTGCGGCCAATTGCCCGGCCAATTACCCGGCCGATAACATCGATAGCTGCATTCTGGCGGCGCCGCGACGCTCCCGCAGAAAAGTCGCGGTCACGAGACAAAATGTAAAGTTTAGTTGACTTAACTGGCAAACCTGACTAGCATGAAGTCAAGTTACCTTTACTTATAGACAAAGGACATAGACAAATGAGCAAGACCACAACAGATTCAACGCAATGGGCGGCAAGTTGCCGCACGCGAAGCCTGCGCCTGCTGGGCTGGAGTGCCGCCTGGGTTGCTTCGATGGCGCTGGCGACTTTTGGACCCAGGTTGTTCTGGGATTACGCGACTGTGCCCACCCTCCTGGGAGTACTCATCAATCTTGCTATTGGCTTTGCCATGATTCTGGCCAATCGCCAATACCTGCGCGGTCAGGACGAATTACAGCAAAAAATCTTCCTCGACGCGGCGGCGCTAACCCTGGGCGTCGGGCTGGTTTGCGGCCTCGGCTATGAACTGCTTGAAGATATCCGCCTCATTGCTTTCGAACCGGAAATCTCGCACCTGGTTTTCCTGATGTGTCTCACTTTTCTCGCCGGAATTGTCGCCGGTCACCGGAAATACCGTTGAAGAATCGACTCAAAATACTTCGTGCTGAACGAGACTGGACACAGGCTCAGCTTGCTGCGGAACTGGACGTTTCCAGACAGACCATCAACGCGATTGAGAAAGGCAAGTTCGACCCGAGCCTGCCGCTCGCGTTCAAGGTAGCGCGACTTTTTGATTTGTCGATTGAAGATATTTTCGAATACCCGGCAGAACCATGAGCTAGTCGCAGCCTGAAAAATTCCGAGTAGCGTGCGCGAGGCTGCAACCGGCGACGGATGCAGGCGACGCTCCGCCACTCAGTTCATACTGGCCGCTTGCCACATCGTCCACGCGCCCATCAGCAGAAAACCGGCACCCGCTGCATAAGAAAGCTGCTTCGGATTGATGTAGTGCGCGATGAAGCCACCGGCCAGCACGCCGATTGCGGACGCGACAATCAAAGCGGCCGATGCACCTATAAAAACCGGCACCAGGTTGCCCGGCGATTTGGATGCAAAGAGCAGCGTCGCAAGCTGCGTCTTGTCGCCGAGCTCGGCGAGGAAAACAACGCCAAAGACCGTAACCAGTACCTTCAGGTCCATCTCACATATCCTTTTTTTCGTTAGGGAGCCTCAACGCTCGCCCGCTGTAGAGCGTGGTTTGCCGTTGGCGATTACTGCATTCCGGGAACCGGCGCGCATCACACCAGTACCGAAAAAAGCATTTCCGTATTATCAACAACCAGATCTGCACCCGCTGTTTGCAACTCACGCGGGCTTCCATAACCATAGCTCACGCCTACAAATTTCATTTGATTGGCTCTCGCACCCAATACATCGAACTTGCGGTCTCCAACCATGACAGGCTGACTCGCCGGGGCGACTTCTGACAATGCGTAGCGCAGCAACTCAGCCTTGTCAGACCGGGTGCCATCCAACTCAGAGCCAAAGACGACCGTAAAGTAGCGATCGAGCTCAAAGTGTCTGATGATCCGATCTGCAAATACCCGCGGCTTGCTCGTTGCTACGTACATCGGTCGATTCAGCGCCTGCAACCGCTGCAGCATTCCAGCAATGCCAGGATAGAGTTCGTTTTCCTGCCAGCCGATGTCAGAATACCGCTGCCGATACGCAAGCAGGGCCTGGGGCGCGAGCTCCTGGCCGACCAGGCTTTCAAGGCTCGCCATCAACGGTGGGCCGATACACCAGGTGAGCTCATCCTCCACTGGAACCTCAAGTCCGAGGTGCTCAATAGCGTACTGAATGGAACCAACAATGCCAGCCTTGGGGTCCGTCAGAGTGCCGTCGAGATCAAAAAAAATCGGAGCAACCAGGTTTTGCGTAGCCATAAACAGTCATGCCTGATAGATGCCGAAGACGGCTCGGGAACTGGAGCGCGGATTCTACCGCAAATCCTGCCGTGCACACGGGGTGCGGGGTGCGGGGTGCGGGGTGCGGGGTGCGTCAGGACAATAGCAGGATCGGTTCGTCCAGCCTATGGATATCGCAGTTCGGCGCGCCGGCAGCGCGATCGATAATCAGGTAGCGCTGCGCCGTTTCGAAAGCAAGCAACGGCATGTGCCAGGTACCGCGGTGGTAATTTATGCCTTGCCGGCCATTGGTCTCGAACGCGACCAATGCATTTTCGTCAACGCTTTCTGCCGCCGGTGCCACCAACACGATGAGCTTGCACTGTGTCAGCGGTACGAAAGCCTGGCTGCCCAGCGGGTGACGCTCGACCATATCGACGAGGTATGGCAGCGAAGTTGGCGAACGGCTTTGCGCGATGCTGATCGCGATGCGCCCGTCGCCCACATCGAGTTTGCACAAATCATCGAATCGCTCGAAGCGTGCCTCGTTCATGCTGCCGGCTTCGCTATGGCCGGTTTCAATGACGTCGCCATAGGGCGCGAAACGTTCCTGCGTAAGCGGCAAAGGCTTGATGCTGCGCTGGCTCATTCGACCGGCTCCTCGTGTGCCTGACCGAACAGGCGCAGACGGCTGACGCCGCCGTCCGGGTAAATGTTCATGCGCACATGGGTCACAGGATCTGTAGCGGCAATGCCGTCCTCGAAATAGTGCTGCTGATCCATCTGTAGCTTCGACTCGGGCAACAGTGGCTGCCAGAGAGAACTATCATTCGTAGCCTCGGCGTTACTTGCAAAATTCGCGGCATCGAATGAAACACGGTCCGGGTAGTTGCCCTTGAAATGGGCCGTGTCGACCTCAATGCGCTCGATCGTGCCAGGCACTCCGAGTGCAAGGATAACCCAGTCGTTGCCCGGCCCTCGGCGGCGCGCGGTTTCCCAGCCGTCACCCATGTTCACGCCACGACCTGGCAGGTTGAGATTGTGCATGCTGCCGAAATGCTCGTCGCTGCAGGACAGCGCGCGACCACCGTGACGCAACGCCACGAGGTCAATCGAGCCCTCTTCGCTTGGCTGCGGCTGTACCTTGCCGTACACACGCAGGCGTGCAACGCCACCGTCCGGGTAAATATTGAGCCGCACATGGGTCCAGGCCGTGTGGTTCTGCACCGCGATGAAGTTGTGCGAATTACCCTCAATGCCGACCTTCTCGACAATCGGCGTCCATCCTGTCTCCGGCGCATCCTGGTCGCTTACACAGCCATCAATCGAAATTTCCGGCGGGTA
>JAUHZT010000177.1 GCA_030425905.1 Gammaproteobacteria bacterium
CCAGTATGCGCAACTTTTTCGCCTGCAAGCCAAAGGTTATCTGTAGGCGCGATAAAGCGTGCCGCCGACAGGACGAGCGGTGCGGCGAGCGCGACAAAAGGCGGCTTGGACACGAAAACCGGGCGCCGAATGCAGTACTATTGGCGGTCGGCATACGTAATTTTTTCGATCGATTTTATGCGCATAACTGACTTCTTATTACATCGCCTGCTCAAGCTTGGGGTATTGCTGCTGGTTGGCAGTCTCGCGGCGTGCGGCGAATCGTCCGCGCCGGTTGGGGCGCGCAGCAAAGCGCCTGTCCGGGTGATTGCCGAGCCACTGCAGTACGAGAGTGCCGAAACGCGGGTTGAGGCGGTCGGCACGTCTCGCGCACGGCAGTCGATAGCCCTTTATCCGGCTAGTTCCGGTGAGGTTGTGGCGGTCAATTTCGAGCCGGGCCAGAAGGTCGCAAAAAACGAAGTGCTCGTGGAACTCGACAGCCGGGATGCGAAGCTTGCAGTTGAGCTGGCGCAGGTACGGTTGCTCGATGCGCAGCGTCTGTATGACCGGTACCAGCGCAGTGGATCCAGCGGCGCCGTGTTGCCGACGCAGATCGATGCCGCCGCTACCCAGGTGGAAAGCGCCCGTATTGAGTTGGGCCGTGCCCAGGTAGCGCTGGATGACAAGTTTGTTAAAGCGCCGTTTGCGGGCTTCGTTGATGTCACCGACGTTGATCCCGGCGACCGTATCGGCACGGACACAATTATCACCACATTGGATGATCGCAGCGCGCTGCTCGTTAATTTCGAGGTGCCCGAAGTGCTGGTTGGCGAACTAGAGGTTGGCAACGAAGTCACTCTCGTCGCGTGGAACAAGGACGGGGCGACGCGCACGGGTAAGGTCGTTGAGCTTGGCAGCCGTATAGACCCGGCTACCCGCACGTTCGTCGCGCGCGCCAGTGTTGATAATAGCGATGACCGCTTTCGTCCCGGCATGAGCTTTCGTGTGTCTATCAATATCGAAGGTCGTGCGTACCCGGTCATAGCTGAAACGGCTGTGCAGTGGGGCGCCGATGGCGCGTATGTCTGGCTCATCCGCGATGGTGCAGCACAGCGCACGCCCGTTAAGATCATTCAGCGCCGCAAGGGCCGGATTCTCGTCGATGCGGACCTGTCCCGCGGCACCCTGATCGTTGTGGAAGGCATCCAGCGCATGCGTGACAACGTCCTTGTTGATTTTGAAACTATCGGCCAGGGCGGCATGGGTGCCCAGGGTGCGGGCCAGTGAGTGGCGCTGACAAAGCCCCGCAGGGCGGCGATGCCGGGCAAAATATCAATGATCTGCCGAGCCTGAGTATTCGGCGGCCAATTCTGGTCGTTGTGCTGAACCTGCTTATCGTCATTGCCGGTGTCGCCGCGATCATGGCAGTCGAAATCCGTGAGTTGCCCGATGTGGACCGGCCTATTGTGAGCGTGCGCGCAGAATACCCGGGCGCCTCACCGGAAACCATGGATGCCGAAGTTATCAGCCTGATCGAAGGCGCTGTTGCACGTGTTTCGGGTATTCAGTCCATCAAGTCCGGCTCGGAAGAGAATAATGGGCGCATCATGATCGAGTTTCGGCCGGGCACCGATCTCGATAGCGCGGCATCGGATGTTCGTGAGGCGGTCAGCCGGGTTTCGCGGCGCTTGCCGGACCGGCTTGAACAGGTGGTTGTCGTCAAGGCGGATGACAATGCCCAGGCCGTGGCGAGTATCGCGATCTACAGCGAAACGCTGATCGAAGAAGAAGTCACGCGCATCGTTGAGCAGGACATCATCCCGGAGCTTATTTCGATAGACGGCGTTGCCGATGTGCAGTTGAATGGCGAACGTCAAAGAATGTTGCGCGTCGTTGTCGACCCTTTGCGCCTGGCAAGTTTCGGTCTTTCAGTGACAGAAGTGTCACAGGTGCTCAGGTCGGCGGCATTCGACGTGCCGGCGGGCAGTTTTCGTTCGGAAGACCAGGAGCTGATCGTCCGGGCTGATGCATCAACAGCCACAGCGGCGGAAGTCGCTGACATTATTATCCGCGACACAATCCGCATTGGCGATATTGCCAACGTTTATTTCGGGCCGGAGGATGCACGATCCTATACGCGCCTCGACGGACACCCAGTTGTGAGCCTCGGCATTGTGCGCCAGGCACGCTCCAATACCATCCAGATTTCTGATGGTATGCAACGGGCCGTCCGGCAGCTCAATGAGCGGTTTGACGATCTGGAACTGGTCATCACGGATGATCAGGCGTTGTTTATTCGCAGCTCCGTCAAGGAAGTGCTGTTTACCTTGTCGCTGACAATTTCAATCGTGATCGCCACGATCTGGCTGTTTATCGGTTCGCTGCGCGCCACCCTGGTGCCAAGCGTTGCGATTCCCGTTGCCTTGATCGGCACGGTAGCGTCAATCTGGCTGCTGGGTTTCTCGATTAACATTCTGACCTTGCTCGCTTTAGTGCTGGCGACCGGGCTGGTGGTGGACGACGCCATTGTTGTGCTCGAGAATATCAAGCGGCGGCGCGCACAGGGCCTGGGTGCGCGCGCGGCCTCGGTACTGGGCACGCGCCAGGTGTTTTTTGCCGTTGTCACCACAACGGCAGTTCTGATCTCCGTGTTTATTCCGATCGCTTTCCTGCCAAGTACCGCCGGTCGACTGTTCCGTGAGTTCGGTCTCGTATTGGCCTGCGCCGTAATAATTTCGAGCTTTGTCTCGTTGACGCTGGTGCCGGCAGCCGCGTCACGCTTACCGGCCGCCAACGATTCCAGCGCATTCCGGCGCTACGTGCAGCGCATCGGTGGGCGCCTGAACGATTTCTACCGGGTGACACTTGCGTCAACACTCGATCGGCCCTATGTTCCGATTCTGCTCGCGCTGTCTTTTGCCGTACTGTGCGGCTTTGCGTACCGCGACATTGCGCAGGAGCTATTGCCGGTCGAAGATCGTGGCTTTATCGCGATCAATGCTTCGGGCCCGGATGGCGTCGGCATCGGCTACATGGATCGCCAGACGCATAAGATCGAGGAAATCGTCCAGCCACTTCGCGACAGCGGTGAGGCGACTGCAATCCTCACCATCGTCGGTACCTGGGACCCGAATCGCAGCCGTGTGAATATCCCGCTGGTTGACTGGAGCGAACGGGACCGTTCGCAACAGGACATCATGCGTTCACTGGAGGAGCCGCTCGGCCAGATCGCAGGCGCTTTCGTTTCCGTGTCAGGCAGCAACAGTCTGAACCTGCGTCGCTCGTCGGGCGAAGTGGAGGTGGCGCTGGTGGGCAACGACTACGAGACAATTTTCGTGGCCGCCAAAGAGTTTGTCAGAGAAATTGAGGCGCGAATGCCAAGCTTGTCGCAGCCGCAAATTTCCTATGATCCGACGCAGCCACAATTGTCGGTCGATATTGACCGTCGGCGTGCCGCGGATCTGGGCATCGATCTGGACAATCTCGCCTCAACCATGCGGGCCATGATCGACGGTGATGAACTGATCGACCTGAATGTGAACGACGAAGCGGTACCTATCCTGATCGAGTCCTCGAGCGGGGAAATTAACGATCCGTCTGACCTCATTAATCTCTACGTCACGGCGCGCGATGGTGCACTGGTTCCGCTCTCAAGCATTGTGACATTGCGCGAAGAAGGTATCGCCGCTGAATTGAACCGTCAGGCGCAGCGCCGGGCGATCGAAGTAGGTCTGGAGCTGGCAACTGGTGCAAATCTGCGCGAGACCGTCGATGAACTGCGTGAACTCGCGCGCGAGGTTCTGCCTGATAACGTATCGCTTATCCTGCTGGGCGAAGCGGCGACCCTGGAAGAAACCTCGCGCGAAGTTGTTTTTACCTATGCGATTGCACTGGTCGTTATTTTTCTCGTGCTTGCGGCACAGTTTGAAGGCTTTACGAGTGCCGTCGTTGTTACCCTCATCGTGCCGTTCGGGGTCGCGTCTGCGCTGCTTGCGTTGTGGCTCACGGGGACCTCGCTGAACATTTATTCGCAGATCGGACTGGTGCTGCTGATCGGCCTCATGGCAAAAAACAGCGTGTTGCTCGTTGAATTTGCGGATCAGCTAAGGGACGAGGGGCTCAACGTGCGCGAAGCGATTGAACAGGGCGCCAGCGTGCGCTTGCGCCCGGTTGCCATGACGATGGTTTCCACCGTGCTTGGTGGGCTACCGCTGATCCTGAGTACTGGCGCTGGTGCGGAAGCGCGCGCTTCGATCGGCTGGGTTGTCTTTGGCGGCCTCGGGATTGCGGCGCTATTCACGCTGTACCTGACACCCGCACTCTATTTGTTGCTTGGGCGATTTACGACGGCCAGGGCGCACGAAACCGAACGCCTGCACAGCGAGCTTCAGGACGCACAGACGATAGCCGGGCGCTAACGGCGCCCGGTTTCTCACAGAACCTCCCCAATGCAGGGGCGCTACAGGCTCGCTTGACAGCCTTATCCAGAATGACTATTCTGGAACTATGGTCCGAACCCGAGAATTTGATCCCGCCACGGCCTTGTCAAAGGCAGTCGAGCTGTTTTCCTCGAAGGGCTACGCTGATACTTCGATGGAAGATATTGTTCGTGCTACCGGGGTCAGTCGTTATGGCATCTACGGAACCTTCGGCAGCAAGCGTGAGTTGTTCGAGCAGGCGCTGGAGCGTTTTGCCGAAAACATGGGCAAGCGCTCGTTCCTGAGGTTGCTGGACCCCGATGCCTCGTTAGCCTCGATAGAACGAATTTTCGAGGAGCGCATCGCCGACATCTGCTGCCAGTCAGAAAACGCCGGATGCCTTATTTTGCAGACGACAACCGAGCTTGCATCTGAAGATGATGAAATTCGAGAGGTATTGCAGAAATTTATGGGCCGCATGTCCAGGACATTTGCTGTCGGTCTGAAGACGGCGCAGGAAAAAGGCGAAGTGCGTGCCGACCTTGATGTACGTGCCGCCGGTAACTTACTCACCAGCACGATGTTCGGTATTGCTGTCCTGGGGCGTACCGGGTTCGATAATAACGCGTTGCGGGCGATCGTCCGGCAGTCGATCGAACCGATGCGCGCCTGATTGAGCATACTGGTTTTTTTTGCAGGAAGCAGAATGTGCATTCTGATTAGGATGCTGCCAGCCGCGACCGGCTTTTTTTTTGGCTGAACCAGAATGGCTGTTCTGTTTTTAAGTG
>JAUHZT010000037.1 GCA_030425905.1 Gammaproteobacteria bacterium
ACGACTGCCTACGATATCCTCGATGCCGTGCGGTTTGCCCGACCCGAGCCGATAAATGAGCTGCATGTCGACCGACTCGTACGGGTGGCCGAAATTCAGGAATTCCTGCCGGGATTTGGTTATGGATAAACCCGCGGCAGCCATGTGCACGCGACTCGACATCAAGCGCGGAACAATCTCAGAGACACTGGCAACTGATTCAATAATAAGCGCTACGCCGAGGTCGTCGGCGAACGCCTGCACGAGATCGAATTCAGGCCCGGACGGGCCATCGGGGCCTATGACATAAGACGACGGGCTGTCCCGAGTCACAACCCTGAGTTCACCTATCTCCTGAATTTGCTCCAGGAGTTCAGGCGTCGATGAGCAAGTCCCCAAGAGACCCGCCACCGCGATGTAAAGCAACGGGCGCATGGGAGCTTAGGCTACACGAGCTACCCCCAAAAAACAGCGGCTTCGTCGTGCTTTTAGGCTGGCCTTTTACCCCCTCAATTGCGTACAATCCGCAGCCCCCGAAGCCGGGGCCCTGAGCGCGATGCGGGGCAAGGCTTGCAGTCAGGGAGAGGTGCCAGAGTGGTCGAATGGGCTTGACTCGAAATCAAGTGTACGGTCTTCCGTACCGTGGGTTCGAATCCCACCCTCTCCGCCAAATTATCGTATTCCAACGCCGGCTTCGTTATTCTCGTGCAGGTGCCTGGTTATTACATGCCGGCGAGCGCTCGGGCGACAGCGGGTTGCTGACATACGCTATGAATGCGTTTAATGCTCCGGGCCTATGATTCGTCGCGCGAAGGCCGGCGCTGGCTACAGGCGTCTGTTTCCTACTTGTTCCACACACGGTTTTCCAGCTGCAAGCTAAGGCAGCAATGCAAAGGATGATTCCCGCATGACCAGCATCAGTGATTTCGTTCATCATCATTATCGGCATTTCAACGCAGCGGCGCTGATCGATGCGGCCGATGCCTACAAGTCTCACGTTGCAGGTGGCGGCTCGATGTTTATGACGCTTGCCGGTGCCATGAGTACTGCAGAACTTGGCTTATCGCTGGCTGAGATGATTCGTAAGAAAAAAGTACATGCAATCTGTTGTACGGGCGCGAATCTTGAAGAGGATATTTTTAACCTGGTCGCGCACGATCACTACGTGCGAGTGCCGCAGTATCGTGAGCTGACGGCCATGGACGAAGAAGACCTGCTGAGCCGGCACCTGAATCGTGTGACTGATACCTGCATACCCGAGGAGGAGGCTATCCGCAGAATCGAGCGCGTCGTGCTCGATGCCTGGATGAGCGCGGACCAGAAGAATGAACAATACTTTCCACATGAATTTCTCTACGAAATTCTGCGCTCCGGAAAGCTTGAAGAGCATTACCAGATTGATCCGAAGGATAGCTGGATGGTAGCGGCATGTGAGCAGAATTTGCCCATCATCGTTCCTGGCTGGGAAGACTCAACGCTCGGCAATATTTTTGCGTCGCATTGCATCACCGGAGAGATCAGCAACGTGCATACGGTCAAAGGAGGCATCGAGTACATGATGATGCTCACGCAGTGGTACGAGAGAACGGCAGCAGATTCGTCGGTCGGATTTTTCCAGATCGGCGGTGGCATTGCTGGCGACTTTCCCATCTGTGTCGTGCCAATGTTGCAGCAGGACTTGCAAAAGGAAGATACACCGCGCTGGGGCTACTTCTGCCAGATCAGCGATTCGACCACGAGCTACGGCTCGTATTCGGGTGCTGTGCCCAATGAAAAGATTACCTGGGGCAAGTTATCGGCAGAGACGCCGAAATTCATTATCGAGTCAGACGCTACTATCGTCGCGCCGCTGATTTTTGCATGCGTACTTGATCAATAATGCGGGTGTTGTGCGTTCGTAAAAGGGGGTTTCAGCAGTGACCGAAAAAGAACCGGATTCAGTCGCCGGCGACTGGAGTACCGAAGATGCGGCCGAGCACTATCGGGTAGCGTCCTGGAGCGATGGTTTTTTCCATGTGAACGAAAGCGGTCACATGGCCGTGCGGCCACTGGAGGATCAGTCACTTAGTATCGACATCATGGACGTTGTCGCAGACCTTCGGCAAAGGGGCGTGAAGTTTCCGGCACTGTTGCGCTTCCAGGACGTCCTCCGGGCAAGAGTGCGGCGGCTTAACCATGCGTTTGCCGATGCGATAAAAGAGGCCGGCTATCAAAGTGAGTATCGCTCTGTTTACCCGATCAAGGTCAATCAGATGCACGAGGTCGTCGAGGAGGTTCTCGATGCGGGCAAGCCGTTTGGGCTTGGACTCGAATGCGGTTCGAAAACCGAGCTCATAGCGACTCTTGCGCATCTTGTGGACGACAGTACCCTGCTGATCTGCAATGGCGTCAAAGACCGCTCCATGCTGTCGCTGGTGCTTTCATCGCAACTGCTTGGCAAGAACGTCATTCCGGTGATGGAGAAGTATGCCGAGTTCGAAGAACTGATCAGTCTCGCTGACGCGGCGGATACGGCCACTCAATTTGGTATACGGGTGCGGCTGCGGACCGCCGGCGCGGGCAAGTGGGCGGACTCTGGTGGGTATCAGTCCAAATTTGGCATCTCGCTTCCGGAGCTGCTGCAAATTGTTGATACTCTCAAAGCAAACCAGGCGGAGCATCGGCTGACGCTACTGCACTTTCACCTGGGCAGCCAGATATCGCAGATCAAGCAGCTTAAACAGGCGGCGAAAGAGCTGGCGCAGATCTATGCCGAACTGATCAACGCGGGTTTGCCGGTGCGCTACATCGATGTGGGCGGCGGCCTCGGTGTGAACTACACCGGTGCATTCGAGGAGGGCGGCATCCAGTACAGCCTGCAGGAGTACGCCAATGCTGTTGTTTCGGCTATCAAGGATGTCTGCGACTCACGCAAGGTCCCGCATCCGGTTCTGATCTCCGAGAGCGGCCGGGCGATGACGGCGCACCACTCGGTACTTATCGTCGAGACGCTTGGCGCTTTCAGGAAGGACAATGCCGAAAATGAACTGACGGTGCCGACAGATGCCCACCGGATCGTCCATAACCTGAACGAGTTGTTGAGTTGGCTAAGAGACCCGCAAGCTCAGGATAGCGGAGTGGCCGAGCTCATAGAGGCTTATCACGGTGTGGTTGAGATTCACCAGGAGGCAGCGACGATGTTTGCAATGGGCTTCCTGCCACTGCAGCAAAACGCACTGATCGAGCGAATGTACTGGAGTAGCTGTTCCGCATTGCTCGCGAAACTCCGCGCAGCCGATCCCGACCCGGTGCCGAGAGAATTGCTTGAATTGCAGGACCTGCTCGTCGATCAGTACCTGATGGATTTTTCCGTGTTTCAGTCGGTGCTTGATCACTGGGCTATCCAGCAGCCGTTTCCGATCGTACCCTTGCATCGCCTCGATGAGCGGCCTACGCGCCGGGCATTGCTGGTCGATCTTACCTGCGACTCGGATGGCAAGATTACTCAGTACGTTTCGGCGAAAGAAGACAAGAAGTTTCTTGAGCTGCACCCGCTCAAACCGCGCGAGCCGTATTGCCTGGGCATTTTTCTGATGGGCGCTTACCAGGACATCATGGGCGACGCGCACAATCTTTTCGGTCGTGTCAGCGAGGCGCATGTGTATGGCGATGCGTCTGAAGAGGGAAATTTCTGGATAGAAAAACTGATTCCCGGCACGAAAGTGCAGGATATGCTGGCCCAGGTCCAGTACTTTCCGAATGACTTGCAGCGCCGCATGCAGGACCAGATCAAGGAAAAGATTGCAACGGGCGTTATCCGGCCAAAACGCGGTATGGAAATACTGGATCAGTACACGGCCTGCTTCAATGACGAGACCTACCTGATCAACCACCGAACCGCGGGGTTGGAGGAGGGCTGATACTCGAACAACTCATGGCGAGTTGTGGCTAGCCGCCGGAGACCAGGTGATTCAGCGAGAAGCGTTTGCGGCTCTCCAGTGCCTTCTTGCGTACCTCGTTAACCTGCGCTTCTTCGTAGACCGCGATCAACTTGCTGAGGATTCGCGAGAAGTGCTCGTGCATGGCGGCGCGGGCGGCCTTAGCATCGTGTTTCTGTAGTGCCGACAGAATTTCCTTGTGCTCGTCCACCCGGGCCCGCATATCGGTCTCGCAGATGGACTGGTAGGCCTTGTGCACCTCCGGTGAGTTATCCCGGACATACCACAGGTCGTCAATCAGCTTCGCGAGCATGCTGTTGCGTGTCGCCTGGGAAATGATGTGGTGGAACTTCTGGTCGGCCAGTTCCGAGATTAACTTGCCGTCCTCGGATTCGTCGGCCATTTCGTGCAGGGTACTTTCGAGTTTTACAAGTTCCTCGTCTGTAATCATGGTGGCTGCCAGCGCGGCGGCTTCACCTTCGACCAGGGCGCGCGCCTCAGTCAGCTCAAATGCGCTGATTGACGGGTCAATGCCGTTGCGGCCGTTAGGCCGGTTCAGGACATACACACCCGAGCCGGTTTTAACTTCCACCTGGCCCAATGCTTCCAGCGCAATGATTGCCTCTCGGATGGTTGGCCGGCTGACGGAAAAGCGTTCTGCCAATTCGCGTTCCGGAGGCAGGCGTCCGCCCGCCGGGTATTCGCCAGATGCGATGAGCTGCTGCATTTTCTGCAGAATGCTTCGATAAAGGCGTTTGTCTTTTGCCATGAGGTCCATCTCTCCCCGAGATCGTTATTAAACCAGCTGTTCGTTGGCTGGCGGTGAGTCTAGCACACGTTATTGAAATTGGTCATGTGCTTGTTCTGCTGTTTATTAAGAGAACTTAACTGGCTAATAATTTTAGAAAAAATTGCGAATTCTTGAGTCAATTGTGGTGGCGCCCGGTTCTTTAAATGGTATTTTCGACGCAATCGTCGAATATTGGTAAGCGAAAGGTGAAGTCAGATTTGACGGAAGTGGTAAGAAGAAGTGTTGACCGTAATTGCGGTCTCTGGTTATAGTGTTTGCTTATCAACGCCAATCTCCCGGGGGGGAATCGATGCTTACGTCTCTACGCGCGCACCTGTGCCGATTTAGTTCATGGGCGGGCATTGCGCCAGTTGCAGTCGCTGCATGGATGATTCCTTTGCTGTTGCGGGTTTAGGGGAGCATTAGGTGTTTTATTCCATGCGTTTCGATAACAAAGCTATAACGGCGCTTATCGCTCTGATCTTCGCCCTGTGGGCATGGGCCGGCGAAGTGAGTGCGGCAGAAATCCTCGTCGGAACCCAGGATGAATTCCAGGACGCTGTAAAGGATGCTCGCCCGGGCGATACAGTGGTACTTAAAGACGGTGAATGGCGGGACTTCGAGATTCTGTTTCGCGGAATCGGAAAGCCAGGCAAACCCATTACGCTGACCGCACAGAATAAGGGCAAGGTTTTCATTACCGGCCAGTCGAACCTGCGTCTCGCGGGTGAGCACCTGGTGGTATCCGGTCTCGTCTTCAAAGACGGTTACTCGCCGACCAATACGGTCATTGCGTTCCGCCAAAGCAAGGGCAAATACGCGAACCATTCCCGTGTTACCGAAACGGTCATTGATCATTTCAACAACCCGGAGCGCTTCGAGTCGGATTTCTGGGTGATGATGTACGGCAAGCATAATCGTTTTGACCACAATCACCTGGAAGGCAAGAGCAATCAGGGCGTGACGATGGCGGTGCGTCTGGACTCAGAGGAAAGCCAGCAGAACGAGCACCGCATCGATCATAATTATTTTGGTCCGCGTCCGGTATTGGGCTCGAACGGCGGCGAAACCCTGCGTATAGGAACCAGCCACTACTCCCTGAGCGACTCGTTAACGCTGGTTGAAAATAACTACTTCGATCGCTGTAACGGGGAGGTCGAGATTATCTCGAGTAAGTCCGGGGGCAACGTCTTTCGCGGCAACCTGTTCTATGAGTCCCGCGGCACGCTGACGCTCAGGCACGGCAACGGCAACCTGGTTGAGAACAATATCTTTCTTGGCAACCGGGTTGACCACACGGGTGGTATCCGCGTAATTAACAAGCGCCAGACAATTCGCAACAACTACCTGTACGGGCTCACCGGTCATCGTTTTGGTGGCGCGCTTGTCATCATGAATGGCGTCCCAAATTCACCCATCAACCGCTACCACCAGGTTGAAGATTCGGTTATCGAAAACAACTCGATCATTGCGAGCGACCATATCGAACTGGCAGCGGGCAGCGATGCTGAACGTTCCGCACCGCCGGTGAGCAGCGTCTTTAGTAACAACCTTGTGCACAATGATGACGGTGCCAATGTTATTGCCGTGCATGACGATATTTCAGGGATCAGCTTCGTTGGCAATGTGCTGAACCAGGTTGAGAAGCTCCCGACCAAGACAGGGTTTCGCAGCGCTAACGTTGCGCTCATCGAAGCTGACAACGGGTTGTTGTATCCGGCTTCTGAAGAGCTAGCCGAGGTGGGTGCCAGTCGCGACATCAAGGTTCTACAGCGCTCCGACACCGGGCCGTCCTGGTACCCGAAGCCGGGTCCGCAGCAGCGTTTTGATGCGGGCGCGGAGATCATTATCGAGCCTGGCGAAGATACGCTGTTCGACGCGCTGCAACAGGCCGGTGCCGGTGACATTGTCACGCTTGCGCCGGGCGACTACACCGTACGTAAGACGTTGCTTATCCAGCGGCCGGTCACCCTTCGTTCGCAGGATGCAGCGCAACGCGCGAACATTGCGTTCGAGCGAACGGCATTGGCTGAGATTGCCGATGGCGGGAGCCTGAAGTTGTCCGGACTCATTATCTCCGGCAAGAGCGCGCCCGACGTTGCCGGCAATACCGTCGTGCGTACCAGTCGTTACTCAATGCTGAATAACTTCGTGCTGGAAGTGCAAGACTCTGTTGTGCTTGATCTCAACACCAACCATTCGTTCAACTTCTTTACTGCGGCGAAACACACCTTCGCTGACCGCATCACTATTTCCAACTCGGTGTTTCGCAATGTGACGGGCCATGTTCTGTACCTGAACAGGGAAGACGAGGACCTCGGAATCTACAATGCCGAGTATGTCGTTGTTAAGCATTCAACATTCGAGAACGTTGCCGGAACGCTCGCCGATATATACAGAGGTGGCACTGACGAAAGCACCTTCGGCCCGCATTTCGAACTCGCAGACTCCACGCTTGAGGATGTAGGCAAGGGCAAACGCAACAAGTCCGGCGCATCCGTTCATTTGTTGGGTGTCCAGGCGACGAGCATTCATGGCAATACGTTCGCCGACAGTCAGCCCTTGCGCATTGTCGAGACAGTAGGAGAGCCGGTTACGCGGATCTCTGGCAACCGGTTCGAAACAACACCAGCGCCGCTGGTCGGCCCGCTCGGAAGCGCAAAATGAACTTCATCACCCGAATAACGGCCATTATTGCGCTGCTCTGGCTGGGCCCTGCGCTGGCCGCCGATAGTGGGCATCCGCGCCTGTTGTTGTCATCTTCAGATGCAGAACACATTGCGTCGGCGAGCGAATCTTCCCCCGGATTTGCCCGCTCGCTGGAGGCGACCAGGGCCAGGGTTGATGCGTATTTTGCGCTGACGCCTGATGTTCCCTTGCCGAAGGATGCCGGTGGCGGTTATACGCATGAGCGTCACAAGAAAAACGGCGTAGCGATTCATGACGCTGGTATGCTTTTTCAGTTGAGTGGCGATCCGGTTTACGTGGAATACGCGAAGGGCTTGTTACTCGCATATGCCGGCATGTACCCGTCACTCGGCGACCACCCGAAACGTAAAGAGCAGTCGCCGGGGCGGCTGTTCTGGCAAAGCCTTAACGAGGCTGTCTGGCTCGTCTATGTCATTCAGGGCTACGACGCGATCTACGACCATCTTTCCGCCGAAGATCGCAGCACTATCGAGCAAGAGCTACTGCGCCCGATGGCCCGGTTTCTTTCAGTTGAGTCGCCGCAAACTTTTGACAAAATACACAATCACGGTACCTGGGCGGTTGCTGCTGTGGGCATGACCGGCTATGTTCTGGACGACGAAGATTACGTGCAACAAGCGCTCTACGGCCTTTCTCGCGACGGCAAAGCGGGCTTTCTGAAGCAGCTTGACCTGTTATTTTCGCCAGACGGTTACTACAACGAAGGGCCGTATTATCAACGCTACGCCCTGATGCCATTCGTTCTGTTCGCAAGTGCAATCCAGGCGAATGAGCCCACGCTGAATATCTTCAAGTACCGTGACGGAATTCTGCTCAAGGCGATCTATACCTGTATCGATCTTTCCTACGGTGGTTTGTTCTTCCCCATCAACGATGCGATCAAGGACAAGGGGCTGGATACGATCGAGCTGCGCTACGGCATTCCCATCGCCTGGGGGCTGACACAGGACCGCAGCCTGTTGTCGATTGCCGAGAAGCAATCCTCGTTTGTACTCACCAGCGACGGTTTTGCAGCGGCCAAAGCGATCGATGATGGCCTTGCCACCGCCTTTGACTTCCGTTCCGTTCTGCTGCGCGACGGGCCTGAAGGTGACAAGGGCGCGCTTGCGATACTGCGCAATGGCCGCGGCGACGGGCACCACGCCCTGGTGTTCAAGTCGACGTCGCAGGGTATGGGGCATGGCCATTTCGACAAGCTCAACTGGCTCTATTACCACAACGAACGTGAGATCGTTACCGACTACGGTGCTGCACGCTTCCTGAATGTGGAGCAGAAATACGGTGGTCACTACTTGCCGGAAAACAACAGCTGGGCCAAGCAGACGGTCGCGCATAACACGCTGGTTGTTGATGAGCGTAGTCATTTCGATGGCAAAGTGTCGGTCGGCGAGCAATTCCATCCGGTACCGCTGTACTTCGAAGCAAATGACGACATCCAGATTACGTCAGCCTCGATGGAGGGTGCATACCCCGAGGTTCAGTTCAGCCGCACGATGGCGTTCCTGAATGGTGTCGTCGCCGACGGGCCGGTTGTTGTGGATGTGCTGAGCGTTAGCAGCAAGGCCAAGCACCAGTACGACTTGCCGTTGCATTTCAGCGGGCAATTTATTGCTACGAATCACGAGCTTGAGTCAGCAACTGACAAGCTGGTGCCGCTCGGCAAGGATAACGGTTACCAGCACCTGTGGTTGCGCGCACAGGCTGGCCTGGGCGCTGGCGAGCAGTTCTCGCTGACCTGGCTCAATGCGAACCGCTTTTATACCTATACGACGCTGGCGCAAGCAGACTCGCAGGTCTTGCTCACCGAACTCGGTGCCAATGATCCCAATTTCAATCTGCGTCCGGAGCTGGCACTGATCCTGCGCAGCAACGGAACTGCAAACCATTCCTTTGTATCGGTGCTCGAACCGCACGGTGAGTACAACGGTTCGGAAGAATTCACCGTCGACTCAGCCGGCCGGATCGACAGCCTGCAACGTTACACTGCCAACGGTACGGATCTCATACGGCTGCAGACCAGCGAGGGGAACGAGTTTTACCTGGGGCTCTCATACGATGCCGACACAAGTAAGGAACACAGCGTGACGGTCGGGGAGCGAATCTTTAGGTGGAAAGGGTTTTACGGCCTGTTTCCTAATGGTGGGGGAAGCCGATGAACACGGCTGGCGATGCGTTCGTATTCCTCGGCAGTGTGCCGAAAGAGTTGGCGGGCAAAGGCATCTCCCGGCAAATACTGGGCTTCGGTGAGCCACTGATGCTGGTCAGAGCGGAGTTCGAAGAAGGGGCCGTAGGTTATGTGCATGCACACACGCATGCGCAAGTGACGTACGTCCAGAGTGGCGAGTTTGACGTTGTTGTTGACGGTGTCGAGAAGCGTCTCGGTCCCGGTGACAGTTTCTATGTGGCACCCAATCTAGAGCACGGTGCAGTCTGTAAAAAAGCGGGCGTATTGCTGGATGTATTCAGTCCGATGCGCGAAGACTTTCTCAACGAGAGTAACAGCTAATGAAAACCAAAAGCCTTCGATGGGTTGTCGTAAGCCTGGTCGCCGTCGCGACTGTCATCAATTACATAGACCGCAACGCGCTCGCTGTAATGTGGCCGGGGATATCGGCAGATCTCGGTCTCGACAAGAATGACTATGCCTTGCTGATCACGTTCTTCATGGTGGGCTATGCCATTGGCCAGTCGCTGTTTGGCAAGATCTTCGACATGATCGGTACCCGCCTGGGATTCGTCCTGGCCATTGTCGTCTGGTCCATTTCGATCATGCTGCATGCCGCGGTGCGCAGTGTTGGCGCTCTCGGCGCGGCTCGCTTCGGTCTTGCTATTGGTGAAGCGGGGAACTGGCCGGGTGCCACGAAGGCGAATGCCGAGTGGTTTCCGATCAAGGAACGTGCGCTTGCGCAAGGTATTTTTAATACGGGCGCATCACTGGGTGCGGTCGTGTCGGCACCAGCAATCGCCTTGCTCTATATACAGTTTGGCTGGAAGGGCACATTCGTTGCGTTGGGCTTTCTCGGTTTAGTCTGGCTGCTGCCATGGCTGCTGATCTACAAGGCGCCACCTGACCGACATCCCTGGCTGTCGCCAGAAGAACGGCAATACATTCTCGATGGGCAGAAAGTAGAAACAGTAGCGGACGACGACGATCAGGCGGCGCCGGGCTGGCTCGAAATGCTGCGCTACCGGCAGAGCTGGTCAGTGATCGCGTCGTGGTTTTTTCTAGACCCCGTCTGGTGGCTGTTTGTCTCGTGGCTGCCGATCTACCTTGCCGATCAGTTTGGCTTCGACATTAAACAGATTGGCCTGTTCGCCTGGGTGCCTTATGTCGGCGCAGCGGTCGGCGCATTGTTTGGCGGGTGGCTGGCCGGGTATTTGCTCAAGAAGGGCTGGACGGTCAATGCGACTCGCAAACTGACAGTGACGGCCGGTGGCGCAATTATGCTACCCACGTTGCTCGCCACGGCATTCGCGGCGACACCGCTGGCCGCCGTGCTGCTGATCGCCGTGATTCTGTTTGGCTTTCAGCTTGCTATCGGCAACATCCAGACGTTGCCCAGCGACTTCTTCTCGGGCAAGTCGGTTGGTTCACTGGCCGGTGCCGGTGGTACCGCTGCCGTGGTCGGCGTGCTGATCACAACATGGATCGTGCCTGCCGTAACCACGGAATCTTACATACCCTTTTTCGTCCTTGGAGCCTTGCTCGTACCGCTGGCAGTTTTGTCGGTCTGGGTCTTTGGCGGGAACATTCGAGCGGTCAGCACCAAGACCGACAGTTGATTAATCAATAATGGAACTACAATGAGTACAGACAAAAAAGTAGCAATAGTTGCAGGCGGCGCCAGGGATATTGGGCGTGCCGTTTCAGAGAAACTGGCCGCCGACGGGTACAGTGTCGTCGTGAATTATCACAGCAGTGCCGCAGACGGCGAAGCAACCGTTAAGTCGATCAACGCAGCCGGTGGCGCGGCGATCGCTGTCGCAGGCGACATGACCAAACAGGCGGACGTGGAAAACCTCGTCAAGGAAGCTCGCAAGGCTTACGGCGATTCGATCCATTGCCTGGTGAATGTCGTGGGCGGCCTCGTCGCGCGCAAGAGCCTTGCAGAAATGGATATCGAGTTTTTTGAGAACATTATGCGGCTGAATATCAGCAGTGCGTTTCTCACAAGCAAGTTCATAGCGCCGTTGATGCCCGAGGGAGGCTCTATTGTTAACTTCTCGTCACAGGCTGGACGCGATGGCGGCGGCCCGGGTGCTTTCGCTTATGCGACATCCAAAGGCGCCATCATGACGATGACTCGTGGTCTCGCCAAAGAACTCGGTCCGTCAAATATTCGCGTGAACTGCGTATGCCCGGGAATGATTTCGACAACTTTCCACGACACCTTCACCAAGGATGCGGTGCGTGCAAACGTGGCAGCGGGAACGCCGTTGCGGCGTGAAGGCCAGGCGGCTGAAGTGGCCGATCTTGTCGCCTATCTCGCATCACCTTCGGCAAGCTTCATTACGGGTGCCAGCGTGGATATCAATGGTGGTTTGTACTTCTCCTGACGCTTAGCTCTCTGAGTATTGGCGAAAGAATGGAGCGGGTGATGGGAATCGAACCCACATCATCAGCTTGGGAAGCTGAGGTTCTACCATTGAACTACACCCGCCCGGGGCCGTTGTAAGCATTTTACTTCGGTTTCCGGGCGATCCCAACCAGGCCCAGCCAGTGCGCCGACGGCCGCAGGGTCAATCCCTGAATCAGCAGGGAAGCCACGACGATCACGAACACGATATTGAAAAATTCTGTTGTGACCGGACCGGGCGTAACGATAGGCATGATCGCCAGAAAGATTGGCACTGCCCCGCGCAAACCGACCCAGCCTATATACGTTTGTTCCCGCAGGGAAAAGCCGACCCAGGAAATGCTTGCGGCGACCGCGATGGGTCTCGCGGCAAACATGAGTACGCCGGCAATTGCCAGCGCGCCGGGAAACTGCACGATCAGGTCGCTGGGTGTCACCAGCAGCCCGAGCATCAGGAACAGGGCAATCTGGCTCAACCACTGAAGGGCTTCTCCAAAATTCAATATGTTTTCGATCGGGCGGCGCAGGTGGCCGCGAATCACGACACCGGCGACGTACGCCGCAAGAAAGCCGCTGCCGCCGACCAGGCTGGTTGCAGAAAATAATGCGAGCGCGCCGGCGATCGACATCGCCGGGTACAAACCGCCGGGCAAATGCAGCCGGTCAAACAGCCACGCGAGACCGCGGCCACCGAAATAGCCGGCGGCCAGGCCGACACCAAGCTGCAATACCAGCATCGGTACAAAACTGCCGAAACTGCTCAAAGTGATGGCGTCACCGGCGTTGACCATCGCCGTAAAGGCCACGGTCAGGAAAATGGCCATCGGGTCGTTGATGCCTGACTCCAGCACCAGGGTATTTTCAATGCGATCGGGCAGGCCCAGGTGCTGCTGGCGGATTAGCAGGAACGTCGCGGCAGCGTCGGTGGAACCAACGACTGCGCCAAGCAGCAGGCCGTATTCGAGCGGCACGTCCAGAATAAAAACGGCAGCAACGCCCACGACGACGGCGGTGACGGCCACGCCTGCGGTCGCCAGCAGCGTCGCGGGCAAGCGGCTGTTCTTAAGGGCGTTTATGTTGGTTTCCAGGCCACCGACGAAAAGGATGATCGCAAGCGCGACACTGCCGAAGCCCAGCGCAAGCGAAAAATCATCGAAATGCACGCCACCTGGCCCGTCTTCCCCAACCAGCATGCCCGCGATGAGCACCAGCAAGAGGACCGGGGCACCGAGCTTGTTCGACAAGGGCACCAGCAGGAAGCTGAGCAAAAACAAACCGCTCGTAAATAGCAGGATGAGTTCCATCCTGGGCTTAGTCCGCCAAGCTGTTGTTGCCGGAGATTCTTGTTCGCATTCTGATTTTCCTGCGGCGCGCATCTAATTGCGCGTTATTGGGGTGTGTGAATGTTGTGTGCGGCCGACCTTTGGCGAAAAGCCTGAGTGGGGCGCCAGAAAATAGCCTCAGACGGCCAGCGCGCCAGGGTCGCTGCGAATGCACCAGTCTACTTGCACGCTGACGACCTTCACAACTACTGCTTGGGTGCTCGTGCTGCGATTGTCCTGTAAGCCGCAGGCGCGCGGTTTGTGAGAATGCAGGCCCGCCAGCCCAGGGGGCGTTTTAACATAGGGCCGGGTAGCGGCTAAATGCTAATGATTCTCATTGACGCGGGCAATCAAATGAGTATCATTCGCATTACCGCCAATTCCCGCCCACCAAAGGAAATCACCATGTCCCGGCAACCCAAGGCAGGTCCCGCTCGACGTAACCCGCAAACCGAATCCGGTGCGCTCGCTGCTGCAATTAGTCTCGCGCTCGCCGCGCCGGCCGTTTTCGCCGAGACGAGCGATGCAGACAATGTCGACGAGGTTGTCGTTGAGGGGCACCAGGTACGCCGGGAAATTTCCTCGGACAAGTTCACGGCGCCGTTGCTGGATACCCCGAAGTCGGTCAGCATCATTCCTGCCGAATTGATCGCCGAACAGGGTGCAACCAATCTTGTTGACGCACTGCGAAATGTCCCTGGTGTGACATTTAACGCAGGTGAGGGCGGCCAGCCACAGGGTGATAATCTCAAGATCCGCGGCTTTGATGCCGGTGCCGATGTCTTTATTGACGGTATTCGCGATGCAGGGTCACAGTCGCGCGACATTTTCGCGCTCGAACAGGTTGAAGTGACGAAAGGCCCGGGCTCAACGTATTCGGGGCGCGGCTCCACCGGCGGCTCAGTTAACCTGGTTACCAAGACAGCACGCGATGAGAACTTTGTAACGACTGATATCGGTGGTGGTTCCGACAGCTATTTTCGGGCGGCTGTCGATGCAAACTATGCGTTCTCGGATACGGTTGCCCTGCGCCTCAATGTCTTGCAACACGAGGGTGACGTGCCAGGCAGGAACGAAGTCTTCTATGACCACACGGGCGTCGCGCCATCGCTTGCGCTGGGTCTTGGCACACCGACCCGCGTTGATGTCGACTACTACTATTACCGCACGGACGACATGCCGGACTACAGCATTCCGTACGGGCGCAATGCAGACAACACCGCTGCAGAAGGCACACCGGTCGACGTTGATCGCGAAAATTTCTACGGCCTGTTGAATCGCGATTTCCAAAAGACCGGTGCCGATATCAGTACGGTGAAGGTGCAGCACGACTTCAGTGACAATGTTCGTCTGACAAATACGACGCGTTACGGCAAGACATTCAACGACTATATCGTTACGAATCCCGACGACAGCCGGGCGAACGTTGCCAATGGGTTCGTGTTGCGCAATACCAAGAGCAGAAACTCGGAAACCACCACGCGGGCAAATGCCACCAATCTGAATATCAGACTTGACGGTGCTGCGGTCACCCACAACCTGGCGCTTGGCGCAGAATTCTCCCGCGAAGAAATGTACAACCGCAATTACACGGTGGAGGTTCTGTTTGCTGGCAATGCCGGCAGCGATTTTGCGAATTCTTGCAGCGCGCCCGGTGCCGCGGGTGCCGTCTCGAACTACAATTGCACCTCGCTGCAAAACCCCAACCCAGCCGATCCGTGGACGGGCAGCATCGAGCCATCCACAAGCGCAACTGACGTTACAACGGATACCAAGTCCGCGTACCTCTTCGATACGATGACATTCAATGATCGCTGGTCACTGAACCTCGGTCTTCGCTACGACGATTACAGCACGAGCCAACTTTCCGGCGCGATTGTCGCACCCGATGAAAACAACAATGATGACAGCTTCCTTAATTACCAGGCGGGGATCGTGTTTAAGCCGCTAAGTAACGGCAGCGTTTACCTGTCTTTGGGTACGTCCTCAAACCCGTCTGGCAATACGCTGGGCGACGGTACCGAAAATCTTGGCGCGAACAATGCGGACCTTGAACCGGAGCGTAACCGCAGCGTAGAGCTGGGCACCAAATGGGAATTTTTTGAAGGCGGACTGTCCTTGACATCGGCCATCTTCCACACTGAGAAATCGAACGCGCGCGTCGCGGTAGAGCCCGGACGCGGTGGTCGCCAGGAAACTATCGGTGAACAGCGTGTCGACGGCTTTGAGTTTGGCATCGGCGGCAACCTTACCGACCAGTGGCACGTCACGGCGAGTTATACCTTCCTGGACTCCGACATTGTCGATGATGGTCCGTTAAACGACGATGAGGGCAATGTATTTCCGAATACGCCGCGGAACAGTGCGACGCTTTGGACAAGCTACAACATCAGCGATGAATTCCAGGTTGGCGCTGGTGCTACTTACGTCGGCAAACGTTTCGGCAACACAGCAAACACGGTCTGGGTACCGTCTTACACAACCTACGACATGATGGCTGCCTACGATTTTTCCGAGCGCCTGGGGTTCCAGCTTAACGTGCAGAACCTGACTGACGAAGTGTATTTTACCCGTCCTTACTCGAATCACTACGCGGCGATCGGCACGGCGCGGGCGGTATTGCTGTCCGCGCATCTTGAGTTCTAGAGCGGTCGCTCGATGCTAATTTCGATTGCCGACGTGCTGAGTTCGGACGAGGTCAGGTACTTTCGCTCGCGACTGGACGGCGCGGCTTGGGGTGACGGCGAAGTAACCGCCGGCTTCCAGTCGCGCACTGTCAAGCGCAATGCGCAGTTGCCCGAAGACGCCCCGGAATCGAGGGAACTCGGCTCACTGGTGCTGGATGCACTCGATAAGAGTCTTCTGTTCCTGTCGGCGGCCTTGCCGGCCAGCGTCTACCCGCCCTTGTTTAATCGCTACGATGTCGGGCAGGGCTTCGGCAATCACGTCGACAATGCGTTACGGCAAGTACGCGGTTCGACCAAGCGTATTCGAACTGACCTGTCCGCAACGCTGTTCCTGAGCAACCCCGATGAGTACGAAGGTGGAGAGCTTGTCATAGAAGACACCTTCGGTCCTCGTGCGGTGAAGCTGCCTGCGGGGCATATGATTCTCTATCCTGGCACCAGTGTGCACCAGGTACGGCCCGTCACCCGCGGTACTCGTATCGCTTCATTTTTCTGGATTCAGTCACTCGTTCGCGAAGATGCGCAGCGACGCATACTGTTCGATATGGACATGGCGATCGTGAAACTGCGGCAACAGGTGGGCGACAATGCGGAACTTGTCGCGCTGACCAGTACCTACCACAACCTGCTGCGGCGCTGGGCAAGCACCTGAGCCTGTAAGCTCGAACCTTTAGTCAGCAGCGCCGGTGTTGTGCTTACGCTCGGCGACGTCTCAGCACAGGCGAGACCAGACGCCGCCAGGCCAATGCCAGTCCGGTCCAGACCATCAGGATGCTGATGAGGGACACAAGCCCGGCAATCGTTTGCCCGACAATACCCAGCGCTTCGCCTGTGTGCAGGAAGCGAACCAGGCTGCGTGCCTGCCGGCCGGCCGGTAATTCATCGAAAGACTCTGTTGACTGTAACTCGGCGCTGACGGCGTCAAATACGAGCGTTGTGCGGCGTTGTGGCTGGCCGCCATTGCCATAGTCTGCTGCCACGCGGACCACATTATCGGTCTTGCCCGGCAGACTGAGTGACAGGGACTGCCAGCCAGCGGCCGCGGCTTGCGTGGCCGCCGTGAAATAGTCATCGGCAGGCCGATGGTCGACTGGCGTGGGTGCAGCCCCTGAGCTCTCGCGCGGGGCCCCTCGGACCGGGGGTGTGTCGCCCACGGCCCGGTAGAGGAGGGTGTTAGCCCAGCCGTAGGAAAACACCAGTGCCGTTGCCACCACAACGATCAGCGGGACGACCGACCAGATACCGAACACATGGTGCCAGTTGTAATCGCGTGCCTTGGCATTCGATACACGCGGGTTGAAGGCCCAGCGCGTGCGAAAAGCGACCTTGTTGAAAACCGGTGGCAGCCAAAGGTAGATGCCGCTGAACAGAATGAATAAAAAGGCAAGATTACTGGCGCCCGTAATGGCCCGCGCGGTCGCACGCTTGTCGCCTTCCACATCGAACCAGCGGTGCCAGCCGGTTATCGTCGAAAAGAAAGCCCGCGCACCCGCGGCGCTGTCGGGCAACACCGCACCGGTGTAGCGGTCTACGAAATGCCGTCCGGAGCGGCCTGCACTGATAATTGCCGGCGCGTACGGGTCCGCATCGAGCGTCACCGACGTCGGACGGAAAGAAGGTTCTGCGCGCTGCAGCGCCGCTAACAGTTCTGCCGTCGTCAGCGGCTCCGCCGCCGAAGCCGGTTCATGGTGCATTGCGGATTCGGCACTGGCCAGAATCTGTCGTTCGTAGGTAAGAAGAACGCCGGTAACCGACATCATGAGGATCACGAGACCACAGACGACGCCAACGGTGAGGTGTGACCAGAAAATGACTTTGCGCAACATGGGCGAAGCCTAGCAGAGATTTTTCTTAATGAGAATACTTCCTATTCGCAATAATTCGTGAAGAGCTTGTTGCGGCTCATTTCAGGCGCCGTTCGGCAAACACAAAGCCGGGTCAGCCGTCGGCCTGGTAACCCCGATTCAGGGCTGCCGCTGCGGCGAAAGTAGTGTAAAGTTCGGCCCCCGCAATTCAGCCCCTCAGCACTTTCTGGAACCCAAAATGCGCATTGACGCCATCAAGATAGGCCGCAACCCGCCCGACGACGTAAACGTCATCATTGAAGTCCCGGTCGGCGGTCACCCGATCAAATACGAACTCGACAAGGACGCCGGTACGCTGGTAGTGGATCGCTTCCTGTACACACCGATGTCGTATCCTGGCAACTACGGTTTCGTGCCACATACGCTGTCAGACGATGGCGACCCGATCGATGTACTCGTCTGCAACACGCGCGCACTGGTGCCAGGTTGCGTGATCAACGTCCGGCCGATTGGCGTACTGATCATGGAAGACAATGCAGGCCAGGACGAAAAGATTATCGCGGTGCCTTCAGAAACGACGACCAAACGCTACGATAACGTTCGAGAGTACGATGACCTGCCCGAAATCACGCTGCAGCAGATCCAGCACTTCTTCGAGCACTACAAAGATCTTGAACCCGGCAAATGGGTCCGCATCGATGACTGGCGCGGCGCCGACGATGCGCGCCGCCTCATTGTAGAGGCGATTGAGCGCGCCAGGTAAGCCCGGAAAACCTTGTTCGCGCGGCGGCTCGGCTATAGCGCCGCGTAGAACGCTTCCATCCGTTTGCGTTCGGCGGCGTCCGGCAAGCGGCCCCGTGCGGCAAGCAGGTTGTCTTCGACGTGCCTGACTTTTGTCATGCCGGGAATGGCCACCGTGGCTGCAGGGTGCGATACAGCGTACTTCAACAGGAACTGTGCCCAGCTTGTGCAACCAAACTCGCTGGCCCATTCCGGAACCGGCTGTTCACCGACCTTTTCAAAGATGCGTCCGCCGCCGAAACCGCGGTTGATGATTACACCCATGCCGCGATCCGCCGCCAGTGGCATCAGCCGATCGGCGGATTCGGTTTGTTCGAGTGAATAGTTGACCTGGATAAAGTCGAGTTCCTCTTTCTTCATTACCTGCTCGAAATCGCTGTACTGGTCGGCACGCGAGGTTGTAATGCCGATATAGCGGATCAGGCCTTCCTGCTTCCATTCACGCAGAACCGGCAGGGCGTCTTGCCAGCCGAGCAGGTTATGCACCTGCATCAGGTCAAACTTCCTGGTGTGCAGCTTTTCCTGCGACTCCTTGAGCTGTGCGCGGGTTTCGCCAGGTCCGCCGGTGCGGTCGGTTTTGGTGGCCACAAAGAACTCATCACGAATGCCGAGTTCAGAGATCAGGTCACCCAGCACCGTTTCCGAGCTGCGGTACATGGGCGCCGTATCGATTAGCGTACCGCCAAGTTCGGCAAAGCGCTTGAGCGCGGCCCTGAGCGGGGCGCGCGCGGTTTCCGAGGCGTCGACGCCGTAGCGATTTGTACCAAGCCCGATTACCGGGATGGTCTCGCCGCTGGAAGGAATCGTTTTGCGAATCAGGGGGTCGGTTGCGGCGAATGCACCGGGGCCGGCCACGGCTGTGAGTAACCCGGCACCTGCGGTCGTCAGGGTAAATTCGCGGCGGGTGTATTTCATGTCTGAACCTCCATAATTGGCGACGGCTAAAATCCAGCTCTATAAAGAGACCGGGTCATTTGACCTCGGTGACCGGCTGGACAATAGTAAACGATTAATGAGCTATCGATAATTGAAAGTGTACGGGCACTATACTAGCGCCTTCAACGATTCGTTGCCGGGGGGCAAAAATGCCAGGTTTGTATTACGACGATTTTTCAGTGGGCCAGATTTTCGAGCATCCGATTCGTCGGACGGTCACAGAAACCGACAATGTGCTGTTCACCACGATGTCGCATAACCCGGCGGCGCTGCATCTGGACGCCGAGTACATGCAGCAGACAGAATTCGGGCGCGTGCTGGTCAACAGTTGTCTGACATTGAGCCTGATGGTGGGGATATCGGTGAATGACACAACCCACGGCACCACCGTCGCTAATCTTGGCTGGGACGAGGTGCGTTTCCCGAAGCCTGTGTTCCAGGGTGACACCTTGCACATACAGAGCGAAGTGCTGGAAAAACGTGACAGCAAGTCGCGGCCCGCGAACGGCATAATCGTGCTGGCCCATCGTGCGTTTAATCAGCACGATGAACTCGTTGGTCATTGCAAGCGCACTGCCTTGATGCTGAAAAAGCCCGCATGATCAGGAGTTTTCTGTTTTGCCCCGCCGACAGCGAGCGCAAGATGCAAAAGGCGCTGGCGTCATCGGCGGATGCGATTATTTTCGATCTCGAGGATTCGGTCGCTGCTGATCGCCGCGTTGATGCGCGCAAGATGGCGGCGGCGAATATCGATGGCAATGACCGGGTCTGGGTCCGGATAAATCCGCTCGATACCGAAGCGGCCGACCTGGACCTCGAAGCCGTAATGCCGGCAGCGCCAGCAGGAATCATCCTGCCGAAACCCGAGAGCGCGGCCGACGCGGTGGATCTTGCGGCGCGGCTTGCAGAACTGGAGCCTGCGGCCGCACAAGGCAGAACCCGTATTGTCTGCATCTGCACCGAGAAGCCCGAGGCATTGTTTACGCTTGGCGGTTACCGCGGCGCTACTGAGCGGCTTGCAGGCTTGTCCTGGGGCGCGGAGGACCTGAGTGCGGCAGTCGGTGCTACAGCCAGCCGGGGGGAAAGCGGTGAATGGCTGGCGCCCTACCAGCTGGCGCGCTCGCTGTGCCTGTTCGCCGCAACCGCGGCCGGTGTGCCGGCAATCGATACGGTTTATACCGACTTTAGAAACGAGGAGGGGCTGCGGCAGTACGCAGCGCATGCGCGTCGCGACGGCTTCGGCGGCATGCTGGCGATCCACCCGGCGCAGGTCGAGGTTATCAATCGCGCATTCGCGCCCCGACCTGATGAAATTCAGCGCGCGGAACGTATTGTTAAGCTCTTCGCCGATAACCCGGGCGCTGGAGTGCTGAGTATGGATGGAGCAATGCTTGACCGACCGCACGTCGTGCAAGCTGAGCGAGTCCTTGCGCTGGCAAACGCGATTGCGCGCAAGGAATCAACCTGATGCCTCGGATTGAATGTTATCTGAATCTGGAAATTAAGAGAGAGTCTCATGACTGATATTTACCCTGTCGATGAACAGACCCGTTCTCGCACCCTGGTCGACGCCGACCGTTACCAGCAACTTTACCGACAGTCGATTGAAGACAACGAGGGCTTTTGGGCAGAGGCGGCCGAACGACTCGATTGGATCAAGGCGTTCACTTCGGTCAAGGATGTTTCTTTTGACAAAGACGATTTGCATATTCGCTGGTTCGATGACGGCACACTGAACGCTTGCTATAACTGCGTCGATCGCCACCTGGAGAACAAAGCGGACGATGTCGCAATTATCTGGGAAGGTGACGACCCAACGGTCGATCTGAAAATCACCTACCGTGAACTGCACGAGCGCGTTTGCCGTTTTGCCAATGCGCTGAAAGCCGTGGGCGCGAAGAAAGGTGATCGGATAACCCTGTACATGCCGATGATTCCCGAGGCCGCGGTTGCGATGCTCGCGTGCGCACGCATCGGCGCCGTACATTCGGTCGTGTTTGGCGGCTTTTCTCCCGATGCATTAGCGGGCCGCATCCACGATTGCGAATCGAACATTGTGATTACGGCCGACGAAGGCGTGCGTGGCGGCAAAACCATTCCGTTAAAAGCGAATGTTGACGCGGCCGCGGCCAACCCGAATGTGACGACGCTTGAGAAAGTAGTGGTAGTGCAGCGTACAGGCAGCGAGATTAACTGGGTAGAAGGTCGCGACGTTTGGTTGCATGAACTTGAGAAGCAAGTCGAAGCCGATTGTCCCTGCGAGGAAATGGGTGCCGAAGATCCCTTGTTCATTCTGTACACCTCAGGTTCAACGGGTAAACCTAAGGGTGTACTGCACACGACGGGCGGCTATTTGCTGTATGCGGCGCTGACACATGAACTGGTTTTTAATTACCGGCCTGGCGATGTTTACTGGTGTACCGCCGATGTCGGCTGGGTGACCGGCCACAGCTACATCGTCTACGGGCCGCTTGCGAACGGCGCAGTTACGTTAATGTTCGAAGGCGTGCCGAACTATCCGTCGTCATCCCGGTTCTGGGAAGTCTGTGACAAGCACAAGGTCAATATCTGTTACACGGCACCCACTGCGATACGGGCGTTGATGCGCGACGGGGACGAGCCTGTCAAAAAGACGTCACGCAAGTCCCTGCGGCTACTCGGATCAGTGGGCGAGCCCATAAACCCGGAAGCCTGGGAGTGGTACTACAACGTCGTCGGCGAGCAACGTTGTCCGATAGTGGATACCTGGTGGCAAACCGAAACAGGCGGCATTCTCATCAGCCCCTTGCCCGGTGCTACCGACCTCAAGCCAGGTTCGGCGACCAGGCCGCTGTTTGGAATCCAGCCGGCAATTGTCGATGGCGAAGGGCAGGTGCTGGAAGGCGTGGCTGAGGGTAACCTGGTCATTCTCGATAGCTGGCCCGGCCAGATGCGCACCGTCTACGGTGACCATCAGCGCTTTATAGATACCTACTTTGTAACTTTCCCCGGCCGCTACTTCACGGGCGACGGCGCGCGACGCGATGCCGATGGCTACTACTGGATAACGGGTCGCGTCGACGATGTACTGAACGTATCCGGGCATCGCATGGGCACCGCGGAAGTTGAAAGCGCACTGGTAGCCCACCACGATGTCGCCGAGGCCGCCGTAGTAGGTTACCCGCACGACATCAAGGGGCAGGGCATTTATGCTTACGTCACACTGATGAAAGGTGTGGAAGCGTCGGCGGAACTCATTGCCGAGTTGCAAAACTGGGTTCGCAAGGAAATCGGTCCCATCGCAAAACCTGATCTTGTGCAGTGGGCGCCTGGCTTGCCTAAAACACGCTCAGGAAAAATCATGCGCCGCATACTGCGCAAGATTGCCGCGAATGAACATGAGAACCTCGGTGACACATCCACGCTTGCGGATCCAGCGGTGGTCGACGACCTGGTGCAGAATCGCCAGAATCGCGAGTAAGCTATGCTTGGTAACTCGCCGGGTCGTCGAGCTGATCGATGAGGTCATCAACGTCATCGTCCGAAAAATCTATGATCGTCTCACTGGCAGGAAAGCGACGGACTTTCTCGTTGATGGTGACGACAGCATCATCGTCGTTGCTTGAGCTGGGTGGCGGGCTCACGGCTTTCGCCGTCGGGTTCGCGTGCCCTGCCTCAAGGCGTTTGAATTCTGCGATCTGCCGTTCGTACGCTCTCACAAACTCCTCTGCGAATATCTGCGGATAGCGGCTGTCGCCTTTATCGGTGAGTACCGCGTAAGAGTCACAGTACATCTGCCAGTACTTAAGCCGATCCAGGAAACCCAGCAGGGGAATAGAGTTCGCTTCGTTCTGGAAACTTGCTGTCAGTTCGTCCGGGTCGAAACGATCGGAGAACTCGGTGAAAGCGCTACCCATCGCATCGAGAAAAGCGTCCTGATGATGGAGCAGGTCACGACAGACTTCGCGTACCGCATCGCGCGGCCCGAGGTATTCACCTTCCTGGCCCACCAATAGCTGCTTGATCGATGCAAGTGTGTTTTCCGAGAGCTTGAGCGGATTATTGCGGCGCGGAAGAATGGTTGTCTGATCAAGCCGGAACGACCGTTTGAGGTTGCTTCGGCTGGCCAGCAGCCGTCCGGTTCCTTCAACAAATTCTTTTAATACTTCGCCGGCATTCTGCATGACTTCGGCCGGATTGACCGAGGGATGCAGGTCGTTGCGACTAATGCCAAGACCGTCGAGGAAGGTATCGAACAGGTCGTCGGATGTGAAATTCACTTCGGCCGGTGCGGTGGGGGCGGGTTCGTCGAACGATGCCTCGGTTGCAAGCTCGCTTTCACTAAGCCCGGACTGCACGACAGGTGCGACCGGGTCCGGGGTCCCGTAAGCGGCGGTGGGCCCGAAACTTGAAACCGCCGACTCAAATGCCGCATCACCGGTTAGTGCCTCTTCATCCAGCATTTGCATGCTGGTTGCGAAGGACGCTTCCGGCACGCGGATCTCGATAGGTTCCGGAACGGCCGTCTGTTCGCCTTCCAGCGGCATGACAATGCTTTCACCGTGATCAATCGTGACAACGAACTCGAAGTCACCCATGCGCAGCCGATCGCCATTGAACAGCCGTCGCGGATTGCCCTTGCCTATGGGTTCATGCTCGTCATTGACGAAAACACCGTTGGTGCTCAGGTCGGCCAGGTAATAAATGCCGCCACGGTGGTCAATAACCGCGTGACAGCCCGAGATGTACTTGTCGGGGTCCGGCAGAATCCAGTCATTTTCCAGCGATCGTCCAATCGTGCCGCCATCTTCGGAGAACTCGCGTACGGCGTCGTCGCCGACGATTGCGCTGTGTTCGCTGATGATTTCCAGTTGCAGGGGCATGCTTTGTCTCGTGGGTGGACCAGGGCCGGAGG
>JAUHZT010000178.1 GCA_030425905.1 Gammaproteobacteria bacterium
GATAGGTGTTCGTGAACGGAGAATCAGTTCCAGGTCGCGTTGTTGATCCATAAATCGGGTGCTGAGTACTACAATTAGTCTGAGTTCGTCAGCTTACTGCAGCCAGGCAAACGATCGCTGTGCAGTGCGTCAGGGTTTTCGCCGAGTATTTTGTTTGCGGCCGCCTGCAGTCGCCGCAGATTGAACCTCGCATCGTGTTTGAGCAGTTCCGCCAGTACATCATCCAGGTTCTTCTTGCCGCGCGTCGCATGGTCGATTTCCTTGTCCAGCGCGTGCATGACGCCGACCGCGAGCGCTGTGCGTGGTCCGGTGGAGGACGCGCCACACAATTCATCGGCGGATTTCGCCCAGTCAGCCAGTGATTTCAGCGCTTCTTTCAGGCGTGGCTGCGTGATCGTGCCGCTGCGTGCGAGCAACTGCAGTGAATAGTATTCGGCCATGCCTTCGACTATCCAGTCGTAGCCACGCTCGGCGCTGGCACCCATCGCAATATGCATGATCTCGTGGAGCAGTGTGCTGGTGCCATTTTCACTGATGAGCGGCCTGTCGGCATGGATGTACAGGGACTGCGGCGCGGAAAGCCCACCGCGCCACATCGGGCGGCCGGCGCTGACAATAGTGACCCGCGGCGGCGGCGAGGGGAGGATCCTGGCCAGTTCCGGCAGCGTCCAGTTGAGCAGGGCCAACATGTCCATGCGGCGCACGTCCTCGCCAATAGGCGCTGCTACGGCAACCTGGGTACCGGCAATGCGTTCGCGGCGAACACCCAGTTTGCCCATGACTATCCAGCCCGAAGGCTGCGTGAATCGTCGCGCCGGATTCACAATATGCGCAACCCTTTTTTCCGCTTTGTACTCCGTGGTGACCGACCAGCGTGCGGGCAGCTTGAAGCGCAGGCTTGTATTGCTGCGTGCACCCTTCAACGTGCGTGTCGCGGCGCGTGGAATGACATCCTCGGCGCGAAACAGGCCCCATTTTGCGTCCAGCCAGGCGTCGTACGATGAGCCACGCTTGTGATTCACGCTGGCTCGCCAGCGAAGTTCGCCACCGTTGACGGGTGGTTGCCAAATAACTTCAGAATCGTCGGTGCTTAATTCTCCGTCGCCGGCGATATTCGAGAGGTTGTCGGCTGCAAAACGCATTTCGCGTAGCAGGTGCCGGTCTTGCCCCAGCTTGAGACGCACGTCTACAGCGTTCTCTGAAGGGACAGCCGTGATTGTGTAGTCAAGGTCGTAGCGGCTGACGACGGTAGCCGCTTCAACACCTGCCACCGATGACGCATAGAGAGTGGCAGTGCCTAGCAGAAGCAGCAGGAGCGTACGTGACACTAACGAGACCATAGGTGACCGGTCGCGCACAGATGCGGGGGAGCACTGTGCGACGCAGTTCATACAGAGTTCAGCGTAAATCAAGTATCCTGAGCCTTCGTTACTTACAGGTGAGCGCCATGATATCCCAGCTTCGCCGCCGTGTTCTCGGCGTCTCGACCCTGTTGCTTACCGGTTGGCTATTGTCGGGCTGTGCCGGGACGCCCCAGGCCGTGCCAGCAGCGGCCAACACAACGCGATCACACGCAGCGACACACCTGAGTATCGGTGACCAAGCGGCCAGCGTGGCGGCACAGCAGGTTGGCGTTCCGTATCGTTACGGCGGCAAGTCACCCAGTGGCTTCGATTGCAGCGGGCTGGTGCATTATTCCTACCTGCAGGCCGGCAAAGCCCTGCCGCGCACCACCGGGCAGCTCTGGAAGCACGCAAAGGACGTTAATCGCGACGATATGCGTGCCGGCGATCTGATCTTCTTCTCCATTGAGGGGAAAATGCAGCATGTTGGCCTCTACCTCGGTGATGGCAAATTTGTCCATGCTCCGCAGTCCGGCAGGACCGTGAGTATTGCGTCGCTGTCGAACAGCTTTTACGAACAGGCTTTTCTCAGGGCCGGGCGGCCTCACTAAAACGCGCTAGCCAGGCGTCAGGCGGCTTCTTCGCTAACAATGAAAGCGCGTAGTTGATTGGCGAGCCCCTTGCACGCAGCAGCCTGGGTCCGCGCGATCAGCGGAATAGGCACCACCAGCGCGGGCATGAAAGAGGTACCGCTGACATCCGCTGTGATGGTGCCGGCGGACTCTAGTTCATCCAAGTCCCAGATAGAGGCATCGTAGTCGGCATCTTTCTGCCACCAGGCGAAGCCAAAGCAGCCGCCACCACCCGGACCTGCCGCGCATGACAAGCTGCCACCACCGGCGACCTTGTCGGTGTCGCCATCGAGCCAGATGATATAGCGGACGCCCTGTTCACGAATCCGGGCAGCGACACCGGGGCGTTTCATCAGTTTCGGCAGGCCTTTGGTTTCGGCGGGTGCGGTTCGCGGTTCAAACCAGGGGAACAGCGAGTCAACGAAAGTTCGGTGTGGGATTACATTGAGACCGTTCTTGCCACGCCCCAATGCCGATTCAACGCAACTGATGTACTTGTCTTCAGTCTCGTTGCCGACATGGTAGCTCTTGGCCATGATGACTACGGACTCATTCGCTCGAATACCGGTCATGCCTTCGCGTGAATTTTCGACGCGCGAGGTAACGCAACCTGACAGCAACGTGAGTCCCGCAATTGAAACAAGCAATTGAGCGCTGCGTGATAGACGGCTGGTGGCCTGGAAGCTTTGACTAATCACCGTTGTCTCCTTCAATGACTGTGACTTGCACAGTGTCAGTGTCTTCGCTACTACTGCCTTCGTGTGCGGCAGTGCCGCTGCCGAGTGAGCGTATCAATTCGTCCGGGTCGAAACGAATGATCATCAACGCTGCCGCGTCACGCATCGCGAGAACTGCTGCGCGCCGCAGCGCATCCGATCCGCCCATCGTAGTGGTCAGGCTTTTACCGTAAGCACTGACTGGCCAGTTCTCCACGAGCTGACCTTCGGGGTCATACACTTTTAGCCTATAACGTATCCATACTGCAAACGAGTCTGTTTTCGTCTGGTTCGGCACCGAAAACTCGAACGCATCAATGCTCGGCTCTACCAGTGCGTCGAACTGGAACTGGCTTTCGTCATCGTCGGCGCTGAGAACCGTCAGTTCATCGAACATGTAGCCGAACAATTGCTCAAAAAATTCGGCATTTGAACGACCGAGGTCGATAGTCCATTGCTCGTTGCCGAGCAATTCTTCCTCGTGCACAAAGCTTTCGAACTCGGCGGGTATCCTGAGCGCGATATGCAACGGAATGCTTTCGATCAGCGGTTTGGGGATTGTTGGTGGGTCGAGCGTCACGCTGGAGCCACAGCCTGCGAGAAGCAGGGCGAGCAGCGCACCTGGCAAAGCTTTGCGTAGCATGACTTTCAAATGGTTAGTTCCTGCGTGCATCCCTGGCGTGACCAGTCCCTCTATCAGAGCCGATCCGGGTGTGAGAGTTCCCGTTGGCGCCAAAATGGTGTCGTTTCCACTTTAGTGCCGCTGACCAGACAGTGCAACAACTAGCCGTTCTTCTACTTTGCTCCGTCAGAAGGTATAAACCGTTTTACCTACAGTTTCGTTACAAGCCCATCGCGGATAGTCATGGCCAGGCCAAAAATACTTGTATTTCAACATGTTCCGTATGAGCCACTGGGGACGCTGGACCCGCTGCTAAAGGCGTCGGACTGTCGCATCCGCTATGTCAATTTCGGGCGCGACCCGAGCCAGCGGCCGTCGCTCGACGGTTACTCGGCATTAATTGTGCTGGGTGGGCCGATGAATTCGGACCAGATCGACAGTTACCCGAACCTGCGGACCGAGGTAGAGATGATTCGCGAAGCGGTCGACCGCAAGCTGTCGGTGCTTGGTATTTGTCTCGGTGCGCAGCTACTCGCGAAGTCACTCGGCGGTGCTGTGGCGCGTAACAAGACCCGGGAAATTGGCTGGCATGATGTCGAGTTAACCGACGCAGGAATCGACGATCCTGTGCTGTCGACCTTCGAGCGCCGACAGCGGGTTTTCCAGTGGCATGAAGATGGTATTTCGTTGCCGCCGGGCGGCGTTCACCTGGCGCGTTCGGCCGCGAGCGATGTACAGGCTTTCAAGTATGGCGAGCGCGCCTACGGCTTTCAGTTCCACCTTGAGGTTGATAAGTCACTGATCGACCGCTGGCTGAAAGTGCCAGCTAACCGGCCGATGCTCGAAGCGGAACGAGGCAGGGTGGACCCGGAGCTTATTCGTTCGCAGGTAACGGACAACATCGCCGCGCTTGAGGAACTGAGTCGGCAAACCTTCGGGCGCTGGATTAGCGGTTTTGGCACCTTGTCGCGGCGCAGAACGCTGCCGTCACGTTAGGAACGGCTGTCTAGTAGTCGAACCATTCCAACGGCGCTTCCTGCATCAGGGCAACCTGTTCACGCAGGGACAGGATGTGCTCATCCCAGTAGCGCCGGCTGTCGAACCAGGGAAACGCCTGTTTAAACGCAGGGTCGTCCCAGCGGCGCGCCAGCCAGGCCGCGTAGTGCATGATGCGCAAGCTGCGCAGCGCCTCGATAAGGTGCAGCTCGCGGGCATCAAAGCGCCGGAATTCCTGGTAACCCTCTAACAGTGCGGCAAGCTGCGGCGTCTGTTCATTGCGTTCGCCTGACAGGAACATCCACAGATCCTGCACGGCGGGTCCACCGCGCGCATCGTCAAGATCGACAATATGAAACTGGTCGTAAGCGACGAGCACGTTGCCGGGATGAAAGTCTGCGTGCAGTCGCAGTTTTCTGGCATTGCCGCAGCGGTCACCACAGGCGACAACACCGTCGAGGACCTGTTGCGCGATGCCCTCGTAGACGTTAGCCATCTCATCAGGAATAAAGCCCTCGTCGAGCAGATAATCTCGCGAATCAAACCCGTAGCTCTGGATATCAACGTCGGGCCGGTGCTCGAAATCACGAGTCTCGCCAACCAGGTGGATCCGGGC
>JAUHZT010000179.1 GCA_030425905.1 Gammaproteobacteria bacterium
GCAATCCAGATCGCACAGGCTGCCACGCGTGAAATTGATGCCGTGGCAATGGACTATTCAGTTGCCGGCACCGGCAACCGGCTGGACGCGAATCCGGTTGACGCAGGCGACAATACCGGCACCCTGAACGTGCGGCTTGCAACGGGTTCCGGGCGCGCTGAAGAAGACGCGACGATGGATGTCATGCGTCAGCAACTCGCGAGAATACCGGGTGTACAGTACGAATTCTCGCGCCCTGCCCTGATGGCATTTTCAAGCCCCCTGCAGATCGAAGTTTCCGGCTACGATCTCGACGGTCTGGCGCAGGTTGCAAAATCGGTTGAACAATCCCTCGCCGCATCCGACCGGTTCACCGATATTAAGACCACTGTTGAACGCGGCAACCCCGAAATTCAGATCGTGTTTGACCAGGAACGCGCCGCCAAGCTTGGTCTGGCGGTGCGCGATATTGCCGATCGCGTTGTTGCCAATGTGCGCGGCGAGCTTGCAACCCGCTATACCTGGCGCGACAAGAAAATTGACGTGCTTGTGCGCAGTGTCGACACAAGACAATCGAGCATCGATGAAATCCGCCGCCTGATAATCAACCCGACCGCTGAACGCCCCGTGACACTCGAAGCCGTTGCGACCGTCAGCGTATCCTCGGGACCGGCTGAAATACGCCGCATCGCCCAGGAACGCGCCGCAATCATCACAGCCAACGTTGCCTACGGTGACCTTGGTGCAGCGGCCGCGATCGCTGATGAGATCATTCGCGCTACCCCGATGCCCAATGGAATCAGCGCCATGGTCTCCGGCCAGAGCGAAGAAATGCAGGACTCATTCCGCTCCATGCAGTTTGCACTCGCACTCGCGGTGTTCCTCGTCTACCTCGTCATGGCTTCGCAGTTTGAATCGCTGATTCATCCCTTTGTCATTCTGTTCACGATACCGCTGGCGCTGGTAGGTGCCGTCCTGGCGCTGTTTATTACCGGCACGACCATCAACATTGTGGCCCTGATTGGCGTCATCATGCTCGCCGGCATCGTCGTCAACAACGCGATTGTTCTGGTTGACCTTATCAACCAGTTGCGCGCCGACGGCATGGAACGAACGGCCGCAATAATGGAGGCCGGCAGCGCGCGCTTGCGCCCGATTCTGATGACATCGTTAACGACGGCGCTTGGGTTGCTGCCCATGGCGCTCGGCTTTGGTGAAGGCGCTGAAGTCCGCACACCGATGGCCGTTACGGTGATTGGTGGCTTGCTTGTATCAACGTTGCTGACGCTCGTCATCATTCCGGTTGTCTATTCGCTGCTGGACCGCAAGCAGTGGCCGGCCGTCAATCCGGTACCGGTTGCCACGGGTAGCACCGCATGAGACATACAGACATTGCCCTGCACCGCCCGGTGACGACAATCGTCGTATTCGTCGCGCTTGCCATGGTCGGGCTGATCGCCTCCCGGCTTTTGCCACTCGAGAAATTCCCCGACATAGAGTTTCCCGGCATTTTTATCGAGATTCCTTACGCCGGCAGCACGCCCGAGGAAGTTGAGCGCCTGATCACGCGCCCGGTCGAGGAGGCACTGGCAACCCTGTCAGGCGTCGAACGCATGTTTTCCACCTCCGATGAGGGACGCGCGCAGATTTTCTTGCAGTTCGACTGGGACCAGAACATGGGCGCCAAGGGCATTGAAGCACGCTCCAAGGTCGACGGTATCCGCCACCAGTTACCGGACGATATACGACGTGTCCTGGTCTTTACGGGATCGCTGGGCGATCAGGCCGTGCTCGAGCTGCGTATTTCCAGTGACCGTGACCTGTCATCGAGCTACGACCTGCTCGACCGCCTGCTGAAGCGACGCATCGAACGCCTCGAAGGTGTATCGCGAGTCGCACTGCACGGTGTGGACCCTCGGGAAATCCGGATCCTGTTGCGCGCCGACGATATAGCCGCCTATGGCATCGACATCAACGAATTGCGCGAATTGCTCGTGCGCAGCAATTTTGCGGTCAGCGCAGGTCGCCTTACCGATGGCCAGCAGCGATTCAGCGTGCGGCCCAGCGGCGAGTTCGCTTCGGTGATGGAGATTCGCAATCTCGCGATTAATGCTGATGGCCTGCGCCTCGGTGATATTGCAGACGTAGACCTGCGCACGCCGGAAAGAGACTACGGTCGCCACCTCGATCAGGACTACGCGATCGGGCTTGCCGTCAACAAAACCACCGGCTCAAATCTCGTGGACGTAACAGACCGCGTTATCGCGGAGATTGAAGAGATTGGCAAGTTACCGCAAATGAGCGGCATCAATATCTTCCCACTGGACAACCAGGGAGATGCCGTCCGGGATTCGCTGTCCGACCTGCTCAATGCCGGACTGATCGGCGGGCTTCTCGCAATCGCTGTGCTGTATCTCTTCGTCCGGCAGGTTACAACGACACTTATCGTTATCGTATCGATCCCGTTTTCACTGCTAATCACTTTGGGCGCACTGTATTTCGGCGGGCTGAGCCTGAACATTCTGTCAATGATGGGCCTGATGCTCGCCGTCGGCATGCTCGTGGATAATGCAGTGGTCGTGACCGAGAGTATTTTTCGGCACCGCACATTGAACCCCGATGAGCCGTTCAAGGCGACACTCGTCGGCGTCAACGAAGTCGGGCTGGCCGTTATTGCCGGAACAGCAACGACGATTATCGTGTTCGCACCGATCATCTTCGGCGTCAAGACAGACATGATGGTGTTCCTGACACATGTTGCGGTAACCATCATCGTTGCCTTGCTCGCTTCGTTGCTGATTGCGCAAACGCTTGTGCCGATGCTGGCTGCGCGTGTCTCGGTACCGCCGCAACCAAAGTCCGGGGCGCTCATGGACCGACTGACCAAACGCTACATGCGCAGCCTCAAATGGGAGCTTAACCACCCAAAATGGACAGCATTTGGCATTTTGCTCGTGTGTCTCGTCGGCTTTGCGCCCATGGCCTTTAACCTCGTTAAGTTCGACATGTTTCCGCAGGACGTTGGTCGGCGGCTTTACATGCCGTACTACATTGAAGGACAGCATTCGCTGGAAAGTGTTGAGGCCGCGGTCAACAAGATTGAAGATTATCTGTACGCCAACCAGGAAGAGTTCAACATACGCTCAGTTTACAGCTACTTCGACCAGGGAAGCGCGCAGTCAACGATACTGCTTACCGAAGAGGAAGACGCCACGCTGTCCACACGCGAGGTAACCGAAAAGATCCTCGCCAACATGCCAACGCTCGCGATTGGCAAACCAAGTTTCGAATTTGACCAGCAGGGCGGTGGCGAAGGATTTTCGATCCAGATCAGCGGTGACTCGACCGAAGTACTCAATGGACTCGGTACCGAGATTATCCGCGCACTGTCATCGGTCGAGGGACTCAGAGATGTGCGCAGTGACGGTGACGCCGGCGAAAAGGAAATCCAGGTCACTATCGACCGGGACCGCGCGGCCAGTGCAGGCATGACGGCAGCCGGCATATCCGATGCCATCAGCATCGCCATGCGCGGTGAGAATCTGCGCGAGTTCCGTGGCGATATGGGTGAGGTTGCGGTCCGGCTGGCGTTCCGGGAAAACGATCGTCAAAGTATCGAACAGTTGGCAGACCTGCCGTTGTTTACGCCGGACGGGCGCAGAGTGGCGCTTGGTTCAGTGGCCGACCTGCGTATCTCGCATTCGCCGGCAACGATCCGGCGGACCGATCGGCAAACCGCCGTCATTCTTTCAGCAAACCTCGAAGACGATTACAGTCTTGAAGACGTCAAGCCCCGTGTCACGGCGATGATGTCGCAAATGGACCTGCCGCCGGGCTACGGCTGGAAGTTTGGTCGCGGCTTCGAACGCGAGAACGAGACGCAGTCGATGATGATGATCAACCTGTTGCTTGGCATTGCCTGCATCTTCCTGGTCATGGCGGCGCTGTTTGAGTCTCTGCTACTGCCCTTCTCCATTATTCTCGGCTCAATACTGTTTTCGGTACTCGGCGTGTTCCTGTTTTTTGCCGCAACCGGGACCGTATTTTCCTTTATGGCGATGATAGGAATCATGATCCTTATCGGCGTTGTGGTGAACAATGGCATTGTGCTGGTAGATCACATCAACAACCTTCGGCAAGCCGGGATCCCGCGAGCCGACGCGGTCGAACTCGCCGGGCGTGACCGCCTGCGCCCCATCCTGATGACCGTCGCAACAACGATTGTCGGCCTCATTCCTCTCGCCCTTGGCACCACGCAGGTCGGCGGCGACGGACCTCCGTATTACCCGATGGCGCGCGCGATTATCGGTGGACTGGCATTTTCGACCGTGGTTTCGCTGCTGGTCGTACCCGCGCTGTATGTCTATTTCGACAACCTTGCCGCCTGGGGGCGCCGCGTCATGCGCACAGCACGACGCGAGCCGCTACTGCCTGTCAAGCCTGCGACCGGTAGCGACGCCTGAGACAAAAGGCGCCTGTAGCCAGCAACACGAGCAACCACGGATCGGCTGCTCCGCCGCCGCCCTGATTGATGATGACTGTCGTATCCGGCGGCGGCAGCACATAAGGCGCATCCCGCTCAGCGTCTTCAAGCGGCAGGTAGGCGAGTTCGGACGTGTCAACGGGCCCGAAATCTGCGACGAAGCTGCCGTCATAGGTATCAAACAACTCGATCAGAATGTCGTAACTTCCTGACGGATAGCCCGACAGCAACTCAGTGACGACAACAAACTCGTCTTCACCGGTGGCTCCGAATATGTCGAACACTTCTGTCGCCGCGTATTCCAGCCAAGGCCCGCCGTCGAGGCTCAGATAGAGCACCGCATAGACAGCCGCCTCC
>JAUHZT010000038.1 GCA_030425905.1 Gammaproteobacteria bacterium
CAAAGCCGAGAACAGGCTGCTCTATTTAAGCTCGGTCGCAAAAGCGGATGGCACAGTCCTCGTAGTATCGGGTGAGCCGGCCGTTGCGGCAAAGGGCAAGAAGCTCGATATCAAGCCGTCGACCGATTTCAGTGGAATCTGGACGCGAGTCGCTACAGAAGACTACTTCAATGTCGGCGCATTCTCGCCGCCCACACACTGGCCGTTGAATGCTAAAGGCCGCGAGCAGGTGGAGCGGTTCACAATGCGTGACGACCCACTGGTCAACTGCGTACCGATCACACTGCCGCGCCTGGCGTACGGCCCGTTTCGGCATCGTTGGACCCGCGATGCTGATACGTTGATCACAGAAAAGGAATTGTCACCTTTCAATCGGAAAATCACGCTCGGTGATCGTACCTTCCCCGAAACGCTGGAGCCAACCCGACAGGGCACGTCGCGCGGCTGGCTTGACGACGATGGCGCGCTCGTGATCGAGACGCGAGGATTCACGGCCGATGCCTGGGGCAACTACCGCGGGCTTGATTCATCGACCGAAAAGGTAGTTACGGAACACTACGTGCTCGCGGAAGATGGGCTCAGTATGACGCTGACGTTGACCGTTGAAGACCCGGTTTACCTGAGTGCGCCGTACAGCGAAACCTGGAAGTTCGTCAAGGGACCTGACTTCAAGGGCGATCTCGCCAAATCTGACTGCGATCCCGAATCCGCACGCCGGCACCTGGAGTTTGAGGACTGAAACAACGGCAGCCTGCCGGAAGGCCCGGCACAGCAATTAGGGTTTCTTGATCCAGATTTTGCTGGCATCGAGCGGCGCACTGAACTCCGGGGTTGCGGCGATATGGGTGCGGTCAACGCCGTGCACCCGGTACAGGACCTCGAACGCCGGGTCGGTGCTTTCTTCGCCAGGGGCAGCCGCTGAAGTTGCGCCTAGCGTTGCGACCGTTGCCGGGTCGGCAACAATCGCCGCCATGCGCATCAGGCCTTCGTCGCGCAAGCCTGCGATCACGAGAAACTGGTTCTCAGCAGGGCCCGGAAAGGTGACAGCCAGGCCGTAGTCGAGGTAGTCGCTGCCGGAATCAGTAACGTAGCCTGCGCTACTTACAAATTCTTCGCCGGTTTCAAGGTCGAGCAGTTCGTCGTAACTCATTCCGACCGAAAGCCTGGATGCCGCAAATGTGTACTGCCCCAGGTGGCCGATGCCGCTCAGGTAGCCAAGGTAAACGACATGCGAGACGCGCATAAGCTGTGCCCGAAACTGCGATTGCGGGATGACACGGATGCTTCGCTGACCATCGTCAAGCACGGAGAGAACGTTGTTCAACGCTGGCGCGATGCCAACCGGCAGGTAGGAAAGCTGGATATCGACATAGCTGTCGCGTAATTCAGGGTTGGCACGGAGCCACTCTTCGAAGTCCGCCGAGCTATTCAGGTTGAAATCACGGATCAGGCGGTGCCCCGGGCGTTGCTTGCTGCCCTCCGCGAACATGAAATAGTCACCAACAACGATTACGACAGGTAAATCATCGTCGAGGATTGCCTGCCATACAGGCGCAGCGGCGAACGGTGAATTATCGGCGTGTAAATTCTGGTTTGACCATCGGCCTGCCACAAAAGCCAGGGCTGTTGCGGCCAGCAACAGTGCGGCGATAAGGGGCCAGCGGCGCTGTGGTTCTGGTGCTGCCGGTTCAGTCGGGCTGGAGGCTTGCGCCAGTACCACCTGGTACTTGCCTCGCGGGATGGTCAGTCGCTGCGGCGAGCTATCCGGGTGCGATTCGTAGTAAGCAGCCAGTTTTTGTCGAAGATTGTGTACGTAGACACGCACCGATGAATCGACGGCTGGGTCGAACGTCCTTTTTTGCAGAACATCGTTTGCAATATCGAGCTCTTTCGGTAACTCCCCACGCGAAGAGGTGTCGGCCAGGTAGCGCAGCAGGCGCGCATAAATTCTGGACCGACCTAGTGCGCCCGCTTCGATAAGGCGTTCGATCTCACGTTCGATTTCTGTTTCAGTCCCGGCCAACTGCAGTTCGTCCTCCTGATCACAGGTTGAAAACCTGCTCTGCATTGCTTTGGAAAAGTTTCTTCATGCCGTCGGCATCGACGTCAATCGACTCAGTGTAACCGACTTCTTCGGGAAGGTATTGGTACGGGTAGTCCATGGCATACAAGACACGGTCGATGCCCATCACGCGGATGCAGAATTCAATGGCCGGCGCCCAGGCCATGCCGCTCGTTGTAATCCAGAAATTTTCTCTGACGTATTCGCTGATCTTGCGCTCCAGGGGCCGCACGCCCACGTAGCGATTCGCCTTGATCATCGCGTTGTGCATGTGGTCGAGGCGATACAGCCAGAATGGTATTGCTTCGCCACAATGACCAGCGACGAATTTCAGCTTCGGGAAGCGATCGAGCGTGCCTGCGATGATGATTTTCAGCAAGTGTGTCGAGGTTTCCATCGCGAAGCCAAAAATAGAACCGTCCAGGCCACGCTCGATGAGTGGCCCCACCATGTCCCTGGTGGGCGTTGCCGGATGCATGTAGATAGGCGTATCAAGTGCTTCCGCGGCTTCAAAAATGGGCCAGAATTTTTCCTGGTCCATGTGTTCGTTCAACGTGTGTGAGTTGATGATGACGCCCTTGAGGCCCAGCCCATGTCCGCGTTCAATTTCGCGTGCAGCCTGCTCCGGGTCCTGTGCTGCGATGGCGGTCAGGCCGTAGTAGCGGTCAGGGTGCTTCCGTATGCCGTCCACCAGAACGTCGTTCGAATAGGCGGCGAACTCAGTCGCCTGTTGCGTCTGCATTACCTGTACGCCGGGCGAGGTCAAGCCGAGAATCGCCTTGTCGATGCCGGCTGCGTCCATGTTGGCAATGCGGTCATCACCCAGCGAACACAAAGCTTCGCGTACAAATACCGCGCGCTCGCTCTGGCTGTCGATAAAGTAGCCCCATTGGGAGCGAAAGCCCGGATCGTCAAGCCAGTCACTGCCCAGTATTTCCCGAAAAATATCGAACATTTCAGGAGGGCAGAACGCTTCCTCCGCGGCGATTCTGAGATAGGGTTTTGTCATGACCATGTTTACTCCACAGGCGCGTGAGGATGGATGAAAGACCATGGCGACACTTCGCTGCCGGTTTCGACGGTGACATCAATGACCACCGGCAGGTCATCCTTGAACGCGCGCTCGAGCGCTGTTTGCAACTCTGCGGGCGTCTTTACGCGGTAGCCGGCGGCGCCGAAACTTTCTGCAAGTCGTACGAAGTCCGGGTTGGTCAGGTCGGCACCGATCAGGTGGCCGCCGTAGTTGGTCTGCTGGTCACGACGAACATTGCCATAGGCCTGATTGTTGAAAATGATCGTGACCAGGTTGATCTTGTGGTGCACGGCTGTCGCCAGTTCCTGCACACCGAACATGAAGCCGCCATCGCCGCATACCGCCACGACGGGCTTATCCGGATGAGCAACTTTCACGCCCAGCGCCGTGTTAAAGCCAAAGCCAAGGTTGTCCTGGTAACCGCAAGTGACGAAGTGACGCGGCTCATATACCGGAAAGCCGAAGCGTGAGGTAAACCCGACCTGCGAAATTTCCTCGACGAAGAAACCGTCGCGCGGCAGGACATCACGAATCACGTTGAGGTAGTCCATCTGTGGCTGCACAGCCTGGATAGCTTGCAGTCCGGAGGCCTTGATAGCCTCGAATTCTTTTTCGCGATTGCTGCGTGTGCTGATGCTGCTCGAAAGTTTGTCGACGAGCGCGCGCGTGCCCAGTGCTGCGTCTGTGACAACGCCCGCGTCGGGCTTCAGGCGCACAAACTCTGTGGGATCGATATCCACACGCACAACCTTGATGTTCTTCGGGAACCAGCGCCAGCGAAAATAGGCGAGTTCGAGCCGGCTACCTATACCGATCAGGAGGTCGGCCTTCTTCCAGTACTCAAATGCAGCAGCAAAGGACATCCCATAGGGCGAGTCTTCGCTGACAATACCCTTACCGCTGCGATGTGCCGTCACGGGCGCCTGCAACAGTTTTGCCAGCTCAAGTATTTCCTCCCCGGCATCAAGCGCTCCGGCGCCGACCATAATTAACGGGTTGCTCGCATCCTTGATGATGTCGGCGATTCGGGATATTGCGTCAGGGTCCGGCGCTGGCGGCGGCGGAGGTGCCATGGGTACATCGAGATTGACGTCCCCGCGCATGCCAAACACGTCCCAGGGTGCCTCGATTGCAACCGGGCGAATGCGGCCGGACTGCAACTGCCGAAAGGCCTCCGTAACAACGCCGGGTGCCTCTGTGGGATGGTTGATGCGTTCAGCCCATTTGGTCAACCCGCGCATCGTCGCCAGTTGGTCGGGCAGTTCATGTAGCTGGCCGCGACCCTGGCCGATCAGGTGCGACATGATGTTGCCTGTAACGCACAAGACGGGGGTGTTCGCGCCGTAGGCTGTGCATAAAGCGGCGCTCGAATTGAGCATGCCGGGGCCGGGAACAACCGTGTATGTGCCCACCTTGCCCGTCGATTTCGCATAGCCGTAGGCCATGTATCCCGCACCCTGTTCGTGACGCGTGACGATGAACCTGAGCTGATTGCGATGTTCCCAGCAAGCATCGTTGAAGTCGTACATGTGTGCGCCCGGGATCCCGAACATCGTATCGACATCGTGCGCTAGCAGCGACTGAACAATCGCCTGGCCGGTGGTCATCTGGGTCATGGGCACTTCACCTGTATCGGGTTGGTGTTGCATTGTAACGGCATGCTGGCCACCAGCGGCGACTCGAAGAGCGGCCTGTTACGCCATAGGGAAACGGCGTGCCCCGGGTGCTTGTAGCTTTGTGGCAAACAGGGCATCTTGTCCGTTATTCAGTCCTCCGCAGGTCCGGCACCCGCTATTGTTCCGGTGAAAGGCTTGCCGCCCGCAACCGTGACCCGATGCGAGATTTCATGAGTCCTCACGCCTCTCTGCGACCTGCGATTTACCCGAACGACAGCGTACGGCTGCTGATTTTCCTGGCCGTCGTCGCATTGCTTTTTCTGGCGCCCGACGCGATCGCGCACAATGTTTCACGGGAAGATGCGGAGTTGATTGCCGGCAAGACCGGCTGGCAGTTTGCCCTGTACACGTGGCTGGGCGCCAAGCACATGGTGACGGGCTACGACCATCTCTTGTTTCTCGTGGGTGTCGTATTCTACTTGCAGGGTTTTCGCTCGATTGCCCTGTACGTCAGTCTGTTCGCGCTGGGGCACACAATCACGTTGCTTGGCGGCGTGCTCGCCGGTCTGGATGTGAATCCTTATCTTGTAGATGCGATTATCGGTTTGTCGGTTGCCTACAAGGGCTTCGATAATCTCAAAGGCTTCAATACCCTGTTTGGCGACAGTCCGGATGAGCGCCTGGCCGTATTTATTTTCGGGCTGTTCCATGGACTTGGACTCGCAACCAAGCTGCAGGATCTCGGGTTGGCTCAGGACGGGCTGATTGCAAACCTGGTTTCTTTCAATCTGGGTGTTGAGCTTGGCCAGCTCGCAGCACTTGCCGTTATTGTCTTGCTGCTGAGCTTGCTACCTGCACGAACACGCGACTCACGCTTTGGGACCTGGGTAAATTTTGGGCTCATCATTGCGGGTTTTGCACTGATGGCTTATCAAATCGGATTGTACGTGACCGCCTGAGGTGGACTCACATCTAAGTTAAGGAGCAGGAATGGGAAAGGCGACAATAATTTTGGTCACACTGGCCGCGCTGGGTCTGGGCACATTGATAGGTGCGAGTTTTGTTGAACATGACGAGACCGCCGTAGAAGCGCCAGCACCGGCGGCAAACACAACAGTTGCTGCCGTTGTCGTAGACAATGGGGGCGCACCGGTTTTTCGCTACCTGAGTCCTGACAACGTGACGGTGGAAATGGATCAGTTCGGTTCACCGCTGCCGTCCGCAGTCGGTGAAAACTATGTCGCCAGAGAGCGGCCCTGGAAGTCAGAGACGCTGACCATTGACCTGCAAGGCGACGCAGCCATTGAATACAAGGTGGTGATGGAGCAGGGCGATGCCATTGTTTTTAACTGGAGGGTGGATGAAGGGCAGGCCTATTACGACTTTCACGCGCACGACGCATCCTTCGGCGAGGAGTTTTTTACGCGCTACGAAGAAGGCGAGAGTGGCGAACAGTCCGGCGCTATTGTCGCGCCATACGACGGGCAACACGGCTGGTACTGGCTCAATATCGAAGCCGAACCCATCAAAATTACACTGGAAGTCGCCGGATTTTACGACGAGATCGTCAGGATCGACCTGGAAGGATACTAGTCCTTAACCCAAGTCGGGAGCCCTGACGATCTGTGTGCCTGAAAGTGTAAATTGAACGTCAGGGCAGGTTTGCCGACACTCGTACAGCCACGCTGACTTCGTTGCTGACCCAGTCAGTGTCTTCCCATTCGCCGGTGCCAACGCCGAGGTCCAGCCGCAGTAGTTCCGCATTGCCTGTCAGCACTCGCTCGTCGCCACTCGAATCTACCGTGAATACCAGGTCAACGGGTGCAGTATTGCCTTTGATGCTGAGTTGGCCGTGCGCGACAAACTCGCCGTTGCCGTTGTCAGAGAATCGTGACGCCCGGTAGTGGGCTTCCGGATAATTCTTTGGGTCAAACCATTCCGGATCGCTCAATGTTGCATCGCGGTCGTCGTCCTGAGTCTCGACGGCCGCCGTCCGGATCGTTACATCGAATCGGCTGCTGGCAAGATCATCGGGCGAAAACTGTAGTTTCGCATCCCAGTCTTGCCAGACACCGTCGAACTCAGCCCCGGCCTGGTCGCCGGTGAAGTGAATAAAGCTGGCTTCGTAGTCGATGTTCCAGACAGGCAGCGTTGAGCTCGCAACGGGTTCGTCGGCCGCAGATGCCGCGGTTTCTGTGTCCGATGCGCTGGATGTCGCGGCCGGCGCTGGCTTGCCCGGCAGAGCCAGTGCGTAGACGCCCAGCACGATGACGGCGGCGAACAGCGCGACTGTTGCCGTCGAACTCATGCGGCTCAGAACGCCATCCTTGTCGATAATGGCGTGCTTTAAAGCCGCCGCAATGTGCAGCAAAGCAACAGCCGCCAGCAAATTAGCCAGGAGTTCGTGAATTTCCTCGAACGTTTCCTTCAAGTCCGGGTTCGGCGCAACGAAATCCGGCAACTGGATAAGGTTAAACCAGCTCACCGAGTAAGCCGAAGCCGATGACATGAGCCAGCCACTCAGCGGAATCAAAAACAGCAGAGCGTACAAGGTCCAATGGCTGACATGCGAGGACAGCACCTGCCAGCGAGGCATGTTCGCGGGCAGTGCCGGCGCTTTGTTGCGGAACCTCCAGAGAATGCGCACGACTGCCAGTGCAAGTATGGTAATGCCAACCGACTTGTGATTGGCCAGCAAGGCGAGTTCACGTACGGGCGAGTCGGTATTTTCCGCGAGTTTTGCGAGTACGAACTGCAGAACGATCAACCCGGCAACCAGCCAGTGCAGAATTTTGGCGGTGCTTGTGTAGTGTGTATTGGTCATATTTTGGTCTCAAAGCGCGTTGTTGTCTGAAGGGTTCACGTCATGGAGGCTAGCTCGCGGCGTGCCTGCATCATAGCGAGTGTATCCGATCTTGTACCGTATGACGTAATGACCGGTGGGCCGGGTTGGTGAGTGGAGGGCGGATCCAGCGGTACACTGCAATGACGTCCACCGACAGGATAGAGAGCATGGCACCAACACGCCGAGAATTTCTGGCAGGTTCAATAGCCGGTGCGTTCATACTGAAAGCGGCGCCTGCAAGTTTTGCTGCAAGTAGCAAAGCCGCAGCGCCGTTGGACTTGTTGTCCGTGAACGAACAAAGTCTTGCTGCGTTTCCACAGGGGGTTGGCTCGGCCGATCCACAGCCGGACCGGCTGATGCTGTGGACACGACTTGACCCGCAGGTAGCGGGCAACTTGACTGCGTTGCTAACTGTGCAGCTTAGCCATCAACCAGACTTCGAGGTGCTCGTCCTGGAGCGACGTCTCGCGGTGAACAAGGCGCAGGACTATACATTGCGCACCCTGGTTACCGGGCTCTCCCCCGGTACAGACTACTACTACCGCTTCTTGACGGCAGACGGTGTGGCCAGCCGGGTTGGCCGAACCTGGACAGCACCCGATCATAGCGATGACGCGCCCGTCGACATCATGTTCGCGAGTTGCCAGGGCTATGCGCCCAGCAAATACGGCGTGTATCGACACCTGATTGAAGGCGAGCGGTCTGGACGCATGAACCGGCCGGCCATGATTCTGCACCTGGGCGACTACGTCTATGGTATCGATCCGGACATAGACATTGGCGAGCCGGGGCCGGGTCTGGATCAGGATGGCAACAAGATCGAAGATCCCTTTGCGGCGGCACTCGCCGGCCATCGTCGCATTTACCGCGCTTATCTCAAGGACAAAGATTTGCAGGATGCGCGCGCTCTGTACCCGTTCGTGTGCATCTGGGACGATCACGAATACGCGAACGATCCATGGCAGAGCTATATCGCCGGCAAAGGTTCTCAGCCGCAAAAGCGCCTTGCCGCCAGCCAGGCCTGGTTCGAATTCGTGCCGCAAATTCTTTCCGAAAGCCGGGATATTCCTGGTGCGGCCAATGAAGCGCACGATTTTCGCACAGCGCTTGTTGAGAACCAGCCGATGTCGGACTTCGGCGACGGCTTCATGTCTTTCGAGCCGAACAACTTCGCCGCCATTCAGGCGCTGCGCACGTACCGCGGCATTCGCTGGGGCAAGCTCGTTGATATTCTGCTAACAGACAATCGAATTTATCGAGGTCCAGGTGCGAATCCGGGTTATACCGAAACCCTGATCGAAACCGGTGCCGGGGATGTACGTGCATTTTCAGGTTTTCAGCTTCATGACGGTGACATGCTCAATACCTTGTCGCAGGGCCGTGACGCAAACAATGGAAACCCACCTGACACCGTTGTCATCAAAGGTGAGGAAAAGCCGAACCCGCGCAAGCATTCACCCGCTGTGTCGATGCTCGGTGCCGAACAGAAAGACTGGTTCAAGCGTGCATTGAAGGGCTCCGATGCAACCTGGAAGGTGTGGGCAAACGCCATGCCGATCATGGGTTTCAAGTTCGATCTCTCGGCGGTCGATCCTGAACGTCCCACGGGCTACCTCTGGACTGATGGTTGGGATGGCTTTCCAAACGAGCGCGAGGAACTCATGCGCTATATTCGCGAGGAAAAAATTGCCGATGTTGTGTCGCTAAGTGGTGATCGGCATGCGCACTACGGTGGGCTTGTCGCCGAGAACTACGAAGTAGAAAAGCCGCGCTATGTGATTCCCGATTTCACTAATGCGGCCATCTCAGCTTTTGCACGCGGACCATTTCTTGCACGACCACTGAAGCGAATGAAGCTTGGGCAACTTGCCGAAGCAGAGATCACAGCCGCCGACGGCAGTAGCAAAAAGGTCTCGACCCTGAATTTCTTTATGCGCAAGGGGGCTGTCGCTGCTGATGTACTGGCCCGTACCGGCGATCTCGGCAAAGCACTCGCCGCTGCCAGTGATCCACCGAATCCTCACCTGGTATATGCCGATAACGATGTTCATGGTTATTGCGTTGCCCACTTCACAGCAAAAGAGATGGTGTGTGACTTCATTTCCGTAGCCCGACCGTTATGGGATCCTGAAAAATTCCCGAACGGGCCGGAGACACTGCGTATCGTACCTTTGCGTGTGAAGCGTTGGCGGGGCGGTAGCGAGCCGCAGATCGAACGGTTGCCGACGATCGGTGAGATACCGTTCGGGGACGAGGTGTGACGCGGCCGATATAGAGGCGGTCTGTGTTTTGCTGGCTGTAGCGTAGTTAGCGTGGCGGTTGCTCAGGTTGTGCTCAGTGTGTATCGCTAATCGAAACAGAATGGCTATGTTGTGATGCTCGATCGGTTAAGCTCTCAGTTCTGTTCCGGGGGGTGTTGAGTGAATCTGAGTGATACTGTCTTCGTTCGCGAGTTTCGCGACAACTGGCCGGTACTGTTAACTGCCTTTTTGTGCCTGTTGTTTGCTTTCAGCGCCCCTGGTTTCTCGATGCCCTTTATGTACGCAGGGGTGATAGAAGAATTTGGCTGGACGCGTGAGCAGGCGACCTTCCTGTCGTCAATGAAATACGGGACAGGCGCAATTGTTGCCATTGTTATAGGCCGTGTGATCGACCGCGTAGGTGTGCGCTCCGCATTGCTGGTCCTCACCACCCTGGGTGGCATTGCACTCATCAGCTTCCTCTGGGTTCCTAACATGGCCTGGTACTATTTCGCAGGGGTGCTCCTCGGCGTTGCAAGCCCCGGAACCATTGTGGCCATCAAAGTCATGGTGTCGCGCACCTTCCATGCGTCTCAGGGCACAGCAATGGGTGTTGCAATGCTCGGTACGGCGATGGGCGCGACGGTTGTACCGCTCGTCATTCACCCGCTGATCGAATCCTATGGCTGGCGCATAGGTACCGCCCTGATGAGCACCGGGATATGGATTGTAGCCATTCCCTTGTTGCTGTTCTTCTATCGCGGCCAGGGCGTAGACCCGGTCGTCAGCGCTGCACGGCAGGCGCCGAATCCAGCGGGAGATGCGGGCATCCAGGATGTGAAGGAGAGCGTGCGCGATCTTATGAAGCGAAAGGAGTTCTGGTTTATCGCGCTGGCCGTGTACGCCGCCGCGCTGGTCGATCAGGCCTTTGTGCAGCACCAGGTGCTGTTCCTCGATGTTGACATGGGCATGGACGGCCACCTCGTTTCGAAAGCTGTCGCTGCCATGGGTGCGATCGGAATTCTCGCGCGTGTCCTCGTTGGAGGTGTCTTCGACAAGCTATCGAAAAACGGCGTGTCGCTGATGTATCTGACGCTGGCAGGGGCGTCCCTGTTGGCGCTCGCTGTGCTGAACCCGGCAATTTTCGCTGCATTCGTAGTGTTCCGGGCGGTTGCACATGCGGCTGTGCTGCTCGATACAACGGTGCTGGCGAAGCACACGTTCGGGGTCAAGAATCTTGGCGTCTTGCTCGGTATTTTTACGGCAGCCGTGAATCTTGGTTTTATGACGGGCCCCTGGCTGGTGGCGCGACTGTATGACACCACCGGGTCCTACACCGTACCGTTTATTCTCTGCTTCTTTATCTCCTTGTTCGCGGCTGCAATTCTGTTGCCGCTCAAGCCAAGCTACTGGATTGAAATGTGCGCACGCAATCGTGCTGATCGCGAAGCGCGGGCAGCCTTACGCTAGCGGGCGAGCAGCGCGACAGGCATGGCCGAATAGACGAACGTCCACCAAACTGGGGATGCCCGATGGGACTGCGAAGTAAGTTGCAATTGGCACTGGTGCTTCTGGTTCTGCTGCCGTTCGCCCGGGGGCTTGCACATCATTCGCACGCAAGCCTTAACGATGACGATGTTCGTGTGTTCAAGGGTGTGGTCACGAGGTATAGCTGGCGTGCACCCCATGTTTACATTCAGGCCCGCGTCGTAATGGATGACGGTTCGGTCCGCGAGTACAAGGTTGAAGCGCTAAACCCGCCGGCAATGTCGAATCTGGGCTGGTCAAAAGACAGCCTCAAGGCCGGTGACGTGATCGTCTGGGAGGGTGCCCAGGACCAGGACCCGGATCGCGCGTATGCCGGTATCAACTGGGCGGATCTTCCGGATGGAACCCGTTTGTACGCGGGTGCTACTGACTATCGAAAATCACAACAGGCGCAGAATGCCAGGCTCGAGGCTGTAGCCGTCGAGCCCGTAAGCGAGATTGGTTCCGGCAGCTGGGTGCGGATCGCAGCGGACGGTGGCACGCACCCACCGATCCGCAAACCCGCCGGTGACTGGCCATTGACACCTGCGTACGTTGAGAAAGTCGCCAACTGGTCTGAAGACGACAATCCGATCAATAACTGTGTTTATGGCGGGCCGCCGCGCAGTATTGTGAGCCTGTCCAATTTCATGTGGACGAGACCGGACGAGCACACCATTCTGATCGATCGCGACATGTGGCCCGAACCGCGCGTCATCCACCTGAATGCCGATGCGCCAAGAGCTGAGCCGTCGTCTAACGGACACTCGGTGGGCCGTTTCGTAGGCGATGAGTTAATTGTCGAAAGCGATAATTTCCTGGCTGAAACCTGGGGCCTGTACACGGGCATCGACTCGAGCGCAGAAAAAAAACTGGTGGAGCGTTACTGGTTGTCGGAAGGCGGGATGCGCCTGAATGTAGAATTTACGGTGACCGATCCTGTGGTACTGACGAGACCTTACACTTACACGCACCAGTGGAAACGAGTGCCCGATCGACCTCTCACCAAAGTACCCTGTTCGCTGGAGATTGCGTGGTTGTACAAGACCGCTGACTACGGTGTCGAGGCCGAAGGGGTGACAGAGGAAATCATGCAGTCAATCCTGGATGAAGTCGCAAGCGAGGCCGCGGCAGCCGACACCGGCAAACAAAGCGGCAAAAGCCTGCTGTGGTTACTCCTGGCTGCCGTTGCGATCGCCGTGTCCGGATTTTTCGGCTGGCGAATGCGACGCAGAACCTGAAGTAGAGAAGGGCGTGGTTCAAGCGAGGTTTTCCGTATAGCCCTGCAAAAGCTGGCGCGATCTTGGCATCAACGCAGCAGCCTTGCTGCACAAAGAAAGAAGCCGCGAATTTACATGCCGCGGCTTCTTTTTTTTTACTGTTCAGCCGTTTCCCGGAACCCATTGATACGTTGCCAGGTTGTGGCTGGTCGCGCCTAAGCGCTGGCGTTCAACGTTCGGCAGGCTCCGCCGCAATCGGGTTGGACAGGCGCCCGAGCCCGTCGATTTCGACGTCGGTCACTGAAAACTGGCGCAGATCTACGCCGAGATTGCCCTTCGGGAATTTCTCTGTTCCTGCAACGGCGGTACCGGTGTGAATGCAGTCGCCGGGCTCCATCGTGAACCAGATGCTCGCCTCGGCAAGCACTTGCTCAACCTTGAAGAAGTAATTCGAGGTGGAGTCGTCTGCATACAGTTCGCCGTCAATGTAACCCTTGACGTGCAGATTGTTCGGATCCTTGACCTCATCAGCCGTTGTAAGCCACGGCCCCATGGCTGCAAAGGTGTCGGCACCTTTGGAACGCGCGTGATAGATGAAGTACAGATAGTTGTCGTTCTCAAAACGGTGCCGCCACTCCATGTGATGGGGGTGGATAAGCTCCGGCTTCTGGTTCAGGGCGATCGAATCTTCACCGAACTTGATTCCGCTGGCAGTGCAGTCATTCGTCATCGTATAGCCAAAGACATGATCAAGAATGTTTTCGGGAGCAACGTTCTTGGCGGTGCTCTTGAAGACAGCGACCGGCTCAGGCTCGGGGATGGTGCGGCCGTGGCGGCCGAGTATCTCGATAGGCTTGTTGTGGCCAGTCAGCGCCGAACGCCCTTTGGTGAAGAACATCGGGCTTTTCATCGGGCGATAGGCCACGCTGTTGAGGCGGTTGTTGTTCACGGCGCAACCAATTATCTTCGATGCTTTCGGGTTGGGTGCAAGCCAGTCCGCGTCGCTTATATCGATCAGTTGCGCACTGCCAGCGATGCCTGCGTCGATGCTTTTCTGTGCCGACTCAAGTGCAGCGTCACCACCAATAATCAGGTCCTCCATGCTTGCGAAGTCGAGTGCGACGGCGTTCTCGTCGTTGACTCGTCCGATGACGGTCTCTTTGCCGTCGACGCGAATAGTTCCAAGTTTCATGAAGGTGCTCCTGCCTGAATGCCGTGGTTGTGGTTAAGAAAATGATCAGGCTCAAAGTCTGCCGACTGCTATCCCGGCCTGCAATCGGTTGTTGCGCCATATGATATAGTTTCGCGATGGAGTGACCCGGGTGGGGTTACGCTCAGTGCGACAAATCTATGAGGATGGAAGCGTGAGTTCAGAAGACAATCAGAAACGGGCCAAGTCTGCCACGGTGCACAGTGTTGTGGTCGCCGCCCAGGTGCTTGAGTTCCTGGCGGACAGTGGTCGAGCGCAGCGCGTTACCGATATTGCCGCCCATCTTGGTATGACCAAGGCGCGTATATCACGGCACTTGAGTACGCTCTCTGAACTGGGTCTTGTAGCGCGCATGCCGGATAACAGTGGCTATCGTTTGGGTTCGACCCTGTTCCGCCTGGCGAACGCTGCATCGGAACAATACGAGATTACGAACATCGCCTACCGGTTTATGCTCAGCCTGCGCAACAAAATATCCGAAGCCTTGTTGCTTGCAATTCCAGCGGGCGGCGATGCATTAATTGTCTCTACCATCAGCAGTGGCAAGCCACTGACACCGCATCTTTCGCGCGGTTCAAGGTTCTCGATTCCGCTGTCACCCACGGCGTGGGTCATCATGTCGTTTTCGCCCGAACATGTTCGTGAACGGCTCCTGCATCGGCGCACAGATCGCGAGGTGATGCGCGATGATGCACTTGATCCCAATGATGTGCGCAATCGCTGCGAAAAGATTCGCAAGCGCTTCTACGAATTTGACCTGGATCCGCACGATGCCGGCTTTTCAGTCCTCTCCGCTCCGATCTTTAACCATACTGAGAAACTGGAAGCGGCGCTGACTATCGTTATGAACCGGCGACAGAATGACGATACTTATGACATCCGGTACTTGCGCCAGTTGCGCGAGACGACGGTGGATATTTCGCGGGCGCTCGGCTCTGTGACCATGGCAGACGAGATGGCACGCACACTGTAAGTGCCGCTAGCCCCGGGTTTAAAAAAAAAGAGCCGCTTGCGCGGCTCTTTTTCGTTCAATGCAAAGTCTTGCGTGAACGGTTTAGTCTTTTGCCTGCGGCAATTCTACTTCGATGTAAATTGTGACTTCGTCACCGACGGCTGGCACGGCGCGATCCAGGCCCCATTCAGAACGTTTCACCTTGGCTTCGCCTGAGAAACCAATAGTCGGTACCTTGCGCATCGGGTGATTCGCTGCCTTATTCAGCTCAGCAACCAGCGTCACGGGCTTGGTGATGCCCTTGATTGTCAGATCACCGTTAACTGTGAACGTGTCGGCATCCTGAGCGGTGATTTTGGTCGAGTTAAACGTGATCGTGTCGTAATTCGCCGTATCAAAGAAGTTCTCGCCATTCAGATGGCCGTTGAATACTTCAACCCGGCTGTCAATGCTCGACGCATCAATGGTGACGTTGACTTTGCTCTTCTCAGGATTCTTTGAATCGAGGTCTACGTTGACATCAAAAGAGTTAAATCCTACGTGCGGGTTCGAAAAGCCCAGGTGACTGTAGGAAAACGTAATGTACCCGTGGGTCTTGTCCAATGTGTACTTGCCTGACGGAACATCAGACAGGTCGGCAAGCGCGGTGACCGAAAAACTGAGCATCGAGGCAGCCAGGGCGCCAGTTAGAACTTTCTTCATTAATTTTCTCCATAGATAGAGTTGACCCACAATGATCTACATCATTGTAGGCGGGGGCATAAATATCAAGGGTTGCGGCACGATTCATTCCATTCTCCGCAACAACAGCCTGCTTTTCTTCAGACCCGGCATGTCGCCAGTTTATTTCGCGCATGTTGCGCCATGCAGAACACAAGCTCATTTGGCGCGCCATTTGTCTATACTGACGGGCTTGGATGTTTCAAGTAGTTAGAGGCCATTGCGTGCGATTCTTATCTTATAACTCTGCCAGCGGGCCACGGCCGGGAGTGCTGCTGGACGCCGGGCATGTGCTCGATCTCAGAACGGCAGTTTCCGCCAGCAGCGAAGACGCTGCCGAGCTCAATTCAATGCTGTCGCTGATTCAGGCCGGGCAAAGAGGTCTCGACACGGTTGCGGAACTGCTAGACAAACCGTGTGATGAAGCGGTACTTGAGCTTGCCGGCCTGCAGCTTGTTGCGCCGTTACCGGTTCCCGAGCAAATTCGCGATTTTGCGAACTACGAGGGGCACTGCATCAAGGCAATGGCGGCGTCTATGCGCCTGCGTGCGGCGCGCGAAGAGGATCCTGACGCGGCACTCAAGCGTATGCAAGACAGCGGCGCTTATCGTCTGCCACCTGTCTGGTACGAGATCCCTCTTTATTACAAAGGGAACCGGTTTGCCACGAATGGCCACAAGGGTGTGGTTGAGTGGCCTCCGTTTGCCGAGAACCTTGACTACGAACTCGAACTCGCCGCAGTGATCGGTAGTCGTGCAAAAGACGTCAGCAAGGAAGATGCGCCGCAGCATATCTTTGGCTACACAATCTTTAACGACTTCAGTGCCCGCGACATCCAGGCCCGTTGGGAAGGCCAGTTCAGGATGGGACCGGCCAAGGGCAAGGACTTTGACACCAGCAACTCCTTTGGGCCTTGGATAGTGACCTGCGATGAGATACCGGACCCGTATTCCCTGGACATGCAGGTGCGGGTAAACGGTGAAGTGCGCGGCCAGGGCAGCTCCGGAGGTGCACAACATGACTTCGCCGCCTGCATCGCACAGCTCAGCCGATCAGAAACCCTGTATCCGGGTGAAATAATCGGCCTGGGAACCATCGAAGGTGGCTGCGGCTTTGAATCACTGACCTGGCTCAATGATGGCGACGTGGTCGAGCTGGAAATCGAGAAGATTGGCGTACTCGAGAATCGCGTCGTTCGTATTTAAAGACCAACCAACAGAGAAGCACATGCAAAAGATTACGGGCGGTGAGGCCGTCATAGAGTCCCTTATCGCAAACGGTATCAATACGGTATTTGGTTTGCCGGGCGCGCAACTCGACCCACTGTTTGTCGCGCTGCATGATCGTCAGGACCGGATCAGGGTGATCCATTCCCGCCATGAACAGGGCTGCGCGTACATGGCCTATGGCTATGCGGAGGTTAGTGGCGATATCGGTACTTTGCTGGTTGTGCCTGGACCCGGCATGCTGAATGCCGGCGCGGCAATTGTTACCGGGTACGCTTGTAACACGCCGATGCTGTGCCTCGTCGGTCAGGGCCGTTCGCCGCTCGTCGGCAAGGGCTTCGGCGTGTTGCATGAAATTCCTAACCAGTTTGAAACGGCACGTGGCCTCGTCAAGTGGGCTGGAAAAGTCGAGCATGCAAGCACCATTCCGGCAAAAATGGCGCAGGCAATTAACGAGATACGCGACCACCGTCCGCGCCCCGTGTACCTGGAATTGCCCTTCGATATCTCAAAGGAAGCTACAACCGTGCCGGACATGGTCGTGGCATCGAAGGTGCGCGTCACACCGCCGATCGATGACGATGACGTCGCGAAAGCAGCCAAAGCGCTCGCCGATGCAAAGAACCCGCTGATCATGGTAGGCGGTGGCGGACGAATGGCCGGTGCAGACATCCTGCGTCTTGCTGAAGTGCTGGATGCGCCAGTGGCCATGACACAGAATGCGCTGGGTACGATCGACACCCGGCACCCGCGTGCATTCACGCCGCTCGGCGCGCACAAGTTCTGGGAAAAAGCGGATGTTGTGCTCGCGTTAGGTACGCGCCTGTTCCCGACAGCCGTGGCCTGGGGGCGGGACAAGAACCTCAAGATTATCAAGGTGGATATCGATGCGAATGAATTGCGTCGGCTCGCACCGCCAATCGATGGTATCCATGGCGATATCGCCGAGGTTGTGAACGCATTGCTACCAGCGGTCGAGAAGCACGTAAGCTCACGCGCCGATCGCAGCGACGATCTGGCTGCGGTCAAAGCGGCCGTTGAAAAGGAACTTGAAATAGTTGCGCCACAGCGCGAGCTGCTGAACGTAATTCGCGAAGAACTGGGCGACGACGGCGTACTCGTATCCGATCTCACACAGCTCTACTTCGCGGCACAGGACGCTTATCCGGTCTACAAGCCGCGTACTTATATTCATCCGAGCTACCAGGGCACGCTGGGTCATGCGGCTGCAACCTGTATTGGTGCGCAAGTCGCGGCGGGTGACCGGCCTGTTATCGGTCTCGCTGGTGACGGTGGCTTCATGTTCACAGTACAGGAGCTGATCACGGCTGTGCAGTACAACATCCCGGCGACCTTCCTGGTGATGAACGACGGTGCCTTCGGCAACGTCAAGCGCATTCTCACCGAAGACTATGGCGACCGGGCGATCTGCGCCGACCTGAAAAACCCGGACTTCGTCAAACTGGCCGAAAGTTTCGGTATGCCGGGTCGTCGTGCAAATTCGGCGGCGGGGCTGCGCACGGCCATTAAGGAATCCATCGCAGAACCGGGCCCCGCGCTTATCGAGTACCAGGCGCCGACTTTTCCGTCGCCGTGGCCGCTGCATTTCCGTGACAAGGTAAGAGGTTAGACATGACTGTTATTGATGTACACACGCATATGCTGACGAGGGACTACCTCGATTTCCTGACGGCTAACGGCGGTCCGAAGTACGAGTGCAAGCCAACATCAGCCGGTCAGGAGAGCATCTGGATGAGCGGTGCACCGTTCATGACCTTGATGCCCGAAATGTGGGACTACGAGGCTCGTATCAAGGACATGGACAAGGCGGGCGTCGATCTCTCGATTGTCTCCCTGACCTGCCCGAACGCCTATTTTGGTGACGAGGCGACCAGTTTGCGAGCCGCGCAAATGGTTAACGATTCCATGGCCGAGCAGCAGCGCGCCCGCCCGGATCGGATTGGCTGGTTCACATCCTTGCCATTCCAGTACCCGGAAGCCGCTATCGCTGAGCTTGAGCGCACGGTTGCAGATGGTGCAATTGGCGTGATGGTGATCGCGAATATTGACGGTAAGAATCTGACAGACCCGTTGTTCGCGCCGGTATGGCAGGCTATCGACGATCGTGCGCTGCCAGTACTGGTACATCCAACCGCGCCGCAAGGCACGCCCGACATGTACCTCGATCAATACGGGCTGGTGCCGCCTATAGGTTTCATGATGGACACAACGCTGTCTATTGCTCGCATGATTCTGGACGGATTCTTTGACCGTTATCCGAACCTCAAGATTATCGCCTCGCACGGCGGTGGCACATTGCCGTATCTCGCCGGTCGTCTGGATCGTTGCCATGAAATGATCCCGGCTTGCTCGGAGGTCATCAAGGAAAAGCCGAGTACCTACCTGCAGCACATCTACTACGATTCCGTTGTTTACTCGCCCGATGCGCTCGAACTCTGTATCAAAGTGGCCGGGACCGATCACGTGATGTTCGGCTCGGACTATCCACACAATATTGGCGACATGGTTGGTTGTCTCGGGCGCGTGAATGCGCTGGACAGCAAGACGGCCGCCAAGGTGCGCGACGGCAACGCGAAGCGGATCTTCAATATCTGATTCCTCAGCGGCCGGGCAGCGCCGGCCGCTATCTTCACAATTCTTTGCACTTCCCGGCTCAACTTGACGCACGTTCGTGCGTGATTCGGGCAGCCGGCTTGTTATGCTTCGTGCTTGGGTGCGGCATTGCAGCACCGGGTTCAGTCAGCGATGTTCTTCGGGCGCGCTCGCCGGAACAAACCCTCATGGTTACAGGTTGCGCAACGTCGGGTTGCGCGCCGCCCAGAGATCAAGGGAAAGCGGAATATGCAAGTGAAGTCAGACTCCACACACGGCAACGGCTCATTGCCCGAAGGGCCTGCGGCGGCTAAGCGTGGCAAGCGTGGCTGGCTGCGCCGGCATGCCTGGCTGGTCCTGCTCCTGCTGCTTATTGCGGCGACCGCAACCTGGTTCCTGTCGGGCAGGGATACCGAGGCGACGTCCCGACCTCTGCTGGCCACTATTGAGCGGGGCGATATCGAGAACGTAGTGACGGCCGCTGGTACGTTGCAGCCGAGCCGCTTTGTAGATGTGGGTGCCCAGGTATCGGGGCAGCTTTTTGCCTTGCATGCCGATGTTGGCAGTTTTGTAAAACAGGGCGAACTTCTGGCTGAAATCGATGCGACCGTGCAGATCAATCGGGTAGAAGCAAGCAGAGCAAGCCTGCAAGCGCTGGAAGCACAGCTGTCGGCGCGGCAATCATCGCTCAGTCTCGCGCAAGCGAATGCTGACAGGCAAACGCGCCTGATGAAAGACGACGCGTCAACCCAGGCAGACTTCGACAATGCCATGAATGCCCTGGCGTCAGCACAATCGAGCCTGGTGCAGTTGCAGTCGCAGATTGCCCAGAGCAAGGCCAGCCTCGCAAGCGAGGAAGCCCAACTTGGCTATACCAAAATCTACGCCCCGACCGACGGCACTATCGTATCGGTGAGCATGAAAGTAGGGCAGACGCTGAACGCCAATCAGCAGACGCCGATCATCTTGCGCATTGCTGACCTGTCGACGATGACGGTGGAGGCGGAGGTTTCAGAGGCCGACGTAACAAAGCTGAAAGCGGGAATGGAAGCCTATTTTACGACACTCGGCAGCGGCGACCGGCGCTGGTACGGATCTCTGCGCCAGATACTGCCAACCCCTGTAGTGACTAACAATGTCGTGCTGTACACGGCGCTGTTCGATGTCGACAACGCCGATGGCGCATTGCTGCCCAGCATGACGGCCCAGGTTTTCTTCATTACAGAGTCAGCGCGGGATGTACTAAAGGTGCCAGTCGGTGCATTGACGTTTGCGGGCCCGGGCCGGCGACAGAACGCGGGTGCGCGTGCTGGCAATGGCGGTGCTGACAAAGCGCCCGGCGGCAGGCCGCGAAACAGGCATGCGACCGTGCAGTACGTATTGCCTGACGGCAAGACCGAGCCACGCGAAGTCACTATCGGCGTATCGAGTCGCATTGCGGCAGAAGTCCTGTCGGGCCTTGAAGAGGGCGACCAGGTGGTGGCTGGCATTGTGCAGACCCGTGCGAGTGAGGGGCAACGACCGCCAAACAACCTCAGGTTCCGCTAGGCGATCATGACCATTACAGACGGTAAGCAGGCCGATGTGGCGATCGGCGTCGATACGCAACAGCCACTCATCGATCTTTGCGATATCACGCGTACTTTCGTGACAGCGGGCGGTGTCGAAGTGCATGCGTTACGCGGCATCACACTGAAAATTTATCCCGGTGAGTTTGTCTCGCTCATGGGGCAGTCGGGCTCGGGCAAGTCCACGCTGATGAATATTCTTGGCTGCCTCGACAGGCCAACGTCTGGCAAATACCGTTTCGCTGGCCGGGACATAGAGAGCTTTGATGCGGACTCGCTGGCATGGCTGCGGCGCGAGAAGTTCGGCTTCGTGTTCCAGAGTTACAACCTGCTTGGTACGACGACGGCACAGGAGAACGTTGAAGTTCCTGCTATCTACGCAGGCCTGTCCATGCAGGAGCGAAGCAAGCGTGCATCCGAACTACTTACGTCATTAGGGCTTGGTGACCGTATGGATCATCGGCCCAACCAGCTCTCGGGTGGCCAGCAGCAGCGCGTCTCGATAGCAAGGGCTTTGATGAATGGCGGCGAGGTAATTCTGGCTGACGAGCCCACCGGGGCGCTGGATTCGCAGAGTGGTGTGGAGGTGATGGCGTTGCTTAAAGAGCTGGCAGCACGCGGCCACACCGTCATTCTTATCACGCACGATCCGAAAGTGGCAAAGCAGGCAGATCGGCAGATCGAAATTCTTGACGGCGAGATTGTCAGGGATACCGGTGCGCAATTGACTGCGGCAAGCGATGTGTCGCGGCTGGGTGGTGCGGACAACGACGAATCTCACGCAGCTGCCTCCGTGGCGGAAGTGAGCGAAGCAATACGCATGGCCTTGCGTTCGCTACGGGCAAACCTGTTTCGTACGATCCTGACCCTGCTTGGCATTGTCATTGGTGTGGCGTCGGTTGTTGCGATGCTGGCGATTGGTGAGGGCGCGCAGCGAGACATTATTGATCGTATCAGCGCAATGGGCGTCAATATGCTAACGATACGGTCGAATTCGCGTGGCGCCGACAGCGTGACACTGACGGTGGACGATGCGATGGCGATCGAACTTGAAATAGAGAACGTGCAGGCAACACTGCCCGAGATATCCGGCAATGCAACGCTACGGTTCGGCAACGCCGACTACAGCTCGTCAATTATCGCGACAACCGAGAACTTGCCTGAAACACGGAGCTGGCCGGTTGCACAGGGTGTTTTCTTCACCAACGAAGACAGTGACACATTTGCACCCGTCGCGGTGCTCGGCGCGACAATTCAGGAAGAACTGTTTGGGTCAGCCGATCCCGTGGGTGAGTACATTCTCATCGAGAAAGTACCATTTCTTGTAATAGGAACGTTGACCCGCAAGGGTTCTTCCGGTTTTGGTGGCCGTGACCAGGATGAGGTTGTCATGGTGCCGCTCAAGACAGGCGGGCTGCGCCTATTCGGCCGGCAGAATCTTCGATCTCTGTCGGTGGCTGTGACGGACCCGGCCTATATCGACGAGACTGAAGAACATATACGAACATTGCTGTTGCAGCGACATGGCGAAGAGGATTTTCGCATTTTTAACAGTGCCGAGTTATTGGAGAATGTTTCCGAGTCGCAGCAAACCTTTACCCTTTTGTTGGGGTCGGTTGCAGCAATATCCTTGATCGTCGGCGGCATAGGGGTGATGAACATTATGCTCGTGTCCGTGACTGAGCGGACCCGCGAGATCGGCATACGAATGGCAACCGGCGCGCGTCAGAGTGATATTCTGCTGCAGTTCTTGTCGGAGGCTATCGTGGTTTCGGCCGTCGGTGGTCTGTTGGGAATTGGTCTCGGCATTGCCGTAGCGAACCTGATTGCACTTTTTGGTATGTCAGCGGTGGTATTGCCAACGCCGGTTATTCTGGCATTTAGCTGTGCTGCCGCTACCGGGCTGGTTTTTGGCTTTGCCCCGGCGCGCAAAGCCGCAAAACTGAATCCGGTCGATGCACTGGCGACGGAGTAGCCGCATGCTGAGAACAGCACCATCAGTACTGATGACTATGGTTGGTTTCGTGGCGCTTGGCAGCGGGTGCGCGTCTACGTCCATGCCGCAATTGCCAGAAGGCGACGTGCCCGAGACATGGGGGCACCTGGATGTAGTTTCGGACGTCTGGCCGGGCCTTGAATGGTGG
>JAUHZT010000180.1 GCA_030425905.1 Gammaproteobacteria bacterium
CTCGCGAGCCACGTGGTGGCGATGTTCGCCTGACCATCGAGTCAGGCGACTTGCCGTGGGCGGACTATGCTGTCGGTGACAGCATTTCCGTCAGTGGGGCCTGCCTCACGATCGCTGTGCTGCGCGCGACAGGTTTCGATGCGGATGTTTCTGTCGAGACGCTCGAGGTCACTACGCTTGGCAGTTTCCAGCCCGGCACGCGGGTTAATCTCGAGCCGGCGATGGCGGTAGGCGACCGGCTGGGTGGGCACCTGGTCAGCGGTCATGTCGATTGTGTTGGTCAGGTGATCGAACTGCTTGGCGACGCACGATCGATCCGGCTCACCATTGAAATACCCAAGCCGTTTGCGCGTTACGTAGCCCGCAAAGGCTCCGTCTGTGTGGACGGCGTTAGCCTTACCATCAACGAGGTATCGGGAAATCGTTTCGAGTTGAATATTATTCCCCATACTGCCGACGCCACCACGATTGGCCAGTATGCAAAAGGCCGCCACGTTAATATCGAAGTCGACCAGCTTGCTCGCTACCTCGAGCGCCTGATATCCCATGACGGGAGCGAACTCACCGTCGAATTTCTGAGAGCCAACGGTTATGCCTGACAACACCAAAACCCACCCTACCGCGCTGGGGCATTCATTCAGTCATATTGAAGACATCATTGCTGATATTCGTGACGGCAAAATGGTCATCATGGTTGACGATGAGAACCGTGAGAATGAAGGCGACCTGCTGATGGCGGCGGACCTGGTTCGGCCGGAAGACATTAACTACATGGCAACGCACGGGCGCGGTTTGATCTGCCTTACCCTGTCGCGCGAACGCTGCCGACAGCTGCGTTTACCGCTGATGGTGAACGACACGGACCGGCACCATGCAACCAACTTCACGATTTCAATCGAAGCCGTAGACGGCATCACGACGGGTATTTCCGCACACGATCGTGCGCGCACGGTGCAGGTCGCGGTTGCGGCCGACGCGAAACCGGAAGACCTCAGTCAGCCTGGTCATATTTTTCCGGTCATGGCGCAGCCGGGAGGCGTGTTAACGCGTGCCGGGCATACAGAAGCCGGCTGCGACCTGGCGCGGCTCGCGGGTCTCGAGCCGGCAGCCGTAATCGTGGAGATTCTGAACGAGGACGGCAGCATGGCACGCCGCCCGGATCTTGAGAAGTTTGCGCGCGAACACGGTATTCGCATTGGTACGATCGCGGATCTGATTCGCTACCGGCTGGAGAAGGAGCGCAATATCGAGCGCATCTCCGAGGTGCCCATCGACACGGCGCACGGCGAATTCACAATGTATTGCTACGACGACCGGGTGCACCAGGCCGTGCACGTCGCGCTGGTCAAGGGCGACCTTTCGAGCACCGACAATCCACTGGTGCGGGTGCATTTGCAGGACACGCTTGGCGACGTCATCGGGGTCAAGAGCAAATCGCTGGGCTGGCCGCTGGACAGTGCTATCGAGCGGATCAGCAAGGAAGATGTCGGCGTTATTGTGCTGCTCCGGGAAAACGAAACGTCGCGTGACTTTATGGAGGCGGTCGAATACCTGGGCAATCAGCACGATGAGGTGCGTGAACGTCGCACGGGCGATGCAGTGCTGCGTACCTATGGAATTGGCGCGCAGATATTGCGAGACCTCGGACTGAGCAAAATACGTGTATTATCGGCGCCGAAACACATGTACGCGATCTCCGGGTTCGACCTCGAGATTACGGAGTACGTGTAGCCAGCCACCGTATGCATTAGCTGACAGACCCGGTATCCATGGACAAAATCAAGACAACTCAAGGCGAACTGATGGTTCGCGATGCCCGTTTCGCCATCGTGGCGGCGCGCTTCAACGACTTTATCGTTGAGTCGCTGCTCAAAGGCGCAGTGCATTGTCTGCGCCAGCACGGCGCGGCCGATGCTGATATTGAAATTATTCGCGTACCAGGCGCCTTTGAAATGCCACTGGTGGTGAACAAGCTGGCGGCCTCGCGTCGCTTTGCAGGCATCATTGCGCTTGGCGCGGTGATCCGCGGCGGCACACCGCATTTCGACTACGTGGCCGGAGAATGCGTGCGCGGCATTTCGGCGGCGGCGCGGGAGCACGGCATTCCGGTGGGCTTTGGCGTACTGACCGTCGACTCTATCGAGCAAGCCATTGAACGTGCCGGCACCAAGGCTGGCAACAAGGGCGAAGAAGCGACTTTGGCGGTGATTGAAACAGTCAATCTGCTACGTCGTATTGACTGAATCATGGCGGGCAAAACAACTTCAGGTGCCCGCACCCGCGCGCGGGAACTCATGTTGCAGGCGCTCTACCAGAAGCAGATTGCCGGGCATGACTGTGCGGAACTCAAGAAGCAGTTTCGCGAGCAGACCGCCTACCAGCGGGTCGATCAGGAATTCTTCGAAGAGACGTTCGCGGACATTTGCAAGCGTCAGGACGAGCTTGAAGAAAGCATTGCAGGCCTGATAGACCGTCCGCTGGAACAACTCGACCCGGTAGAGCGTGGCATATTGCTGATCGGGGTCTTCGAGTTACAACATCGCATCGATGTACCGTACCGCGTTGTCATCAATGAAGGCGTCAATCTCGCCAAGCGCTTCGCTTCCATCGATGGCCACAAGTACATCAACGGATGCCTGGACAAGGCGGCGCAGACTTTGCGCGAGCCTGAAGTGCAAGCCAAAGGCAGTGGATGAGTTTGAGCTGATACGGCGCTATTTTGACAGGGCAGAGCAACGCCCCGATATAGCCCTTGGTATCGGCGATGACGGCGCGGTAATTACTCCCGGCCCTGGTTTGCAGCAGGTCGCAGTAATCGATACCCTGGTCGAAGGCGTCCATTTTCCCGAAGGCTATAACCCGGCGGATATCGGTTATCGGGTCGTTGCTGTCAATCTCTCGGATATCGCCGCAATGGGTGCGCGACCGAGCTGGATGACGCTGGCATTGTCGTTGCCACAAACAGACCCAGACTGGCTCGAATCCTTTTCCGAAGGCTTGTTGGCCGCCGCAACCGAATTTGACGTTGTACTCGTTGGCGGTGATACGACGCGCGCTCCGCAAGTTGTTGCGACGGTGCAGGTGGTAGGCGAGATCGAAGCCGGCCGCGCTATCCGGCGCAGCGGTGCAATGCCCGGCGACACTGTCTATGTCACCGGAACGCTGGGTGATGCGGCCGCGGGCCTGCATGGCTTGCAGACCGGCCAGCCTGTGCGCCAGCTAGTGGATCGTTTTGCCCGTCCGTCTGCGCGGGTCAGCTGGGGCCGATCGCTGGTTGGCGTAGCGTCAGCAGCCATTGATGTGTCGGACGGTTTCTACGGTGATCTCGGCAAACTGTTGCGGGCAAGTGGCGTGGGTGCCGAAATCGACCTCGCGTGCCTGCCGTTGTCCGAGTCGCTCGCTGCAAACTTTGCCGTCGATGAGCAACGCCGCTTCGCCATGAGCGGCGGCGACGATTACGAATTGTGTTTCACTGCGTCGGCCGCGCTGCCGGATCCCGGCATATTGCGTGTCACTGCGGTCGGCACCGTCACCGGGAATCCGGAAATTGTAGTTCGCCTTGGCGACGAGGTCGTGCCTTATACCGACCGCGGCTACCTGCACTTCGGCTAAGCTCACAATATGTCTCAAAAAATTGACAAGTTGCCGCGCAAGGTACTGACGGATCCCGTTAATTTTCTGGCGTTCGGCTTTGGCACAGGACTCGCGCCGGTCGCGCCGGGTACGTTCGGATCACTGCCGGGCGTGTTGCTCGCGTATTTGACGCTGGATGCAGGACTTTATGTTCAATTGGCGGTGCTCACGTTCCTGATCCTGGCCGGTATCTGGATTTGCGGAGAAAGTGCCCGGCGTATCGGCGTGCACGATCATGGCGGGATCGTCTGGGACGAAATTGCCGGTATGTACATGACTTTGCTGCTTGCGCCCGCGACGGTCACCGGCTTTGTCATTGGTTTCCTGCTCTTCAGGCTCTTCGACATCGCCAAACCCTGGCCGATTCGGGACCTGGATCACAGACTGGGCGGAGGCCTCGGAATTATGCTGGATGACCTCGCGGCCGCGCTGTATGCCTTGCTGTTACTGGCATCGTACGGGTGGCTCATGTCCTGATTGTGAGAGAAACGTGGCTAGCTCTGTTAGCGAAATCAAGCGCGCAAATGATGTGCCAGGCAAGATCGGCAAGTACGTCATCATCAACAAGATCGGCAAGGGCAGCACGGGCGACGTTTACCTGTCTCACGACCCTTACTACCGCCGCGACGTTGCGATCAAGGTCTACAACATCGAAAAGGATTCCGATGCAGATCGTGCACGGGTTTCGCGCAAGATGTTCTTCAACGAAGCACACATGGTCGGCATGTTGCAGCATCCGAATATCATGCCTATCTACGATGCGGGCGAGGAAGACGGTTCCTACTACGTCGTCACCGAACATATCCAGGGCGCCCGCACGCTGGCAGCCTATTGCCGCCCCGACAACCTGCTACGCGTCGATGACGTCGTAGAAATTATCTACAAGGTTGCCAAGGCGCTGCACTACGCGCATGGCCGCGGCGTCATTCATCGCGATATCAAGCCATCCAACGTCATGCTCACAATCGACAATGACGTGCGCATTATCGATTTTGGCATTGCGATCGTCAGTGACTCCGAAGTGTCCCGCATTGAAGGTATTGCCGGCAGTCCCAGCTATATGTCGCCGGAGCAGGTGCAATCGGAAGAACTCACGCCGCGCTCCGACCTGTACTCACTCGGCGCTGTGATGTACGAACTGCTAACCGGATTTCGCCCGTTCCGTGCCGATAAC
>JAUHZT010000039.1 GCA_030425905.1 Gammaproteobacteria bacterium
AGAGGCTGGGCCGCAAATTTTGCGCTTGTTGTCAGTTTTCGAAAAGTAGTTCAGCACATTGAAGCTTGCGACACGCAGGTTGCCTTCCCGCGCTGGTGCTGGTGTGCGCGGGTTGCTTGCTATGAACCGCGGATTGCGCGTGGGCATGAGCCGCCAGGTCTCGGCGCCGGCCGCGCCTGCCCCGCGCGCGTAACGCAGATTACCAACGACGCCGGAGACGGTATCGCCGACACGCAGCTTACTGTTCGCCGACGCGTCCCGGTACTGGTAACGAATGTTTCGTGGATTCGAGATGCGCAGTCCGTCATCGAGCACAATCGTCTGGCGGGCCACCTGGCGGCGATGCTCGAGATAGGCGGCAGGGTCCGGTCGATGCTCGTTGCTGAACTGCATCGGGCGACCGCCGAGCGCTAACTGTAACTCGCCAAAGCGTTCGAGCCCGTAAAGGTCGCTGACGGTCAGCGTTTGTGGCAGTTGCAGCAACATTCCTTCGTAGCGTTCAAGGTCCGCGAGCAGCACTGCATCGTCCTGCGTATCGAGTAGCGGCCACGGCATCTCGACCTGCAGCGGCTGAACTTCGCCGCGACCCTCAATCTGGACGTGGCTGGCCTTGATCTGCGTCTCGCCGAAAAACTCCTGCACCACTCCGGTTACCGTGACGCGCTGGCCCACCGAAACGTCTACGGGTATGTTCATATCGTCAAAAACAAACAGTCCTTCCGAGCTGTTCTCGTCACGATCAGGTTGCTCACTTTGCAGGAAGAATCCGCCGAGGTTGTTCTGCGTGTCGTCGTCGTGGTCCTGAAAGTCACCGCTAACCAGCGCCGTGACGGTTACCATGCGCCCCACTAAGGGACTCTCGGTGCCGGGCCCCTGGATGGCACTGATGGTGGTGCGCAGGTGCTTGCCCGGCGCATCAGTTGAGGCCGTGTTGCCGCCGCAAGCGCTTGCAAACACGGCGCAGGCGGCGAGCATAAAGCAGCGCCGCCGATTGCTCTTGCCAGAGCGCATCCGCCGTGAACTGTTTGCAGTCGCATGCATCATGCAAAACGCTTCGTGAGTGTGATGAAATCGCCGACCGTGCTATTGACCGTATTGCGGTCGTAATCGTGCAGCAAGGCACCATTCTCGTCAAAGGCTGCAGCGGCCGAGCTGATCGATGCCTGGCCCGGCATGACCAGCATGCCGAGTGTAGAGAGTATCGCGCGCGTATGCACAAGCCCACGCAGACCGCCGAGGCGCCCGGGGGACGCACTGAGCAGTGCCGCCGTCTTGTTGCGGTACGCGACCATCGGCGGCTCGTCACCCACGCGCCGTGACACCCAGTCCAGTGTATTCTTCAGCAGGGGCGTGATTGAGCTGTTGTATTCGGGTGCCGCAAGCAACAGGCCATCGTGTTCAATAAAGAGCGTCTTGAGTCTCGTGGCATTCTCGGGCGGGCCCTCTTCGCGCTCGATATCCTGGTTCATGATGGGCATTGGAAAGTCGCGCAGGTTGATGACAGTCACCTCGGCGCCTGCCGCGCGCGCATTCGTGGCGGCAAACTCGACCAGCCGCTGATTGAACGATTCGCGGCGCGCGCTGCCGGAGAACGCGAGAATTCTGGGTTTTCGCATGCTGTGTTCCTTAAGGGGTTCGGGGAATATTAACCTGATAGCCGGGCGACTGCGCAGAAAGGGCATGCGCGGCAAATTGCGGCCGCTCCGGGCGGCGACTATAGTCGCAGCTGGTCAATAGACTGGGTAGAGCCTGTGCAACAAACTATTCTGCTTCCGAGCGTCGTCGCCGCCAGTCTGCTATTGCTCGCCGCTTGCGACGCTGAGGACGTTACACCGCAAAGTTCAGCTGCCAGTGACTTTCAAAAACAGCTACAGACGCAGCTTATTTCCGCAAAACCCGGCGATGTCATTACGATTCCGGCCGGGGTGCATCCGATTAATCGCGGCCTGTCGCTCAATGTCTCCGGCGTAACGCTGCGCGGCGAAGGTATGGACAAATCCGTGCTTTCCTTTCGTGGCCAGATCCAGGGCGCTGAAGGCTTGCTGGTGAATGCCAGCGATTTCACGATAGAGGATCTCGCGATTGAAGACACACCCGGCGACGGCCTGAAGATCAACGAAGGTGAGAATATTGTGATCCGACGGGTACGCACCGAATGGACCAACGGCCCGGATGAGACGAACGGTGCCTACGGAATATACCCGGTACAAACACGCAACGTGCTGCTGGAAGAGTGCGTGGCCATCGCCGCCTCGGATGCCGGCATCTATGTCGGTCAGTCCGAGAACGTCGTCGTGCGTAACAACCGCGCTGAGTACAACGTGGCTGGCATCGAGATTGAGAACACGAGCAATGCCGATGTCTACGGCAATACTGCAACGAACAATACGGGCGGTATCCTTGTGTTCAATATGCCGGACTTGCCGGTGCCCGGACACAGCACCCGTGTGTTCGACAATGTCGTGGTTGGTAACAATACCGATAACTTCGGCGCCGAAGGCACGCCGGTCGCGAGTGTGCCGGCGGGCTCCGGCATCGTCATAAACTCCAATGACCGGGTGGAGATCTTTGACAATGAAATTGCCGACAACGATACGGCCAATATCATTATCAGCAGCTATTACGCGACCGGCTACCAGGGTACTCGCGAACTCGCGGCCGATTACGACCCTTACCCCGAGACGATATACGTATATGGCAACAAGCTCAGTGGCGGCGGCAGTTCGCCGGATGGCCTCGATCTGAAAGCGCTGAAAGTTGCCAAGTTTGGCCTCACCGGGTCGTTTCCGGATGTGCTTTGGGACGGCTACGTGAACCCTGACAAGACCACGCCCGATGGTGCGCTAAGGCCGGAGTTCGCAATCTGCGTCGACAACGGCACAGCCGAAGTTCTGAATGTGGACCTGGGTAATGGCAGCAAAAACATTGTGGTTGGCGATGCACAGCACCAGTGCCAGCACGAGAAGCTCCCGGCCGTGGTGTTGCCGGAGTTGCTCTAGGCGATGCGCCGCGTTGCGTGCCTGCTGTTGCTTGCGGGCCTCGTCGCGTGCGAGCGCACGCCGGTAACCCTGCATGCGCCCGACCAGCTACCGGAGAGCCTGGCTGACTGGGGCCTAATGCATGCCGATGGAAGCTATCTCAGCTTGCACGAGAGCGTTCACCCGTACGCATTAAACACGCCACTTTTTTCCGACTATGCGCTCAAGCTGCGCACGATCTGGTTGCCCGAAGGGAAGCAGGCGGCGTTTCGCGAGCACGGACCACTGGATTTCCCGGTTGGCACGATTATCAGTAAGACCTTTTTCTACGAGAAGGCGCCGGACTTCGGGCCCAACCGGTTCGCGGTGCTCAAGACAGGCAGCGCCGCGTTGCCGGAGTCGGACCCGGGCCTGGATCTCGAGCGTTATGTTCTTCTTGAGACGCGTTTGCTGGTGCGCTATGACGACGGCTGGAAGGCGATTCCCTATGTCTGGAATCGTGCGCAGGACAGTGCGCAACTCGCCATTGCGGGTGACGTAATAGACATAGAGCACGTAACGGACTCAACGACCGACGCATTCACGTACCTTGTGCCGGACGTTAATCAGTGTTCCGGCTGCCACGTTGTTGATCACAGCAGCAAGCGGCTGCAACCGATCGGCCCGAGTGCGTGGCAACTCAATCGCAACGGGGTGGCTGCGTCGGTTGCGCACAATCAACTCCAAGCGTGGGCTGCCGCCGGCTGGCTGGCCGACCTGCCCGAGGCTCTGCCGGCAGGTATCGACTGGACGGATCCGGCGCACTCGCTGGAGCAGCGCGCGCGGGCCTATCTCGACAGTAATTGCGCGCACTGCCACAATGACAAAGGTGCCGCAGACACCTCGGCCCTCGACCTTACGATCGACGCTGTCGCAGGCCGTCAGTCCGGTATTTGCAAGCCGCCGGTCGCTGTGGGCCGCGGCAGTGGCGACCGGCCGTACGACATTTTCCCGGGGCACCCGGAGAAGTCGATTCTGCTTTACCGGATGCAGGAAACCGCACCGGAGATTGCGATGCCCGAACTGGGGCGCAGCACCGTGCATACGGAAGCGGTCACATTGATCGGCGAATGGATAGCCTCGCTCGATGAAATGTGCTGATCGGGTGCAACCCATGCCAATTGCGGCTGTCCGAGTTAACATGCAAAACGCCGGCGGGAACCGGACACAGGAACGAATAATGAAACTGATAGCAAAAGGACTGCTTGTGCTGCTGGCAAGCGCCCACATGGCAGCGGCGGACGAACGCGTGGTTCGAGAGTTCAGCGGTACCAGCCCTACGCTGACGGGCGAATTTACTGTCGAGTCGCCGTGGCTGATGGACTGGCGGCTGAATGGTGACTACGAGCAACTCATGGCGCTCGATATTTCACTGATTGATGCGCGTACCGGCCGGCATGTCGGCCGCGTCAAACACACCAAGGTCAAGAGCAATGGCCTGCGGCTTTTCAATGAAAGCGGCACTTTCAAGCTGCGAATCAGCTCAACGCTGGCACGCTGGTCCGTCAAAATAATTCAGATCGAACCCGAAGATGCCGAGCGCTACACACCTCGTGAGGTCAATCCTTTGCAGGGTGGCTTTAATAGTAATTAGCCGGCTCCGCCAGCGCCCGGCGACGCCGATGCATGCGCCGGGTCGATATGCGATCATGCGCGGGCGACTGATTCACTAACCAGGGTTTGCCCGTGCAGTTCACCAACGTCAAAAACGTCAATGCCATTGTCAGCCTGGCGGCGCTGGTAGTGGTCGTATACGGCATGCAGTTTGCCAAGTCCTTGCTGGTACCGTTTTTGGTGGCGCTGTTTCTTGCGTTGATCACTGTGCGCCCGATGCTGTGGATGCAGAAAAATCGGGTGCCGGCGATCGTTGCGGCGCTCGCGATTGTTTCCGTGATTGCCCTGATACTCACTTTTGTGGGCACTATCGTTGGGCGATCGATTGCGGAATTCACCGCGGCAATTCCGTCGTACCAGGAACGCCTCAACGATATTATTGACAGCGCAAGCCAGATCGGCACAGACAGGCCGTGGCTTGTGCCCGTGGTTGACGGTGCCAAGGACATGTTCAATCCGGGGTTTGTCATGGGCATGCTCGCGCGCTTTCTTAATGGCCTGCGGGACGTTGTTACCAATGTGTTCCTGATTGTCATCACAATGATCTTCATGTTGCTCGAGGCATCGACATTTCGTACGAAGGTTCAGGCGGCATTCGGCCAGACGGCGGCCACCTTTGCCAAGCAACGCGCATTCCTGCAGGACCTGGGGCGTTATCTCGGCATCAAGACGCTCGTGAGTTTCTTCACGGGCTTCCTGGCATGGCTGCTGACCTGGTCGATTGGTCTCGACTTTCCGCTGCTCTGGGGCATGCTCGCCTTTTTGCTCAATTACGTGCCAACGGTTGGGTCAATCATCGCGGCCGTGCCGCCCGTGTTGCTGGCGCTGGTACTGCTGGGCCCCGGCGAGGCACTGGCGACGCTGGCGGGCTTCACAGCGATCAACATCCTGTTTGGCAATTTCCTTGAGCCACGCCTGATGGGTTATGGCGTTGGTATCTCGCCGCTGGTTGTCATCATCGGCCTGTTCTTCTGGGGCTGGGTGCTGGGCCCCGTCGGCATGCTGTTGTCGGTGCCGCTGACAATGACCCTGAAGCTGGCGCTTGAAAACGATGATGATACGCGCTGGATTGCAATCTTCATCGGTTCCGGCCGAGACGCCAAGTACGAACTGACGGCGCGTGCAGAGAACGAGTGATCAGATAGGCAGGGCCGTGCCTTCCTTGAAGGTTTCCATGACGAACGTAGAGCTGATGTCGGCAAAGTCGACTTCGCGGATCAGGCGTTTGTAGATTTCATCGTAGTGGCGCATGTCCCGTGCCACGACTCGCAAAAGATAGTCGATGTTGCCGCTCGTGCGATGGAACTCGAGAATCTCCGGGATGGACTTCACCGCGCTCTCGAACGTCGCAAACCAGGCGTCACTGTGCTGACTCGTGCTGACGAACGCAAAGATCGTCAGGCCGAAGCCAAGCGCCTGCTGATCGAGCAGGGATACTCGTTGTTTAATAATGCCCTTGTCTTCGAGATCGCGGACGCGCCGCCAGACGGCCGTCTTCGACAGGGCTGAACGCTCCGCGAGCTCGCTCATCGATAAACTGCCATCAACCTGCAGCAGTCGCAGAATCTCAAGGTCTTTTTGGTCCATATGTTCGTGAATATAGCAAAAAAAGGAACAAAGATTTCATAAAAGATCGTTTTTCGTCAAAAAAAGCAACAATGATCCGGCCCCGAGATCGCATACTAGTGCGCAACGGAGGGTCCAGCATGTCTTTGACACAGAAATTTACCGAACACCCGGCAACCGTCGGCGAGACTTATGGGCAGCATTTTGTGACGGCCATGGGCTTTAGCCTGTCATTGCTGCGGGCTGCCTTTTGCTGCGGGCTGCATGCCGTTTTTCCGTTCATATGCGAGAAGACGGGCAGTCAGTGCATCGAAGGACTGTACGAGCGCATGGTGACGAATCGGTCGCGTCTTGCCGAAGAGCGTAACCGGGAAGCCGTCAAAGCTTAGTCGGCCAGTCCTGCAGCGGCCAGGTGCTCTGGCCAGCGTGGATCATTGTTGATCGGCTTGAGTAACAAGGAAACCTTCGAAAAGGCCGTTCCCGGATCGGGCGCTTCACGGGCAATGCGCAGCCATTCGAAGGCACCGTCGATGTCGTTTGCCCAGGCATAAATCTCGGCAAGCTGAAACGAATTATAGCGTCCCCATTTTTCTGCGTACGCCTCGGCTGCTACGCGCCAGTCCGCGTCCGGATGCGCGCGGATCCCAATCAGGATATCGACAAACTCACGAGCCCAATCCACGGGCTCCTTGGCATTTTGCTCGGCGGCCAGTTCGTACTGCTCGTTGTAGAGATAGCAAAGCGCAATGCGACCGTTGACACGCGCAAGACTACTGCTCATCTGCAGTAATTCTTTGTAGATTGGCTGGGCGCGCTCGCAGCGCCCCGAATAAGCGTACATGTCCGCAAGTTCACGCAGGTTGGTGGTGGACAGAGGATCCGTTCGCAGTGCTTGCCGGAACATCACCTCGGCGCGCTCAAATTTGCCCAGCAAGGTCAGGTTTAACGCAAGCCAGCTGGTTGCTTCCGCGTTATTGGGCTCCAGCTCCAGCCCACGTTCGAACTCACGAACAGCCGCCGCAAAATCCCAGTCACCCAATGCATAATTGGCGCCCAGTGCGACGTGTGCCGCCGGGAGATTGTCATTGAGTGCGACGGCTTTTTCCGCCAGTTTCCGCGCTTTTTCCATCCCTGTGCGATAGTCACCCGTGCCCGCATTCACAAAGCCGGCGACGTTGACCGTATGCGTTTGCGCGAGCAAAGCGTAAGCTTCTGCATAGTCTGGATCAATGGCGATCGCTTCGTTCAGTCGCGCGATCGCTTTCTGTATGTTCTCGTCGTTGTAGTGATTGGCGTAGTAGCGTGCCTGCAGGAAAAGCTCATAAGCGTCGACATTGACTGCGCAGGTCGTCGTTCTGACCTTTGAAGGCGAAGGACGAAGTGCGTCCGGCGACCTGCAGGCCAGGGATCTTGGCCAGTACATTCAGCAATTCCTCGGACAGGCCGTCAGAGAAATATTCGTTGTCGGCATCCACGCTCATATTGACAAAGGGCAATACCGCAATCGACGGCCGCACCCGCGCGACCGGGGCTTCGCTGCCGGTTTCAGCGGCTACGGGTGCTGTCGTGGTCGATCGCTCCGTGAAAACGAATTTATCAAACAGCAGGAAGCCCACCGCGATTGCGAGGATGATCATCGTGGCACGGTTCAGCTTGTGACCGCTCCTGGGTGCTATAGAGGAATCACGGCCCACATCTTTGTCACGCTTGATGCCTTCTGGTGTCATTTCGAAGGCCCAGGCCAGGATCACCGCAAACGGGAACCCGATCAGCACCATCGCTGCAACGGCGGTGATCAACCAGTCAGGCAGGCGCAACGCCGGAAACAGGACGTCGGCAACCTGCAGGGTCAGCCAGCCGGCAATGATATAAACGATTGCGACCCTGAAGACGTTGCGTCGCTTGAATTCCTCAAATAACTGACGCATCAGTGGCACCGCAATCAAGAGAGGCCGAAGTTTAGCAAACTGAGCACCGGCCGTGTCACTTCGCTGACACGCGTGGGCCGGATATGAAATACTGTTTTTCTGACTGCCCAAGGAACCGGACCAGTGCGATATCTTGCCATTGCTGCATCCTGGCTATTGCTGCCGGCTCTTGCCCTGACCGCGGAGCCTGACGCCTCACAGATCGTACGAGACACGATCGACAACTGGCGCGGCGTGTCCTCCTATTCAGAGATGACCATGACTATTCACCGTCCCGATTGGGAGCGGTCGATGACGATGCGTGGCTGGACCAAGGGCGACGACCAGTCACTGGTGAGAGTTACGGCGCCACAAAAAGATCGTGGCAATGGCACGTTGATTGATGGCAACAGCATGTGGTCGTTTTCGCCGAAGGTGAATCGGGTTATCAAGGTGCCGTCGTCGATGATGGCGCAGAGCTGGATGGGGTCCGATTTTTCCAACAAGGACATTGCCAAGAGCGATGACATCATCGATCAGTACGATCACACCCTGTTGTCTGTCAGCGAAGAGAACGGCTTTAAAGTCTATGAGATTGAGTCGGTGCCGCACGAAGAGGCGGCTGTCGTCTGGGGCAAGGAGGTTCTGCGGATCCGCGAAGACCATGTCTTGCTGGAACAAAAGTTTTTCGATCAGGATGGTGAGCTCGTCAAGCAGCTAAAGACGCTGAAAATTGCCGAGATGGACGGACGGCAAACGGCCGTACAGCAGCGTATGGGTGATGTTGACGCGCCGGACGAATGGACCGAGATTCAGATTCTGCAAGTTGAGTTCGATATTGATATCCCGGACAGCACCTTCACGCAGTCGAACCTGCGCAACCCAAGAGAGCGCTAGTTTTGGGGCTTATCTTTCGATTGGCCTGGCGGAATTTGTGGCGTCAGCCGAAGCGAACCTGGCTGACCATTGGTGCAATGCTGTTCTCGAACGTGTTGCTGATCTTCATGATGTCGCTCCAGTTCGGCATGTACGGCCTGATGATCGAGAACACGCTGAAAGCTTTCACGGGTCATATGCAGGTGCAGGCCGAAGGCTATGTCGACGACCAGAAGATGCGCCAGGTGGTACCGGATGTTCGGGCGCTGGCAAGCACGTTGCGCGAGGAGCTAAATAGCGAAAACGTGGCTGCGCGAGCGCGCGGCTTTGTACTGGCGTCGAGCGAGGAGCGTAGCTACGGCATTGCGGTACTTGGCGTCGAGCCGGCCTTCGAACCCGTCGTGTCCAGTGTCCCGGGTCTGGTTAAGCAGGGGCGTTATCTTGACAGTTATGATGCGGCCGAAATCGTGGTCGGCGCGGTGCTGGCAAGAAACCTGAAAGTGGGCCTGGGGGATGAGATCACGCTGCTTTGCAGCGGCCTCGACGGGTCCTTCGCCGCAACGGTTGTCAATGTTGTCGGCATTTTCGACAGCGGCATCGCAGAACTCGACCGTTCGATTGCAGAGATCCCGCTTGGCCATTTTCAGGATGTTTTCTACATGGAAGGCGCCGGCCATGAAATCGTGATCAATGCGCCGGATGTGGAGCAGGCGCCGGCGCTTGAGGCGCGCGTTCAGGGACTGTTGCCGGCGGGCAAGGACCTCGTTGTGCAGGACTGGAATCGTTTGCAGCCGGGTCTGAAGCAGGCGATCCAGGCGGATATGAGCAGTTCGTTCTTTACGTACGGCATTCTCGTCGTGCTGGTGTCGTTCAGCGTGCTCAACACGCAGCTCATGTCTGTCCTCGAGCGAACCCGGGAATTCGGCATCACCATGGCGCTCGGACTAAAGCCGCAGCGGCTCGGCTGGCTGGTGATGCTGGAAACCTGCCTGATGGGTTCAATCGGCGTCGTGCTGGGTGCTTTACTTGGCGCATTGCTGACGAGTTATTTCAGTAGCAACGGCCTGGTTCTGCCTGGCATGGAAGAAATGGCGGCACAGTTCAATCTGCCGGTGCGTATGTACCCGCGGATTACCTTGCTGTCCCTGCTTGCGGGGCCGCTTGTAGTGTTCAGTTTCTCGCTGCTGGCTGCCATTTACCCGGCGGTGCGCCTGCGGTGGTTGCAGCCGGTACAGGCCATGAGGGCAGCCTGATGAGAACCTTCCGCATTCTCTTCATGCTGGCCTGGCGCAACCTGTGGCGTAATCACAGGCGCACTTTGATCATGCTTGCGGCTATCGGCGTCGGCATCTGGGCGATGATCTTCATGACCGCCCTGACCCAGGGCATGGTCAACGAAATGATCAAGGATGGCATCAGCGCACTGCCAGGAGAGGTGCAGGTACACAACCCCGCCTATCTCGACGACCCGAACATCAATAATCTCATCGCTACTCCGGACTCCGAGCTTGAAAAGAAGTTTACCGGTGCCGGTTTGGTGCAATGGGCGACGCGAATCAAGGTGCCTGCTGTGATCACCAGCGAACGCGAGTCGCGCGGCGTGACGTTGCTGGGCATAGACCCGCAACGTGAACTCGGCATGACCTTCATTGATCTCGACAACATTGACGGGCGCTTTCTCGAAGATGCGGCTGACAATGCGGTCGTAATCGGTCGCAAGCTCGCCACGACGCTGGAAACGGAGGTGGGCAAACGCATCGTGCTGATGAGCCAGGATCCCGACAACGAGATTGCCGATCGTGGCTTTCGTGTGGTCGGCTTGTTTGGCGCGAGCCAGGAGTCATTTGAAGAGACGTACGTGTTCGCCGGTAAGGAGACACTGCAAAAATTACTCAAAATCGGCGATCACGTAACCGAGGTGGTTGTTAGTGGCGGCGATTACCGCAACGTGGAACCTGTGTTCGAAAAAGTTTCTGCGCTCGTCGATGAGGACTTGCAGGTCAGTCGCTGGACAGACCTCGACAGCTACCTTGGAACCATGCTCAAGGTGATGGACGGTTTCGTCCTGGTCTGGGTGATTGTAATTTTCCTGGCGCTGTCGTTCGGGCTCGTTAACACACTGGTTATGGCGGTGTTTGAGCGCGTACGGGAAATTGGCCTGATGCTGGCGCTGGGCATGCGGCCATCCAGCATTCTCGGTCAGATTGTTATTGAATCGATGTTGCTGCTGTTTCTCGGTATGTTCATTGGCAACGTGCTTGCCTGGCTGACAATTATCCCGCTACAGGGCGGCATTGATATCTCCATTGTTGCCGAGGGTATGGAGATGATGGGTGCGTCGAGTGTGCTGGTTCCGCAGTTGCGTCTCCAGGATGTAATTCTCGCGAATTGCGTTGTTCTTGTTCTAGGCTTTCTTGCGAGCCTGTCGCCGGCATGGCGGGCGTCGCGCTACGAGCCTATCGAAGCCATTACAAAGGCCAACTGATGACTATTGCTGTCAAATGTATAGAGCTGTGCAAAACCTATCGTCAGGGTGACACAGACATCAAGGCACTCGATCACCTGAGCATCGACGTCGAGACCGGCGGATTCGTTTGTTTGTCATCACCCTCGGGTGGCGGCAAAACCACGCTGTTGAATGCCATCGGCGGACTCGACAAGCCCGATAGCGGCGAGGTCTGGGTTTCTGGGCAGCGTATCGACCAACTGGGCAAGGCTGCGCTGGCCGATTTGCGACTTCGGGAGATCGGTTTTGTGTTCCAGGCCTACAACCTGATCCCGGTGCTGTCCGCCCGGGAGAATGTTGAGTTCGTGATGCAGGTCCAGGGAGTGTCGACCGATGAGCGACGTCAAAAGTCCCAGGCCATCCTCGAAGAAGTTGGTCTCAAGGGGCTCGAGGACCGGCGTCCGGCACAGATGTCTGGTGGCCAGCAACAGCGTGTGGCGGTGGCGCGGGCGGTCGTGTCACGCCCCGCGCTGGTGCTTGCCGATGAACCTACGGCGAACCTCGATTCGAAGACATCGGACGCACTTATGGATTTGTTCAGCGAACTCAATGAACGCCACCAAACAACTTTTATCATCGCAACTCACGATCGGCGGGTCATGGCGCATGTGCCCCGGCTGATCAAGATGCTGGATGGTCGAATCGTCGATGATATTGCGCAGACGCCCGTTTAGTATCGCGCTGGCGGCTGCACTGCTGCCGTCACTTGCCGCCGCAGAAGGCCTGTCGGTGGGTGGTCACGGCAAGGCCAGCCTGAGCGGCGCCCGCTATCCCGGTAGCAGTATCCTGCGTGACTCGTTGGGCTCGACCTCGCTGGATGCTACGGCTGAGCTACGCGTAAATATCGAATGGCGCCAGGCTGGCTGGTCTGCGGATGCAAGCTACCAGCTCATTTCGCTGTTCAGCGAGCGCCTCGATACGGCCACGGGACCACTGTCGGCATTCAGTCTGTTTGGTACCGAATTACCCGGCGACGAACGGCGCTTGATGGATCTGACGAGCACCATTGACGACTCGCGAGACTATGCATCCGTGCAGCGCCTCGACCGGCTGTGGTTTGGCTATACGAACGAGAAAACGGTGCTGCGCTTTGGCCGCCAGGCCCTGTCCTGGGGTAATGGGCTGTTCTATGCACCGATGGATCTCGTTAACCCTTTTGATCCTGCGGCTATCGACACTGAGTACAAAGCCGGTGACGACATGTTGTATTTTCAGTACCTGCGCGATAACGGGGCTGATCTTCAGTCCGCGATAGTCATTCGCCGTGACCCACAAAATGGCGATGTGGATACGAATGAGAGGACGGCAGCGCTGAAGTATCACGGCTTTGCTGAGTCATTCGAATTCGACTTGCTGCTCGCCGAGAGCTATGGCGATGTGGTTGCGGGGCTGGGCATCAATCGAAGTCTGGGTGGTGCGGTGGTCGGTGCGGACCTGGTGTTGACCGATACGGGTGACGATACCTATCTCGAGGCGGTGGCTAATCTCAGCTATAGCTGGATGATGCGCGGCAAGAACGTGACTGGCGCACTCGAATATTACTTCAATGGTTTCGGCCAGTCCGGGGACTACAGTACCGTAGACCTTGCAGGTGATCCTGAGCTTGCAGGGCGGCTTGCGCGCCGCCAGCAGTTTACGCTTGGGCGACAGTATCTTGCGGGCAGCGTCAGCATTGAGATGACTCCACTGTGGACATTGTCGCCTGCCATTCTTGCCAACCTCACTGACCCGAGTGCCCTCATTCAACTGACCAGCCGCTACAGCTTGTCCGACAATATGACGCTGCTTGGCAACCTCAATCTGCCGCTGGGCAGCCGCGGTTCCGAGTTTGGCGGCATTTCAGTATCGGGCACCGCTCGCTACCTCTCCAGTGGGGTGGGTCTCTACGTGCAGGTGGCTTGGTACTTCTGATTGACGCGTGCCGGCCAAGGTGCGTAATACACCCGTAACAAAAGGGAAACACAGAGGTAAACAGTCTGTAAAAGGACTGTGTTCTCTTAGCTCATACGAAAGTTCATTGAGTGAGGAACATGGCCCTGGCATCCATTCTCGTTGTTGATAGCGACCGCACGGCGCGACGACAGATTGTTAAGAGCCTGCGCGAGCTCGGGCACCACGTCAGCGAAACAGAGAGTGCGGGCTCTGCGCTCCGCGCTGTCATGCAAGACCGTCCGGATCTTATGGTACTGGACTGTGCGCTCCCCGATATTGCGGGTATCGAGTTCCTGGGCAATGTGCGCCGCAGTGATGAGTTTCGCGCCATGCGCGTGGTAATGACCTCGGGCTGTGACCGCATCGATGACGCTGTAAGTGCACTTGAATCCGGTGCCGACGATGTTGTGGGCAAACCGGTCTACATGCCGGAGTTCCTCGCCCGCGTGCAAGCCTGCCTCAGGCGGCCCGCCGCCCTGACCGAGACAGAGGTGCATGCGGCGGGCGGCATCACGATCGACGATATCAGCCATCGTGTTCAGGTAGACGGCAACAACGTCTCACTGGCGCCGCGCGAATACCGCTTGCTGCATTTTCTGTTGAGCAACCAGGACCGTGTCTTCAGTCGCAGGCAATTGCTTGTGCATGTCTGGGACCAGGACAGCACAGTCGGTCCGCGCACTGTTGACGTGCACGTGCGCCGTTTGCGCAGTTTGCTCGAGCCCTATGGCTATGAACGTTACCTGCAGACGGTTCGTGGTAGTGGTTATCGCTTCTCCCTCGATAGCTGAGCCGTCGTAACAAATTCTTAATCGTCCTGTCACATGGCGACCACACAACAGGACTAGATTTCTGCAACTCGAAGTTTGAACTGAATATTCCTGGAGCAAGCAAATGAACCTGAACAAACTGTTTACCGTTGCAGCCGCTGGCGCTTTACTCGCCGCCTGTTCAAGCGGGGACATCAATATTGAACCCACGACCTCGGTAAGCAACAGCAACAACACCACGGTTAGCGGTGGTGGCAGCGCCGACGATATCTGCGCGTCCTACGTCAAGAACGGACAGACTGTTCAGGGTGCGAGCGACGGTAACGGCAATTGCACCTACGGTTCTGCATTCGTCGGACCGAAAAATAATCTGACCGTCGACTTGCTGCTGCCAGCCCTGCCCAACGGCGGCGCGCATATCTTTACGTCTAGCCTGTTCGTTGGCGAGACCTACCGCACCCAGGCTGACCTGCAGGCAGCAGGTATAAACGAAGGCGGTGACGGCCCCACCCTGACGATTGAAGCAGGCGCAACACTCGCCTTCCAGACCAACAAGGACTTCATCATTATCAATCGCGGCTCGCGGATTCTTGCAGACGGCAGGGCTGATGCTCCGATCACGTTTACATCAGTGTCCGATATCAACGGCACTGTTGATCCTGAAAGTGTGCAGCAGTGGGGCGGAATCGTTATCAATGGCTTCGGCGTCAGCAACAAATGTTCGTATGACGGTGTGCGCGGTCAGGCAGGTTTCCAGCTTACACCCGGCACCGAATGTTCTATCGAGGCGGAAGGCTCAGCGGGCGATGATGAGTCGCAGTACGGCGGCGACAACGATGCCGACGACTCCGGCATTCTGCGCTACGTACTCGTCAAGCACACCGGCGCCGAGGTTGGTAACGGTGACGAGCTTAACGGCATCTCCTTTGGCGGCGTTGGCAGTTCGACGGTAGTTGAGAACCTGCAGGTCTACTCAACTTATGACGACGGCATCGAAATGTTCGGCGGTTCTGTCAACTTCACGAATTTTGTAGCGCTCTATGCCCGCGATGACTCGATCGATATCGACGAAGGCTGGAATGGCACGATCACCAACGCACTTGTGATCCAGTCGGCCACCGATGGGCAGCAGTGCATCGAATCCGATGGCATCGGCTCCTACAGCGCCGCGAACGTTGCAGTCAATGCGGACTTTATTGCCCGCGGCCTCAACAGCCGGCCGACGATCAACAACCTGACCTGCATCATCTCACCGAACGTCGGCGGTACACATGGCTCCGGCGCTGGTTGGCGTTTTCGTGAAGGCATCTGGCCGGTCATCAACAACTCGCTGCTGATTTCATCTTTTGCGGCTAATGACACGGGCAATGCAAACGACAATGCCTGCCTGCGGATTGACGATGACGAGACCTATGATGGCGTCGCAAATGGCGATCTGCAGTTGAACTCGGTCATCTTCGCCTGCCAGGAAAACGCGCAGGATGATGAACAGGGTATTGCCGAAGCAATGGGTGCGCAGTTCGCAAGTGTGGCTGATGGCACAGCGCTGGATGCCAGTTCCGCGGCTGATGTCAGCCTGCAACTGACCGAAGGCGCGCAAAAGCTGCACTCCATTAGCTGGGCAACATCGATGCTGGACGGCGCGGCACCGGCAGCGACAACGCAGCCAACTTCAGGCGACATTCTTGGTGCGGTTAGTGCAACGGCCGACTGGACCGCCGGCTGGACCTACGGAATCGAGGCCGACAACCGTGGTCAGGCTCTCTGGTTTGAATAAACACGCAACATAGCGTTGCACAAAGCGGCACCTGCGACTGTGTTCAGTGGCAGGTGCCGGTTACTTACACCGGTCAGATACGGGCTGGCGCAAAAAGAGAACTTCGAAGCAGGCTTGAACTATGAACAGCACCATAAAAAAAATCCAACTTGTCCCATTGTGCATAGCGCTCTCGGGATGGGGCATGACCGCCGTCGCCCAGTCCGACGAGGAACGCGCAGAGGCCGTGAGCCCGCCCGGCGACCTGCTTGTGCAGGAACCGGCTGGCGAGATCGAGGAAGTCGTGGTGCTAGGGCGTTTCATAAGCTCAAGCCAGTCGCTGGTCAATGAACGCATGACCGATGCGTTCGCGACGGATCTGCTCGGTTCCGACACCATCAGCCGGCTCGGGGACTCAACGGTTGCTTCGGCACTGCGCCGCGTACCGGGCCTGACGCTCGTGCAGGACAAGTTTGTCTATATCCGCGGCCTTGGGGAACGCTATACGTCGACAACCTTGAATGGGGCGTTCATACCGTCGCCGGACCTTACGCGCAACGTTATTCCGCTGAACGTGTTTCCGACCTCGATCGTCGAGTCGCTGAAAGTGCAAAAGTCTTACTCGCCAGCCTTGTCTGCCAACTTTGGTGGTGGCGCCGTCGATATTCGCACCAAGGGCGTACCGGACGATTTCAACGTGCGAATTGAGGTAGGCGCGGGCAGTAACTCCGAGAATCCGGCCCGGATGAAGACGTACAGTGGTGGTAGTGATGACAAGTTCGGCACCGATGACGGCAGCCGGGCGCTTTCCCAGGGCATTGTGGACAGTATTGCGGTCTACCAGGGCAACCCCAGTGTAAATAACATACTTGCGTTCATGCAGCGGCAGGACGCCAGCGCCACATTGTTTGATGCGCAGACGGCGAACCTAGGTCTGGCGACTCTCCTGAATCGCGACATCGGTATCAAGGAAGAGAGCGTCGGACCTGACTGGAATCTGCGCGGCAGCATTGGTAACAATTTTTTGGTCGGCAGCGACTGGGAAGTTGGTTTTAATGCAGGGGCTTCTTACGATACAGACTGGCGCTATCGACGCACGCGCACAGCAGCCTATGGCGCACCCGAGGAACAAAGCGGCGTCCGGGAAGAGTCTACGCGCAGTGTCAATATCTCGGGAACGCTGAACCTGGGCGTCAATTTCCTGGACGACCACAGCATCTCCACCACCACGCTGTTTTTGCGCAGCACCGATGACGAAACAGAAGTCTACGATTTCTTTAACGAGAACCGCGTGAAGTCGAGCGGCTTTGGATTCCGTGACTACCGGCTGGAATTTGAAGAACGGAACATGGCTACCAACCAGATCAACGGCAGGCATGTCCTTGGCGATGCAACGCGCGGCCGCTTTGGCCTGGTTGACAGCTTGCTCGCCTGGGTCCCCGTTGAAACCGAGATTAACTGGTTCTATTCGACGTCCGATGCACGTACGGATATTCCCAATCGGGTAACGGTTGCGGCCGAGACCACGACAGACGCGCTGAGCGGTGCGGTGCTTGCCGAAAACGTACGTCTCACGTCGTCGGCGGCCGACTACCGCTTCACCGATCTCGACGATGCCGTTGAAAATTACGGGTGGAGCGGGGTAGTGCCGCTGGAGTTCGGTAATTCTTACGTTGAGCTTGCGGGCGGCTGGGACCATGCGCAGAAAACGCGTACCTACAAACAATCGCAGTTCAGCCTTGGCTACCTTAGCGTCAGTGATCCGTCGGTGCTTGAGGGCGGCCTCGACGACGTGTTCTCGGATGCCAATTTACTCGCTACGGTTCCAGGTACTGATACGTACGTAAACGATGCAGTTTTTGATCGGCAAGGCGCCAATACGAATAGTTATCTGGCCGCGACGATGACTGATTCAGCCTGGGGTTCGGTGGACTGGACGTTCGACGACACCTGGCGTATCGCGGCGGGTGCGCGCTGGGAAGACTACCGGCAGGCTGCACTGTCGTGGAATCCATACGGTTTTACCGAGGATTCGCCGCAGGTGAGCACAGACCCGGTAGTCCTTGAGAACGGCACGTTCCAGGAAGACAAACTGTATCCGGCCGCGTCGCTCACTTACATGGGTGCGCTGTGGGCGGACACCTTCCAGCTGCGACTTGGCTACAGCCAAACGGCGGTCCGTCCGGACCTGCGCGAAATCACCGCGTCTAGCTACATCGATCCGGTGACCGACAACCTGGTTCGTGGTAACCCCGGCATCACGCCGGCCGATGTCGATAACTTCGATATTCGGGCGGAGTGGTATTTCAGTTCGGGTGACAACCTCACCGTTACGCTGTTTCAGAAAGATATAACGAACCCGATCGAGTTCTTCGAGATCCCGGCGTCCGACACGACGATTGCCCGCGAGGTCGTGAACGCCGAGTCGGCCCAGGTACGCGGTGTCGAAGTTGAGGGGCTCAAAGAACTCGGCTTCCTCGGCGGCATTTTCGACACGATGTTTATTCAAGGCAACTTTACGCTGCAGGACTCTGAACTGATCGCAGGGCCGAACGCCAGCGTGCCGACTAATCCGGTGCGTACATTGACCGGGGCGTCCGAGTACACGGCCAACCTGATGCTCGGTTTCGATTCGCGCGATGCGAAGCACACAGCGTCGCTGATCTACAATGTATTCGGCGAGCGCCTGTTTGTCGCGGGCCGCAATGGTGCACCGGACGGCTACGAACAGCCGTTTCATTCACTGGACCTGACTTACTTCTGGTACCCGACCGAGAAGATAACGATCAAGGCGAAGGCGCAGAATTTGCTGGGTGACACCGTTGATATAGAGCGTGCCGGTGTCGTTATCTTTGCCGAGGACCCCGGTACAAGTATTTCGCTGGCGTTTTCCTGGGCATTGTAAGTACGCCGTCAGGTTTGTCTTGAAGGCCTTGTTGCTGCGCTGTACCCCCCGCATGCAGCGGCACAAGGAAGAAGGCCCTGCAATGCAGGGGGATAAAGATATCTCCCTCAGAAAATAACCCTCCACCACTGCAAGCAACACGCGGAGGTGAGAGGGTTTTTCTTTATCCGGATTGAAAAATTAGTTAGGCCAGTACGCCTGGACGGCGGCTTTTCCAAAAAGCGGTCATTCGAACGGCAGGTTTTTCGGGCGATTGGCAGGCGGCTTCCGGCCATTAGCGGACAGTTGAAATTCCGTCTAATTCGGCTTCGAGCATGCCGATAGCAGAAGTTAGGTGTATCTCGACGCCTGGATGCCCTATCTCCAATAGGTCGAGACAGCGTTCGATCTTTGCGACCAAGAGATTCTGGAACGGCACTCGTGCCAGCAGTTCACCATGATCACGACGCGTGCCGAATCCGTACTCGGTAAGTGCGATCGTGATTTCTGGCTGACCTGGCCGTTGCCTCATACTGGTCGTGATCTGTGCCATATCGGCATTTTCGATCATGAAGGGAGTCATTATCCTGTTATGGAATTCCTGATCGTTGCGGGAGTGATACTTGACCCTTTCAATTGCGACCCGTAGCGACTCCAATGACTGAACCAGCTCGGGATTTGATATCAAGGCGAGACCACCGCTGGCCACAAGCGATTCCAATGGCGCGCTGGTCCACTGGGCGTCATTGCTCACCCACCAAACATCACCGATCAACTTGTCAATCGACTCCTCGGCCGGCGTCGTTTGCGCGCCAGAAGATATTCTGAGCAGCGTTTCCGCAGAATCTCGTATTGCGCCAACGAATCGGTTCCGCTCGGTGAGCAGCTGCCGCTTCGCCGTCAGGTCATCGAGCAACGTTCGTAGGACGACCCTCTCTGATGCTTCGGCTTGCCGTTCTTCCCACCAAGCATCTATCCAGAATGCCAGCAGAATGCTGACAACTATAATTGCGCCTTCAGCCAGTATGCGTGGCCAGGGAATATTGCGTGCTAGGTTCATATTGACGAACGAACAGGAAATGTCGGCTTAGGTCGGACAGGAGTCATCCTACCTCAAAAACCCTGAACGGCTCGATTCGGCCAGAAGCAGCCGCTGAACCGCAGCCTGAAATCTAGCCAAGTTTGTCCAAGCACGCTTTGATCTCGCTACGTGCGAGTTCGTAGTCCTCGACTGCTGATTGGCGTTCAAGTGAGTCCTTCGCCAGCAAGAGGAACTTATGGTCCATTTGGCCAATTGCACGTATAGCGGCCCATCTTGTGAAATGGTTTTCTCTATCTTCAACAAGCCCTAACAACCTGTCGAAATTCTCAGCCGCTTGAGGGTGCTCTGCAAGTTCAGTGGCGGTCGCAAAGACATCAATTGGATAAGCAATCTCATCGACCCCGATTCGCATTGCTTTGGCTATGATGCCGTCATAGGACATTGTCGTTGCAGTTTCTTGCTGGAGCTATTTGTTGATGGACGACCGTCCGCAACGGGTCTATTCTGTTGAAAAGCTCAGTAATGCGAGCGGCGCGAAAACACACGAAGAATTTCGTTTGATCCCGTGCGCATCCGGTAGCGCTGATTAGTGGCACTGAGCTGCGCCAGGAGGTGTTTTCATAGCGTTTGCACTACCTCCTCATATCTAGCGTACGAAAACGAGCGGAAATCGCAAATAAGAATCCGACGATTCTAAGAACGGAGTTTTTCAACAGAATAGGTCATTAGCGGCCGTTCGCTACCCAAAAATCATTAGCCCAATGAGGAATGCCGCTAAGCCAAAGACGCTGATCGAGGTTAACAGTGAAAGAACCCTGTGCGCACAACACGTTCGCCCAGCGATCCATGCTGCTAGGGGCACGAAGATCAGAAACATCGCTCCTGCGGTATTTGCGATGAGCCTTTGTTGCGCTATTAGCCGTGCCTGCTCCACCGGATCTTCAGAAAAGATGTCGCCCAACGAGTGTCCAAAGAAGATGCCGAACGCTGGCCATGCCAATACGCCGATAACGAGTCCGGCTGTGGCTAACAATTGTTGATTTGAGCTGCGCTTGGTCACGTGAAACTACAGATACTCGCTTTCGCCGAGAGGCTGGTTTGGGTCATTAGCAGACCCCCAGAATACCCCAAAAAGTACATTCAAGCGGCACGTTTTAGGTGCTTCGCAGCCGCTCACCGTCCATCATTTAGGCTCCTAAGATGAATGAGAGGAGTCTTGATATGTACTCAATCCGTAAGAAAACCAAGACCAGAATCCCCTGGAATAAAGGCAAGCTCATCGGCCAGAAAGCGCCGCTTACGCCTCAAGAGATCTGGTCAATCAGAATCCGTATGGAGAACGAAGGGCGACGCCGGGACCTGGCGTTATTCAATCTTGCGATCGATAGTAAGTTACGAGCATCGGACTTACTTAAGATCCGTGTATCTGACGTCGCGCGAGATGGCCGAGCCCTGTCACGGGCAATGATCTTACAGAAGAAGACGGGACAACCCGTTCGATTTGAGATCACGGCACGGACCGGTAAATCAATCGAGCAATGGATCTACGCGGCAAAGCTTCTTTCCAGTGATTTCCTGTTCCCCAGCCGCCAACTCGCATCGCCGCATCTGTCGACACGTCAGTACGCGCGCATCCTTGAAGCCTGGGTAGCCGGAATTGGTCTGGATCCTGCCGCTTATGGCACGCATTCGATGCGACGGACTAAGGCAACGCTAATCTATCGGCGCACTAAGAACCTCAGGGCTGTGCAGCTGTTATTGGGGCATTCAAAGTTGGACAGCACCGTCAGGTACCTGGGCATTGAGATCGACGATGCACTGGAAATATCCGAGCAAACTGACGTATAACTGTATGACACTGACCGTCCGATGATGGTCGCATACCGGCCGCTCAAATCACCTAGTTGGCTAGGTTTGGGCGGCTCCTACTGACCCTTTTCTGCCGGTCGCAAATCTTCGTTTTTAATAGCGAGTAAGATCAACTTTGTCGATTGCTGTAACAGTTTTTGATGCTTTTCAAAAGGTCCTTGCTGACCGGCTGATCTCCGACGAACAGATAAAGGCAACGCAAGACCCGATGGAGCTACTCGAACCGGAATCTCTGCTTCGAGTCGTGCCAAGCTACATGCAGTATTGCATCGAATACCCTGATGACGACTCACTTGTAGCCCTAAACACGGTCAACGCTCTTGCCGAGTACGGACGATCCAAAGACCCTTCTAACTCCTATCTGAACTTCAAGTTTCTCTGTGACGACGACCAACGCAGAGCGGTTGTTGCGTTCCTCAACTGGGCCAAAGGACCGCCGCACTTTGAGGATGAGGATCAGATCGAAAGAGCTGTCAAAAACTGGCGAAAAGCGATTGCCGACTGACCGCTGATGGCCGTACTGAGACGGTCCCGCCGTAGTATCATGGCGGGCAGTTGTTTACCCAAAGCGGACGGTGACTGGATCGCCGATTCGATGAGGATGTTATCCACAACACCTCCAAAGAGCGTCTTCGTTAAGTTGGGGATTGCTCAAGTGCCAATCGCGATTGTTTTGCCTGAACCGCCAGATGAATCGGAAGACATAAACCAACCCGTGAAGTTGTGGATGCTTATTCTGTCTGTCTTACTAACATTGATATCGGTCGCAATCTACGTGGCGATATTCTTTAGTGGGGCAGGATTTCAAGACCTGTTCCAAGGCTTCGGTGCTGATCTTCCAGCACTAACTCGTTTTTTTCTATCTTCATACCAATTTTATGGTGTGCTGATTCTGATTGGCTTCGTCCCATGTGTGTTGCTCCTCTGGAACCGGAGTCGGCCAGTTGCCGAGAGCAATCGACTATTCCGACTTGTATTTGCAAGTTTCGGACTTTCGTTGTTCGTACTTAGCGTATCCGTAGCAGCCGCATACTTGCCTGTCTTTCAACTTGGTGCAGTGGTGTAAAGATTTGGGGCGCTGACCTATAAGCGCAAAACGATCTTGGAG
>JAUHZT010000040.1 GCA_030425905.1 Gammaproteobacteria bacterium
TGCTCGCACCGCGCAGCTACAACCGTGGCCTTGACGAATTCAACGATGCGGAGGAAGGGCTTGCCCGTGGCCGCAACATCGAATACGTGCGCAATCACGCGAACGAAGCCGCCGACTACTTCAGGACCGCCGCCGAGGCCGCGCAACTGGCCACCACCGCCCTGTCACAGGTGATGAAGAGCCGCCAGGATGCCGCCAATGCGCGCGCGCCGGAACTTTCGCCCGATATCTGGCAAAAAGCGCAGGCCGATTTTGGCGATGCGATCCGGCTGCTGGAACGCGGCGACCTCAAAGGTGCCAAGCGCAAGGACGTGGAAGCCACAACCCTCTATCGTGAGGCCGAACTCGACGCCATCAAGATTCAGTACCTGAGCGATACCCGGCGTTTGCTGGCCGACGCGGATCGCGCTAAAGCCGATCGTTACGCACCGATCACTTTCAGCAAGGCCAAGCAGCTACTCGCCGACGCGGAACGCGAGCTCAGCGAGAATCGCTACGACACCGACCTGCCGCGCAGTCTTGCGCAACAGGCCAATTACGAAGCGAAGCACGCGATCCATCTTTCAGAAATCGTGCGCCAGGTGCGTGACAAGGACCTGACGGCTGAAGAGCTGGTGTTGCAGTGGGAGCAGGCCTTACGCGCAATTTCGGCAGCGGCCGACGTGCTGCCCGTCATGGACAATGGCCCGGACGCGCTAACCAGCGAACTGGTCGCTTACATCGATGAAATGCGCAGCGAAAACCAGCGACTCGCGCAGGAGACCGCCGAAGATGACATCCGGCTGGCGGATCTCGAAGAAGAACTGCGGGTGCTCGACGAACGGCTTGGCGGCGCAACCGCCGAGCGCACGGCACTGGTGCAGCGCCTCGAAGCGCAAAACCGGGTCAAGGAACAATTTGCCCAGGTAGAACAAATGTTCACCAATGACGAGGCACGCGTTTTTCGCCAGGGGAATACGATTATCCTGCGCCTCGTCGGCCTGACCTTTGACAGTGGCGCGGCCCAGATCAAACCCGAGAACTTCGCGCTGCTCGAGAAAGTAGAAAAGGCCATCGACGTTTTTCCGCGCAGTGAACTCGTGATCGAGGGCCACACCGATTCTTACGGCGGCGATGATTTCAACCAGAAGCTGTCACAGCAACGTGCGGAATCGGTGCAGCAGTACATGGTGAACGCAATGCGCATTCCAACCTACCGGTTAATTGCCACGGGCTACGGTGAAACCCGCCCGGTCGCCAGCAATGAAACCGCGTCAGGACGCTCAAGCAACCGTCGCATCGACATTGTGATCAAGCCGAATCTGGAGCCGGGCACGTAATCTTCCGCCACCAGTCGGCGATGATGCGCCCGGTGACTTCGTTGACAAGATAGCCGTACTCGGCGTGCACATTGAGCTGCCCGTCGAGTCGGTAATAATTGAACATCGACAGGTCCTCGATAGACTCGACGAGCCCGAGCTCGACCATTTCAGCAAAGTCATTACCGAGATGCGGATCAATCGCGGTCAGGTCCCCGACCGCCGCGAGATTGATCCAGCGGCCGACATTGGTCGGATAACGCAAGCGCCCTGACTGCGCATGCCCGAGGATCCGTTTCTGCAGGTAGTTCTGCCCGAGCGGACTCCCCATGGTGACCCAGGTATCGACGTGCAATTCGCCGTGGTCCTTGTGACTCAATTGCCAGAGGCTGTCGAAGGCGATGACCGACCCCATACTGTGCGCAAGCAGCAGCACTGGCCGGCCGGTTTCGTGCGCTGCCCGCAGCCGCTGCTTGAGCAACTCGCGAGCCCGGTCGGCTGCACCGTCCTCATTCTGGTAATAGCGCCGCAGATCCTGCAGGTGCACTTCCATCCGCTCGTTCGCCAGGTGCGGGATCAAGAATGGCAGCCGATCGCCCATGCGATACAGAAACAGGGTAAGACGCCGCATAAGCGACGAGGCCTCGCGAATATCTGTGTCGTCTGCAGCCTGCTGTTCGATCACCGCATTGATCGCCGCCTCATCCTGGCCAATATCGCGATGCTCGCGGTAGAAATCGTAGGTCCACGCGACCAGGTCAAAGCTGTTGTCGCTGCGTCGAATCGCGTCAGACAGGGCAGGGTCAACCCGTCGTACGCCTTCGAGCAGGCAGCGGCGCAAAGCCTCCCGGTGCTGGCGCGCCGCGGGTTTCGGCAACAAGCCCGGCACGTAGAGAATCAGTGGCGAACCCGTGTCGCTCATGCAGGGGCTCCGTCACAACCGGCAGACTCAAGATTACAGCCGCTGTCCTGAACCGTTTTGCGAACCGCTCCCCCGCGCCGCAGTCGCGCCGGCTTAGGCGGCCGCTGCGCGTCGCCAAAGTGGAACCCTGTTGTGCTGCTGGATGGCATAACTTGCCCGCATCGCCGGAATGGCCGACCATTGTCGTCGCTATACAAGCACGACTTCAACCAATGACCTGCACAACGCGGGAAAGGTAACAGCGAGTGAAATATTTGCACACGATGGTGCGCGTCAGTGACATCGACGCATCCCTCAGGTTTTATTGCGACTTGCTGGGCTTGCGGGAACTGCGCCGTGTCGACAATGAAAAAGGACGCTTTACGCTGGTCTTCCTCGCCGCGCCTGGCGACGACGACGCGCAGGTTGAGCTGACCTACAACTGGGATCCTGAAGAGTACGGCGAGGGCCGCAACTTCGGTCATCTCGCGTACCGGGTTGACGACATTTATGCGCTGTGCGAACGCCTGACGGAGGGTGGTGTCACGATTAACCGGCCACCACGTGACGGACACATGGCCTTCGTGCGCTCGCCGGACAACATATCCATTGAGCTGCTGCAAAAAGGCGACGCACTGCCCGCAAAGGAGCCCTGGGCGTCGATGCCGAACACCGGACACTGGTAGCGCGCCCGTGCTGGAATCAGGACGGCATTAGCGGTGGCAACAGGTCTTTGCGGGCCGCAACGCCCCCTTCCTCGAGTTTCGCGAAAGAGCGCAGTGCCTTGGCCATCGCCGCGCCGTCCCAGCCAGCCGCTTCACCGCCATAGCTCGCCCGCGACAGGCGCATAAGTTCAGCCGCCAGCGGCTCCGATACGCGTCTCGCCAGCTCACCGATGCTGCGTGGTGTCCGCTCGGGCCATTCCAGCGCGGCCCACGCCAGCAGCGCCTGGCGCAGGCCCGCGGCATCTTCGGCCAGCGCCGCCTTGCGTGCCGCCTTCAACAATTTCGCCTGCTGCTTGTGCAACGGCATTGGCGCGGGCTCGCGCAGCTCGCGGCGCGGTCGATGCGACCACCACCAGGCAAACACCGTCAGCACCCACACGAATGCCAGAATCTCCGCAACACGGCGCCAGAAATCCGACTGCACCGGCGGCTCGCGAGCGGTGTCAGGCGCAAGGTTTTCCGCTGCAACCGGCGGTTCCACGACCGGCTCCGGGTTTGCGGCGGCTGGCGGCGGTTTGATGGTCAGAGTGCGTGCGGGCAACCTGGCCACTTTCCATTCGTTCGTATTGATGTCAAACCACGGCAGTTCGAGTTTTGGCAGTGTCACTTCGCCACCATTCACGCCAATCATTGCGTACTGATCGGTGCGCATACCGCGGATCCCCCCGGCCTCCAGCCGACGGCTTAGTACCGGCCGGTCCGGGTAGATATTGACGCCATCAACAACCGGCGGTTCGATAACGGGTATTTGCGTCTGTAGCTGCCCCAGGGCACTGACCGTAATGTTTCGCGAAATCGGTTCGCCAGCGCGCAGTTCTCCGGGTTCGCGCGACCAGTCGTCCACAAGCACAACCTCCTTGGCAGGCAGCCAGGCGGCGTCCGGATAATCGGCCGGCGGCGCCGGAATCGGGTTCACCTTGATCGTGCGTGCCTCAGACTCGAACACCTTGCGGCCGGTGATCCGTCCGTCGCGCAGCACCCGCGCTTCAAAACGCATCGGCGAAATCGAAATTTCGCCGCTCTCCTGCGGGAAAATAGCGTACACACGTTCGGCCACACTGTAGGCACGTCCGTTCAACACAGACTCGTAATTGCGTTCATCGCTTGCTACTTCGACCAGCACTTCGGCGCCACTAAAAACCGGCTCACGCAGCACGGGCTGGCGCGTCGCAACGGCACGGTACACCTTGATCGTGTACAGCACCTGCGCCTGCACATAGCTCTCGTCAAACTCAACGTCGGCCGTAATAAAGACATCGGCCTCGCCGGGCGGCTCATAGGTAGGTTCGGTGACCGTAATGATCAGCTCATTGCTTTGTTCCGCGCCAACACTGACCGGCGGAATTGTTAGCGTGCCTGCACGTTTCGGGGTCAGCGTAATAGTCCAGGACATGCTCCGTTGCACCTGACCATTGATGATGCTCGCTTCGCTCAAACGACTTGTTGAGCCAACATGAAAGTCCTGATCAAGAACGGACAGGTCCGGTGTGAGACCAGCCACAGAGTCAACCTTCAGGTTCAGGTTGAACGACTCATTACTCTCGACGCGATCACGGTCAACGCTCGCGACGACCTCGGCCGAGGCGATCGGGGTAGCCAGACAGATCGCCAGCGCGACGATCCATACGCTAACGTGTTTACAGTGCAGACCTGTCACCATGGTTGTTCCTCGTTGTCGGGCCACAGGTTGTTGCCGTCCTGATCCTTGCCCGCTTTCTGATATTGATAACGAAATTTACGCCGCAACAAACCACCCGGATCGTTCGGGATGCGGCGCAGCCACTGCTCCATCGCCTGTTCCTGCGCCTGCTGTTGGCGTAATTCGGCCAGTTCAGCCTCACTTAGCTGCTGCTCGCCGGGGTCCTGCTGCTCGGCCTGCTCCGCAGCCCGCTGCAATTCTTCCTGCAACGCTTCGAGATCCTGTTCCGCCGACTCGTCCTCGCCACGGTCAGCCGCCTCATCTTCGCCCGGCTCACCGTCTGTCTGACCGTTACTGTCTGACTCCTGGTTGGGATCGGCCGGCTGGTCGGAGTTTTCACCCTGCTCACCTGACGACTCCGATGACTCTTGCTGCTGTTGCTGTTGTTGTTGCTGCTGTTGCTGCTCAAGCGCTTCGCGCAACAGGTCGCGATTGAACGCGGCGTCCTCGTTGTCCGGCTCTGTTTCGAGCACCTGTTCGTAGGCATCGATTGCCGATTCAAACTCGCCTTTTTTCGCCAGCGCGTTGCCAAGGTTGTAGAGACTGCGCGTATCGCCTCGCTCAGCGAATTGCGCCGCACTGTTGTCGAAGTCACCGGCTCTGTATCGCGACACGGCCTGCCACTCACCGTCCTCAAACAGGTCGGCTGCCGCCGCCGCCTCACCCGCTTCCAGCAATCTTTGCGCCTGCTGGTTCTTATTCAGCCACAGGTCATCCCAAAACGCGGCTTCTGCGGGCTCCGTCAGCGGCAAGAGGGCCAGTACAAAGACCAGCGCCCAGCCACGCCTGAAAGCCAGCGCCGCAAGGGGCAACAGCGCCAGTAGCAGCCAGGGGCCTTCCTCACGCCACTGGTCCGTCGTCTGTTCATCGTCGCCGGCGGTGCGTGTGCCGGCCTCACCGGACAACAGGAAATCAAGATCGCGGTCATCGGCGCTCAGTGTCGCGTAACGCCCGCCACCGGCAGCAGCGAGCGCGCGCAGTGAACTCTCCTCGAGTTTGGGTACGGCCATTTGTCCCGCACGATCTGTTACGAAGCCACCGCCGGCGCGCGGAATGGGTGCGCCCTGCTGTGTGCCCACCCCGAGCACGGACAGCGTGAAGCCTGCCTCGCGCAATTCTTCAGCTACACGCTCGGCGGCGGGTGACGAACCACCGTCGGTAATTAATAGAATCTCGCCAACACTGACGGATGCCTGCTCCAGCAGCGCCTTGCCTTTTCTGATCGCGGCCACCGGGTAACTGCCACGGCTGGGCATGATATCGGTGGTCAGGCTGTTGACCAGCGACGCAACGGTGTCCTTATCGGTAGTCAGCGGCGTCACCGTAAACGCATTCGCCGAGAAAACCAGCAAGGCCGTCTGGCCACTTGCACGCCGTTCCAGCAGGTCGAGAATTTTCAGGCGCGCGCGCACGAGGCGGCTGGGCGCGACGTCCTGCGCATCCATCGAGCGTGACAGGTCGAGTGCGACGACGAGTGATTGTTCAGACCGAAACACGGGTTGGTCTATCCGTTCCCACGCCGGCCCCGCCAGCGCGAGCACGCCAAGTACGCCGACCAGTGCCAGCAACAGCCAGCGCCGGTCACGCTGCGCTGCTTGCGAACCGGAGAGCACGTACGGCGCCAGCGCTGGATCGACTACCGACGCCCAGCTTCCTGCCCCGAGCCGACGGTAGGCAAACAACAGGGCTGCTGCGATGACCAGCGGTATGGCGATTAGCCATTCCGGACGCAGAAAGTGAAAATCAGCCAGCATTGCGCAATGCCCTCGCCGCGCGCCAGAGGCGCCAATTGTCAAACAAACTGATGAGTGCCATGCCGGCAGCCAGAAAGAATGCTCCCGCTAACGGAATATGAAAAAGAGCATGCACGGGACGGAAACCCGCTTCAGGCTCTTCAACCGGCTCCAGTTCATCGAGCAACCGGTATATATCCTGCAAGCCGGCCGTATCCTTGGCACGGAAATAACGGCCACCGGTCATTTCTGCAATTTGCGTTAGGGTCGCCTCGTCAAGATCAGCCGACGGGTTGATCTGGCGGCGGCCACCGATCAGCGATGCCACTTCCAGCTGCTCTGCACCGATACCTATAGTGTAAACACGCAAACCGATCTGGCTCGCAAGTTCGGCCGCTTTCAGCGGGTCTACTTCACCGGCCGTGTTGGCCCCGTCGGTTAATAGCACCAGCACCTGGTCGCTTGCGTTTTCCTGCTGGTCATAGATGCGCTTCACGGCCAGCGTAATGGCGTCGCCAATTGCCGTTTTCTCACCCGCGAGGCCAATGAAAGCCTCGAGCAGCAATACCTTTACGGTTTCTCGATCCAGTGTCAGCGGGACCTGCAGGTAAGCCCGCTCACCGAACAGGATCAGGCCAATACGATCACCTTCGCGACGCGTAATGAAGTCGCTGGCAACGGCCTTGGTTGCGGTCAGCCGGTCAACACGCGTGTTGCCAAGTGCAAAGTCTTTTTGATCCATACTGCCGGACAGGTCGACCGCGAGCATCAGGTTACGCCCTGACACCGGCACATCGAGCTCGTCGCCGATACGTTCCGGGCGAGCGGCCGCCACAACCAGTAACACCCAGGCCAGTGTGGCGACCCAGAATCGCCAGTTGAGCAGCTGCTCCGACTCGGCGCGATTACGCAGCATCGAAAAACCGTGCAGGCCGGGCACCCTGAGCCCCGCCTCGCTCACGCTGCTGGCCTCCGGCAACCAGCGACGCACGAGCCATGGCAACGGCAGCGCAAGCAATACCCAGGGCCAGGCCAGGCTCAGCATCAGCGCCGACCTCCGACCGGGGTTTCCAGGCGCAGGCGAACCGCGTCCACGAGCGCTGCGACATCGGACTTGTCGACCGGCAATTCCGGGTCCCGGTACGGCCACTCAATAAGCGGCCTGCCATCGCCTTCGAGAAAATGCGAACGGTCAAGGTCGCGATCGAGCCAGCTCAGCCATTCCTCGCCGGTCAGGCCCGCAACCTCCTGGCGCGGCGCATACGCCAGCATCGTGCGGCGCAGCAACTCGGATAACTCCGTGGCAAGCTGCACAGCATTACCGTGGCGCATATAGTCCCCGGCATGTTGCTTGAGTTGTCGTAACGCCAGGCGCCGCGCCGCACTTTCGCGATGCGCCTGCAAGGCTTTGCGCAGCAGCACGACCAGCCCTATCGCGACGAGCGCTATCAGCACCCACCAGCCCGGCGCCAGCGGCCAGAAGCTGACGGGATCGGGCAGATGCAGGTCCCTGATTGGCAGTTCGGCCGGATTCATCGTGTTCTGCGCCCCAGTGCCGTCTGCAACACCGTCACGGGATCATCCTCGGTCGTCATCGACAGGTGGTGAATACCGTAACGCTGACAAAATCGCTCAAGTGCCTCGCTACGCTGCGCAAACGCCTGCTCGTAATCGCGGCGTGCCGCCTTGCTGTGCGTATCGATGGCCATCTCGTCATCGTCTGCCACCAGCCGGTAGCGGCCCGGTGGCGGCAACTGCTTTTCAAACGGGTCACTGATGCTCACGGCGAGCACTTCGTTGTGACGCGCAACGCTCGACAGGTGTGACTGAGCCGCGCGCGAAAACCCTGCAAAGTCACTGAGCACCACCACGAGGCTGCCCGGCCTCGCAACCCGTCGCAACGCCGACATTGCCATTGTCAGCGCGGCCTCCCCGTCTTCGTCGGCATGCCGCTCTTGCACGCTCCAGTCCGGGTGTTCGGCAAGCGCGTGCGCAAAACGTAATGCCGCACGGCGCCCGAGGCGCGGCTTGAGTTCACGGTGCGTGGCATCGCCAAATATCAGCCCACCCAGCCGGTCGCCACGATGATTGGCCGCGAACGCGATCAGCGCGGCCGCACGGCTTGCGAGTACCGACTTAAAGCAACCGCGAGTCGCGAAGTGCATGTTCGCCCGCAGGTCGACCATGACCAGCACCGGGCGCTCGCGCTCCTCGCGAAACAGCTTGGTGTAGGCCGTTGTGCTACGCGCCGTTACGCGCCAGTCAATGGAGCGCGGATCATCGCCCGGCTGGTACGGACGTGATTCGTCGAACTCCATACCGCGGCCACGAAAATGCGATACGTAAGCGCCCGTCTGCAAGGAGTTTACGCGCAACACATCCAGCGCGATTGCACGGGCGGGCCCGTTCAGGCTGATCAGCCCGGACTGGGTCACGCTAATCGGTGAGGCATCCGCTGGCAGGTGATCGAGGCGCATGCCCTAAGGGACTCCGACTCCGTCAAGAATGCGCTCAATCACCGTCGTGGAATCGACGCCATCGGCTTCTGCTTCGAAGCTGAGTACGAGGCGATGCCGGAGCACGTCCGGCGCGATCGCCTGGATGTCTTCGGGCCCTACGTAGTCGCGACCGGCGAGCCACGCATGCGCACGTGCCGCGCGATCAATGCCGATACTTGCACGTGGCGACGCGCCGTACATGATCTGGCCCGCGAGCGACTCGTCAATCGCTTCGGGTTTGCGCGTCGCTATGACGATATTCACAATATATTCTTCGAGTTCATCAGCGAGATGCAGGCCCAGAATGTCCTGCCGTGCCTGCATGATTGACGACCGGGACAGCAATTCCGGCGGCTGGAACATATCGCGTTCGGCGGCTTTCGCCTCGTTGCGATTCAGCACCAGAATGCGCCGTTCGTCTTCCGGTGTCGGATAACTCACCTGCACGTGCAGCAGGAACCGGTCGAGTTGCGCTTCCGGCAAGGGGTAAGTGCCCTCCTGCTCGATCGGGTTCTGGGTCGCCATCACCATGAACAGGTCTTCGAGCGGGTAGCTTTTTTCCCCAACCGTGATCTGCCGTTCTTCCATGGCCTCAAGCAGCGCGGACTGCACTTTGGCCGGTGCGCGGTTGATCTCGTCAGCAAGAATCAGGTTATGGAATAAAGGTCCGCGGCGAAATTCGAAGGTGCCTTCCTGCGGGCGGTAGATGTCGGTGCCGGTAAGATCCGCAGGCAGCAGGTCAGGTGTGAACTGAAGTCGATGAAAATCGCCCTCGATACTTTCCGCCAACACCTTGATCGCGCGCGTTTTTGCGAGACCCGGGGCGCCTTCGACCAGCAAATGTCCATCGCACAGCAAAGTAATAAGCATACGATTTATCAGGTGAGACTGACCGATGATCAGGCGACTCGCGTGGGCTTCCAGCTGTTGAAATTTTTCTACGACGCTCATCCACGACTCCTATGGACTTGTGGGCTTTGACACAGGGCGTGCCATTCTAGAGAGGATGCGCCGGAAGGCCAACTCGTCGCCAACTTTTTAGGCTTCATTAATTGCGCGCATCAGTAATAATGAAGCTTATACGACCACTCTGGACCCGATACATTGCAGAAAAGTGCTATTTCAAAGCCGTTGATTGCCTTGTTGGCAACCGTGGCACTGACCGGAGCGTGCTCAGGCGCCGCGGAAACAAACGTAGTCGATGCCGATGCTACGAGCCAGGATACGCGCCCGTCTGCGCTACTGCCGCCTGCACCGAAGCCGGTCGCATGCAGCGCAGACGGATTACTAAGCGCCTCCCTGTACGGCGCACTTGAGGGTGAGATTCGCTGGCAGGCCGAGGCAATGAGCTGCGAAGGCATGCCGCGCCCCGGCGGCGAAGGTGCCCGACTGCGCTTCGCGGGCGGTGCTGGCGATAGCGGCCTGGCACTGGCTTTCATCGTCGCCATTCCCGGGCTCGAACCCGGCACCCGCGGTACCGAGTTGCCGACCCGGCTTACCATTATCGAAGAGGGCAAGGGACGCTTCTTCGGCAGCGTCGATCTCGACAATTGCTGGACCGACGTGAGCAGCCAGCTTCCCGCCGATGAAAACGAGCATGCCAGCGTCGTTGCCGGCAAGGTGTTTTGCATCGCACCACTGGCCGAGGTCAATGGCGACAGCAGCGTCTCGATCAAGCACTTCGAGTTTAGGGGTATCGTAATCTGGGGACCGCAATGAGACTGCCGGGCCTGTTCTTGATCGGTATCTTGTTTGCCACCCCCGGCGCGGCTGCTGCCGATGACGCGAACCTCGATGCCGCCTTCGACACTGACGTACTCATAGTCGAAGCCAGCCGCTTCGCCTGCTACCGCTTCGATATCTACCTTGCCACGACGGACGAACAGCAACGTCGTGGCCTGATGTTTGTCCGGCAATTGCCGCGATTCACAGGCATGTTGTTTGTCTACGAAGACATGCGCCGGCACTCAATGTGGATGAAGAATACATTTATACCGCTCGATATCGCGTTTGTGCGTGCGGACGGCACGATCGCCAATATCGCGCACGACACCGAGCCGCAATCGCTGCGAACAATACCGTCGGCAGAACCGGTCAGCTACGTACTTGAACTCAATGCGGGCATCACTAAAGAACTGTTTATTGACAAGAACAGCCGGATTCTCTGGGGACCGGTGCTAAGCCCGTAACTGTTTGCAGCGTGCCAGCACTTGCCTGCGCACCGCATGCAAACAGGCGTCGCGTGCCTGCGCAGCAGGAAAATAGCGAACCCAATAGCCTGCTGGCGGGTTATTATCAGCGGGTACTCGAAGAGGAGAAGGCGATGACCTGGTGGGCCTGGATGATATTTGGTGCATTCCTGTTTGGCGCTGAACTGCTTGCAATCGACGCCCAATTCTATCTAGTGTTTCTCGGCATCTCGGCCGCGCTGGTCGGGGTATTGGGCCTTCTCGGCATCACGATGCCCGAATGGGTGCAATGGCTGGTGTTCGCGTCCCTGTCGCTCATCTCAATGTTTACTTTTCGCCGCGCCTTGTATGCAAAAATCCGCGGCAACGTGCCCGGCTTTCGGGAGGGTGTTGCAGGCGAGTTCGTGGAAATCCCCAGCAACCTTGAAGCCGGCAAGTCACTGCGCACGAGTTTTCGCGGCTCCAACTGGACCGTCGTCAATGCAGGCACAAGCCGCATCGAAGGTGGCGAGCGCGTTAGCATCATCCGCAGCGAAGGACTGACGCTGTACGTCAGCAACAACCAATAAGCAGTTAATCGAAAAAAATTCGAGGATTAGAATGAATTCTTTATACGTCGCACTGGCAATCGCCGCGGTTGTCATATTTGTCATTGCCAAGACGGCAGTGGTTGTACCGCAGCAGAATGCGTTCGTTATCGAACGACTTGGAAAATTCAGTCGCGTACTCAGCGCCGGCTTTCATATCCTGATCCCGTTCATTGAACGCATTGCCTACAAGCACACGCTTAAGGAACAGGCTGTCGATATCGCCGAGCAGGTATGTATCACCAAGGATAACGTGCAGGTGGGTGTCGATGGTGTGCTCTACATGCAGGTGCTGGACCCGGGCCGCGCCTCTTACGGCATTGGCGATTACATGTTCGCCATCTCGCAGCTCGCACAAACAACGCTGCGTAGCGAGATCGGCAAGATAGACCTTGACCGGACCTTCGAAGAACGCGGCACAATAAACTCCAACGTGGTCGACGAACTCGACAAGGCTTCCGATCCCTGGGGTGTCAAAGTCCTGCGTTACGAGATCAAGAACATCAATCCGCCGCACGACGTGTTAACCGCCATGGAAAAGCAGATGCGGGCCGAGCGCGAGAAACGCGCAGTGATCCTCACTTCCGAAGGCGAACGCGACGCGAAGATCAACCAGGCCGAAGGCGAGAAGCAGCGCGTCATCAAGGAATCAGAAGCAGCGAAGCAACAGCAAATCAACGAAGCCGAGGGTGAAGCGGCCGCCATCCTCGCCGTTGCGACGGCGACGGCGAATGGCCTCAGCGAAGTCGGCGCCGCGCTCGTTGGCGCAGGCGGTACAGAAGCAATGCAGCTACGTGTCGCTCAGCAATACATCGGCGAATTTGGCGAACTTGCCAAGACCGGCAATACGCTGGTGGTGCCTGCCAACCTCGCCGACCTGTCTTCGATGATTGCGCTGGCGACCAATATCGCCCGCGACAAGCAAACCTGAGGCAAGCCGCCCGGCCCGTTTACAGAACCGCGGCGATCGACTCAGCCAGGTAATCGACGTTGTCCGGGGTAATTCCGGCAACGTTGATGCGACTCGAGCCCACGATGTAGATGCCGTAGTCCTTCTTCAGGCGGTTCACCTGATCCTCGCTGACGCCAAGAAAGCAGAACATGCCCGTCGCACGCACCAGGTGTGAAAAATCATGATCAGGCGCGACTTTTCCCAACGCATCATTCAGCAGTACGCGCATACCGCGCAGGCGATCACGCATTTCGGCTAACTCGACATGCCACTGTGCCGTCAGCTTGTCGTCATTGAGAATTGTACTGACGACGGCGGCGCCGTGATCCGGCGGCACCGAGTAAATCGTACGCACGATATTGCTGAGCTGGCTCGCAACCACATCGCGGGTCTTGCTGTCCGGGCACAACACCGACAGGGTGCCAACCCGGTCACGGTAGAGGCCGAAGTTCTTGGAACAAGATGCTGAAACCAGCATGGTCGGGACCTTGTCCGCCAGGTGGCGAATGACGAAGGCATCTTCATCAAGCCCGTGCGCAAAGCCCTGGTAAGCCATATCGACAAACGGCACGAGCTCGCGCTCGACGATTACCTCGCTGATTGCCCGCCACTGCTCTTCGCTCGGGTCCAGACCCGACGGGTTGTGGCAGCACGCATGCAGCAGTACGACGTCGCCGGGGCTTGCCGTGCGCAATGTTTCGAGCATCTCATCGATACGGATAATATGCTGCTGCGTGTCATAGTAAGGGTATGGCTGCAGCGTCAGTCCCGCCCCGCCAAGCAGCGGTACATGATTCGCCCAGGTCGGGTCACTGACCCAGACCCGCGTGTCCTCGTTCGCACGCAGTAACAGGCCAGCCGCCACCCGCAGGGAACCCGATCCGCCCGGCGTCTGGATGCTGACCAGTCGGTCGGCATCGCCGTGCCCGGCAAACGCCAGTGTTTGCATGGCCGCGTTGAACCCCGGTTCACCCGCCGTGCCGATATATGCTTTGCTGTCCTGCGTATCAACGAGACGTTGCTCGGCTTTCTTAACTACGTCCAGTACCGGGGTTTCGCCTGCCGCTGTCCGGTAGACACCGACGCCGAGGTCAATCTTGTTGACGCGCGTATCACGTTTGTACTCGGCAATGAGTCCGAGGATGGCATCGGCGGGCAGGGTCTTTAGTCCTTCAAACAAGAGATTTCTCCAACGGGCGGCGTTTACGACGCGGCATTATATACAGTCATTGCCCGTTTGGTGCGCCGAAGACAAGCCGTGCAGCAAAAAAAACGCCGGCTTAAAAGCCGGCGTTTCGGAAAAACTGCTTGTATGAGCCTCAGGCTTTCGGCGCCCAGACTGAACACCAGCCATTTGCATTGACTACCTTGCCCGGGAAGATCTGGCAGGGCCGCCATTCCTCACCGTCTTCACCCTGGATCAGGGCGCAGTTGGAGCAATGCTGTTCTGCGGCCGGGTTAGTGCGCGACGCAACATCTACAGTGCTCGCATCGTGCGTATAACGCATAGCGCTGGCCATTGGATCGTCCTCGGCCAGCTTCGGCATATCCGCAGCCATTGCTTCGCGACTGGTCTGCATAAGACAGCCGGCTGCGGTTGCAGCGGACAACTGGATAAACTTGCGGCGTGCGATCTTGCTCAACGGAATCTCCTTTCCTTAAAACTTCGAAGCGAGTAACAGAAAGTATTGTAACCCCGTATCCTGAACGGCAGCAAAACGAGATGCACTTGGGACTTCCCCGTATGCTTTTACGAACGATTATCATTATCAATCTGTTACTCGCTACGCCCGCAATCGCTACGCACAACTACGTTGTTCGTATCGACAGTGACCTTAAGCGCATGCACGTGACCGCTATCTTCGCAGCGCCGCAAAATGAGATTGCTGCGCGATCGCGCAATGCGGGCGACTTTTTGCTAACCGCCAGCGATTGCGATGCGCACCAGCCGCTGCAAAACGACGGCCGGCGCCTGCGCATTCCAGCGGCCGGTATTCGTTGCCTCAGCTATGAGGTAGATATGCGACGCGCCGCCGCGGCGGAGCGACGCAATGCGACCCTTGCCGATAACAACCTGCTGCTTGCGCCTGCGGTCTGGTTCTGGCGCCCGGCGCTCGAAGAAGCCGCGCCAGTGCAAGTGCGCTTTGAACTCGGCGAGGGCATCGAACTTATGCTGCCGTGGAAATTGCTCGACCCGCAGCTAGATCTCTACCAACCGATGCGTTCTCCGCAAAGCTCAACGTCGGTTGCCGCCATTGGCCGTTTCGATAGCAGGGAAGAGTCGATTCCCGGAGCTACACTGCGCATCGCTTTGCTTGCAGGGCAACAGCCCTACGCCGGTGACGGCATCGCGGCATGGATAGCGGACACCGCCGCAACAATCAATCTCGCTTACGGGCGCTTCCCAAACCCTGCACCAACGGTGATTGTGATTCCTGTCGGCGACTCGGCACGGCGCAAGGATGCCGTAACCTTCGGCCGCGTCATTCGCGACGGCGGTGAGTCGATTGAACTGTTCATCAATGAGGCGAGCCCGCTGGAAGACTTTGCCGGTAACTGGACGGCAACGCACGAATTTACACACCTGATGCTGCCGTATGTCGAACGCAAGCACCGCTGGATATCGGAAGGCTTTGCACAGTATTACCAGAATGTCCTGCTGGCACGCTCCGGCCATTACAGTGAACAGCAGGCGTGGGAGAAAATTCTGGATGGCCTCGAACGGGGACGGCAATCAGTGCCTGCGCTCTCGCCCAATGCCGCTGCGCTCGCCGACACGAGCGCGGCACGCATGAAAGTCTACTGGAGCGGCGCCGCGCTCGCGCTAATGGCCGACCTGGAATTACGACGCCGGTCGGCAGGCCGCGAGTCGCTGGATACCGTGCTTGATCGCCTGCAAGCGTGCTGCCTGCCATCGGCCCATAGCTGGAGCGGACCGGAACTGTTGCACAAGATGGATACACTTATAAGCGAACCCGTGTTCATGCCGATCTATCGCCAGTTTGCCGATACCGACGGCTTCCCGGATGTGCGCCCACAGCTACGGCAACTCGGCGTATCAAGAAACAGCGACACCGTTCGACTCTCGCAGCTTGCGCCGCTGGCGGCCGTGCGCAGTGCGATAACCGCGCCACGGCTGCCGGTTGCGAGCGACCACTCCGGCGACTGAAAAACGGACTGCCCGCAAGCCTCGACAGGCCGCGTCCGCGACGCCAGTTAAAGTTATACTGTCGCACCACCCAGGGAATATTGCAGTTCATGAGTGCAGGCAGCTCCGCCATTCGAATCCAGAAAAGCGCCAACGGCCAGCAGGGTACCGTTGACGATGCGGTGGCGGTTGAGGAGCCGCTCGAAATACGACTCGCTTACTCAACGCCCGACGGGCGTGCCGTGCGCAGCATTTCAATTACGATGCGAACCCCGGGCAACGACCGCGAACTGGCGGCCGGCTTCCTGTACACCGAATCGATCATACGGGCAGCCAGCGACATCTCATCCATCGACGTATGCGGTCCGGCGGCGCCGGATACCGGCAATCACAATGTGATTCGCGTCGAACTCGGCGCCAACGTCGCGGTCGATCTTGGACACCTGCAACGTCACTTTTACACGACCTCAAGTTGCGGTGTTTGCGGCAAAGCTTCGCTCGACGCGCTGCGCGTCACCGGCCTCGAGCCGCTGCACGACACCCGCACGGTTTTCAGTACGGAATGCCTGCTCGGGATGCCCGACAAACTGCGCGGTGCCCAGGCAACGTTCGAAAAAACAGGCGGGCTGCACGCGGCCGGAGCCTTCGACAGCCACGGCAAGTTGCTGGTTTCAATGGAAGACGTAGGGCGGCACAATGCCGTGGACAAACTCGTCGGCCGTTTGCTGCTCGACAACCGCTTGCCGGCGAGCGACCTTGGCATCATTGTTTCCGGGAGAGCGAGTTTTGAACTCATGCAAAAGACACTCGTTGCCGGCATGCCGCTGCTAGCCGCCGTCAGCGCGCCTTCGAGTCTCGCTGTGCAACTGGCGCGCGACTTCAACATGAGCCTGGTTGGCTTTCTGCGCGGCACAACTTTCAATATTTACTCAGGGGGCGAACGGATATGCCAGTAGGCAACGGTCATCAGGCGGCACTCATCAGCGAACTCGTTGCAGGTTTCGGCGCCCGGCCAGAAATGCTGATCCAGATTCTGCATCGCGTTGTCGAGCAATTCGGCTTCGTTTCCGAAGCGGCGATTCGCCAACTCGCGGACGAGCTCAACCTGTCGCGCGCCGAAGTACATGGCGTCGTCAGCTACTACGACGATTTCCACACAGAAGCACGTGGCCGGCACAGTATCAGGATTTGTCAGGCAGAAGCATGCCAGGCAATGGGCAGCGCCGCATTGACGCGGCATGCACAGGAAAGCCTTGGCCTGGCTTTGCATGAATCCAGCGAGGACATCTCACTCGACCCTGTCTATTGCCTTGGCAACTGCGCCTGCTCGCCCGCCATCATGATCAATGGGCGCACCTATGGCCGCGTCACGCATGAGCGCTTCGACGAGCTGGTTGGTGCGATGGGGGGCGACGACTGATGGCTCGCACCAAGGTCTTTGTACCGAGAGAAACGGCAGCGGTTTCTGTGGGCGCCGACGACGTCGCAATCGCCATTGCACGCAAGTCAAAGCAACTGGGCACTGATATACAGTTGGTGCGCAACGGTTCATGGGGCGCGAGCTGGCTCGAACCGCTGATTGAAGTCGAGGTCGACGGGCAGCGCATCGCATACGGCAACGTTGCGGCCAGCGATATAGAAAGCCTGTTCGCGGCCGACTTTCTTGGCGGCGGCGAACACCCTCGCCGGGTCGGGCCGACCCAGGAAATCCCCTACCTTATACAACAGGAGCGCTGGACATTTTTCCGCTGTGGACTGATCGAAGCGCTCTCGATCGAAGATTTCCGTGCGACCTCGGGCTTTGCCGGGCTGGAACAGGCGCTGGCGATGGGCAGCGACGCTGTTATCGAAGCGGTCCTGGAATCCGGACTTCGCGGCCGCGGCGGCGCCGGCTTTCCCACAGGCATCAAGTGGCGCACGGTCGCCGATGCCAGCGGCACGCAAAAATACATCGCCTGCAATGCCGATGAAGGCGACAGTGGCACGTTCTCCGATCGCATTCTGATGGAAAGTGACCCCTTGTCGCTGATCGAGGGCATGGCCATTGCCGGCTTCGCCACGGGTGCGAGCAAAGGCTATGTTTACCTGCGTTCCGAGTACCCGCTGACACACAAGATTTTCGGTAAGGCGATTGCCGTCGCACGCGATGCTGGCTGGCTCGGCGAGAACATCCAGGGTAGCGGCTTCGATTTCGATATCGAACTGCATATCGGCGCCGGCTCCTACGTCTGCGGTGAAGAAACCGCGATGCTCGAAAGCCTCGAAGGCAAGCGCGGCATCGTGCGCTACAAACCACCGCTGCCGGCGCTCGAAGGCTTGTTTGGCAAGCCCACAGTGGTCAATAACGTGGTCACGCTGGCCAGCGTGCCGAATATTCTGCGGCTTGGCGCCGAGCGCTATGCACAAATGGGCGTCGGTCGCTCGCTGGGGACGCTGGCCTTCCAGCTTGCAGGCAACATCAAACGTGGCGGCCTCGTCGAAAAGGCCTTCGGCGTGACGCTGCGCGAACTCATTGAAGACTGGGGCGGCGGCACCGCAAGCGGCCGGCCGGTCAAGGCCGTCCAGGTCGGCGGCCCGCTCGGCGCCTACATTCCCGCTGAGCAACTCGACACGCCGCTGGATTATGAAAAATTCGCCGAGATTGGCGCAATGATCGGTCACGGCGGCATAGTCGTTTTTGACGACCTGACCAATATGGCCAGGCTCGCCCGCTTTGCCATGGAATTCTGTGCAATCGAGTCCTGCGGCAAGTGCACACCCTGCAGGATCGGCTCTACCCGCGGCGTCGAGGTCATCGATCGCATGATCAAAGGCGAGGAACGTGAGCTAAACTACGACCTGCTGGTCGAATTGTGTGACACCATGGAAGGTGCCTCGCTGTGCGCCATGGGCGGCATGACGCCGTATCCGGTGCGCAGTGTTCTGAAATACTTTGCGGACGACTTCGCGCCCCGCCAGGGAGGGGATGCATGAACCGGACACGACAGAAAGATCTCGGCACGCCCGCGGCGCGTAATGCCGGTGCAGACGCGGAAGCGATCGAGGTCGTCATTGATGGCCACGCCGTTACCGTCCCGGCTGGCACCTCAATTCTGCGCGCCGCCCGCAGCACGGGCATCGATATCCCCAAGCTGTGTGCCACCGACAGCCTGAAAGCGTTCGGCTCCTGCCGACTGTGCCTCGTTGAAGTTGAGGGCCAGAAGGGTTACCCGGCGTCGTGTACCACGCCGGTAAAGCCGGGCATGCGGATTCGTACGCAAAGCAACAAACTGGCGGGACTGCGGCGCAATGTCATGGAGCTGTATATCTCCGATCACCCGCTCGACTGCCTCACTTGCTCAGCCAATGGTGATTGCGAGCTGCAGGACATGGCCGGCGCAGTTGGCCTGCGCGAAGTACGCTACGGCTTCGATGGCGACAACCACCTCTCGGCGGCTGTTGATTCAAGCAACCCGTATTTTCAGTTCGATGCCAGCAAGTGCATCGTTTGCTCCCGTTGTGTGCGCGCCTGCGACGAAGTCCAGGGCACCTTCGCATTAACGATCGAAGGTCGCGGCTTTGGATCCAAAGTTTCTGCCGGTATTAGCGGCGAGGACTTCCTGAATTCCGAATGCGTGTCCTGCGGTGCGTGTGTGCAGGCCTGCCCAACGGCGACGCTGATGGAAAAAAGCATTGTTGAGCACGGCTTGCCCGAACGCAAAGTGGTGACGACCTGCGCGTACTGCGGTGTGGGCTGTTCATTCCAGGCAGAGCTCAAGGGCGACCAGGTAGTACGCATGACACCTTACAAGGACGGTCAGGCCAATCACGGTCACAGCTGCGTCAAGGGGCGTTTCGCCTGGGGCTATGCCTCTCATCGCGAACGGGTCATGGAACCCATGATTCGTGAGAACACCAGTGACCCGTGGCGCGTTGTCAGCTGGGAAGACGCTATCGCTTACGCGGCAAAACGTTTTAAGGAACTGCAGGCAAAATACGGTCGCAAGTCAGTCGGCGGTATTACATCGTCACGTTGCACCAACGAAGAAGTGTATGTTGTGCAGAAACTCGTGCGTGCCGCCTTTGGCAACAACAACGTCGATACCTGCGCACGCGTATGCCACTCCCCGACTGGCTACGGTCTTAACCAGACACTGGGCACCTCGGCCGGCACACAGCCGTTCGACAGCGTTCTTGAAGCGGACGTAATTCTCGTCATCGGTGCCAATCCAACCGCCGCACACCCGGTGTTTGCCTCGCAGATGAAGCAGCGGCTGCGCGAAGGCGCAAAGCTCATCGTGGTCGATCCGCGCAAGATAGGCCTGGTGCGCTCACCGCACATCAAGGCCGAATATCATCTGCCGCTCTCGCCCGGCACCAACGTTCCAGTTATCAACGCCTTCGCGCATGTCATCGTCGCAGAAGGCCTGGTCAAGGAAGATTACGTTCGCGAACGCTGCGATACCGAGTCATTCGAAGCCTGGAAAGAAATGATCCTGCGTCCGGAGAATTCACCCGAGGCGGTGGCAAAGATTGCCGGCATTGACGCAGATGAGTTGCGTGCTGCGGCGCGCCTGTATGGCACCGCCAGGAACGGCGCGATCTATTACGGCCTCGGCGTCACTGAACACAGCCAGGGCTCAACGATGGTCATGGGCATGGCGAACCTTGCCATGGCAACCGGCAATATTGGCCGCTCAGGCGTCGGCGTAAACCCATTGCGCGGCCAGAACAATGTGCAGGGCTCCTGCGACATGGGCTCATTCCCGCATGAACTTGCCGGCTACCGGCCGGTTGGCGACGACGCTGTCCGTGGCAGCTTCGAGCAACACTGGGGCGTCACGCTCGACGCTGAGCCGGGATTTCGCATTCCGAACATGTTCGACGAAGCCTGCGCAGGCGGCTTCAAAGGCATGTATATCCAGGGCGAAGACCTCGCGCAGTCCGATCCGGACACCCAGCACGTTGAAGCGGCGCTCAGCAACATGGAATGCATCGTCGTACAGGACCTGTTCCTCAACGAGACCGCCAAGTTTGCGCATGTATTCCTGCCCGGCACCTCCTTCCTCGAAAAAGACGGCACGTTTATCAATGCCGAACGTCGCATCAACCGGGTTCGCCCGGTTATGAGTGCGCGCCAGGGCAAGGATGAGTGGCTGATAACGCAGGAATTGAGCCAGGCCCTTGGCTATGACATGCATTATTCCAGTGCCGCCGAGATCATGGATGAGATCGCCGAGCTGACGCCGACCTTCAGGAACGTGAGCTTCAAATTCCTCGATGAGGTTGGCAGCGTACAGTGGCCGTGCAATGACGCCGCACCGATGGGTACGCCGATCATGCATATTGATCACTTTGTGCGCGGCAAGGGCTTGTTCGTCGAGACCGACTACGTGCCGACCGAAGAGAAGACCAACCGCAAGTTCCCGCTGCTCCTGACAACGGGTCGCATATTGTCGCAATACAACGTAGGTGCGCAGACGCGCAGAACTGACAACGTGGTCTGGCACAACGAAGATGTTCTGGAAATTCACCCTGCCGATGCTGAAACCCGTGGCATCCGCGACCGCCAGCTTGTGTCATTGTCCAGTCGTAAGGGTGACATCACGCTGCGCGCCGCCATCACCACCCGGGTTAAGCCCGGGGTTGTTTACACAACCTTTCACAACCCCGAAACCGGTGCCAATGTTGTCACCACGGAGTACGGCGACTGGGCAACTGACTGCCCTGAATACAAGGTTACGGCGGTGCAGATTGCGCCGGCTTCGCGGCGCTCGAAATGGCAGGAAGGCTTTGCCGCGCGCGCAAAAAACCAGGGCCAGGTTGTAGAAGACGCTTGAGCCTCAGGCCTCTTTTTCCTTTATTACTGGCGGCTCATCGCCGAACAGCCATTTCTCGATGGGTTTCTTGAGCAGCAGCGGGAACAGGACAAACGCAAGGCCGAGGCCGATGGCGCCATACGGTGGTGCCAGTCTTACAATGTACATGGGCCACGCAAAAGCCAGACCCATGTTGATGAATGACTCGACTGCGAAGCGCGTAAAAAACTCGAACAGCTGACTGCGCAAAAAATCGCCGATGCCGTCGCTCGATGCCAGCTCATCGGCCAGCGTTGAAGCCTCGAGCCAGATGAAAGTTAGCGCGTAGCCAACCGAATACAGGCCGCCACCACGTACGCTCCAGATTTTCCGGAACCAGCTTCTGAAAAACCCGTGCGCCTGTGCGGGCAACGAAGATGGGTCACGAACCGCGCCGCGCCCGAATGTGCCGGCTGAGTGCAAACGCTGGCCCAGCCGATAGCCAAGTGGCGGCTTTTTTTCCTTTAGCTTGCGGTTTTTCTTGCGTGCCATGAGCCGCATTGTACACGCAGGCGATTGAAGTTAGTTGCTGGCGGGCATGAGCGCCTCGGGAATCGGCGCACGCCGAAGACCGCGTCGTGGCGCATAGTTCGCACTGAGGTAGTCGAGTATTTCTGTTTCCACTTCGGGCGTGAACTGCCACAGATTTTGCGTCGCCTGCATCCAGCGAATCATCTCAAGCCAGGTATCCCTGTCGGCACGTTGCTGGGTTAGCAACGCGTGCGAGTGACAACCGCCACAGTGTGCCCGCACCTGCAGCCAGCCCGGCGCCTTCACCAGCCCGGTAGTGGCATCGACCTCGGGCTCGGCGAGAGCTACTGCCGGCAGCAACAGCAGCAGCGCGAAAACTTTCACGCGCGCACCTGCACCGCAATGCGGTGGCAGGCATTGTTCAGATAGCCGCGCGGATTCCAGCCAGGCAGCACAAGCGGTTGCGACCGGCCTGCCGTGTCCTCGGCACGCGCCCAGATCTCGAAGTAGCCCTCGCTGGGAAAGCGCAGGTCTGTTGCCCAGTGTTGCCAGGCCAGGCGATTGGCGGCTTGCTCCA